>LBFQ01000001.1:0-1530 GCA_000980735.1 Candidatus Caldipriscus sp. T1.2
CCCGAAAATACCGCGCCCTTCCCCCCCGCTATAAAGGCCATAACCCTATCTTTACCTATCCCGAAAGTGGGGAACAATTCGGCGGATTCCATAATCGCGAGCCTACCCGATGTCCCCGCTCCAACCATAACCACCCTACCTCCATTTCTCAAGCTTTCCGCCCAAATTTCCGATATTTGTATTATTTTATCATAATATTCCAAAACCTTCAAAAGCCCATAAATGTTATCCTTAACCGAGAGCTCCACTATCTCCTTAGGTGATAGATCATTTAGGCTGATCTCCTTACTTTCGGTTTTGAGGATGGATATTTCCCTTAAAACCTCATCCAAATTCATTAAACGAAGATTTTAGGGTAGAATAGACGGTTTGAGAGGATTTCTGGCTTTGATTTTGGCATCCTTCTTTTGGGGCACATCCCCTCCCGCCACGGAATTTGCCCTTAGAAACTTTTCCCCGCAAGTTATAATATTCTTGAGGTTCTTATTGAGCTCCGCCCTACTTTTTGTTTTCTTGAGGAAAAAGCCTATTTTATCAAAACCCGCGATAACTTTGGGATTTTTAAATGCCTTGGCATACGAATTTCAATTTACCGGGCAGGTTTATACCACCGCGGCGAAAGTGGCAATAATTTCCAACACCTTTCCCATTTTTGTAGGGATCCTTTCACCCATATTTTTGGGTGAGAAACCGAATCTCAAACAGATTGCTTCTATAATCTTGGGGATCCTAGGAATTCTCCTAGTTGGGAACGTATTCAGCTTTGGTGGGATCAATTTGGGGGACGCCCTTTCCTTAATCGCCTCCATAATCTACGCGTTATACGTAATTATCGCGAAGAAATTTTCAACAAGGGAGGACCCGATAATTTACACCTTCTCTACCAATTTGATATCCACAGCAACCGCATTCCTTTTTCTACCTATATCCCCAAATTTTTCTCCCGACCTTTTATCCATACTTTCAATAATTTGGCTTGCGGTTTTCCCATCCACCTTGGGTTATGCCCTATACTTTTACGGTTTAAGGGAGGTGGGGGCTATATCCTCTTCGGTGATAATTTTATCTACCATAGTTTTCGGTGCGCTACTCTCAATTCTTATACTCGGAGAAACCTTGAACCTTAAGGAAAGTCTGGGATTACTCCTTGTGTGCCTTGGCGTCCTGATGGCGAGGTGATTAGATGCTCCTCTTCAATCCTTCCACAACCATATAAACCTTTTCCTCCCCCATATTTCCCCATAGGGGTAGGGTTAGGGTCCTTGATGAGTACTCCTCGGTTTTCGGTAGCTTTTTACCGTTGTTGTAAAAAGAAAATAGATGGACGGGTGGGTAATGTACGCTCGTAGATATGCCCATTTCCGCCAGCCTTTCCGCCACTTTATCCCTATTCACCCCCTTGGGTAATATTATGGGAAATATATAGTGGGAGGAAGCTTCAACGGGAATATCAAGGAAGGGTATTAAGACTTCTGGAAGTTCTTCCGAAATTAACTTCCTGTAAAGGGAAACGAGCTTTTCCCTCTTTCG
>LBFQ01000001.1:1550-12102 GCA_000980735.1 Candidatus Caldipriscus sp. T1.2
TGAAAAGTTTGGCCCTTTTGTATATTTCCGGATCATCGGTTAAAATGTACCCCCCTTCCCCCGTTGATAGGTTCTTATTGGCAAAGGTGCTAAAGGCCCCTATTTTCCCCCATGTTCCCGCAAATTTTCCCTTATAAAATGCCCCATGCGCATGGGATGCATCCTCTATCAAAATTAAGCCCCTATTCTCGCAAAGCTCCTTGATCTCATCAACGAAAAGGGAATAACCCGCATAATTTACATACACAACCCCGGAAACATCTTTATCCAAAACCTTCTCAATTTCTTCCGCGGAGATTACCGGATAATTCAAGGAGTGAATATCGGAAAATACCGGTTCCAAATTGAGGAAAACCAAGGCGTTGACCGTTGCCACAAAAGTTAGCGAAGGTACTATCACCTTTCTTTGCAAATTTGCGGAACGGTAAGCGGCCAAAAGGGCCGAGGTTCCAGTGTTGAAGGATAAAGCAAAATTAACCCCGTAAAATTCCCTTAGAGCCCTTTCATACTCCTCCGTTTTTGGTCCCATGGATACCCATTTGCTTCTCAATACCTCCAAAACTTCCCTCTCTTCATCCTCATCCCAATTCAACTCAAAAAGGGGGATCTTCATCTAAAGTGCTGCCAACCCAAGGGTGGGATCTTGTTTCCCTTTATATCAAATACACCAACTTCCCCAAGCCTCACCTCACCTATGTGTGTGAATTTTAGATCTTGCAAGATTTTCGCATACTCCTTGGGTGCGGTTATGATAAGCTCGTACTCTTCCCCGCTCGATAAGACAATTTCGTAAGGATCCTTGTTCATGTTCTCCGCAACGAACTTTACGGAATCCTTTATTGGTATTGCGCCTGGGTCAATATATAGGCCCATTTGGGATGCCTTGGCTATCCTCCACAGGTCCATCGCCAAGCCGTCGGAAACATCAATGGCGGAGATGACATTTATGCCCTCCGCCCTCACCCTCAAAGCCTCCTTTATTTGGGTTCCGGGGAGGAAACCTTCATCCTCGTTTCCCTAAACCACCATTCATAACCTTTAGCCTTCAGTTCCTGACCCAAGAAAAATGCCTTTACCCTACCAAATTCCCCCGTCACGAACACAAAGGTCCCCATCCTTGGCACCATCCCTCCTCCAAGCGGTCCCCCTTCTTCACTTCCCCCAAAACCGTTATGGTTATTGAAAGGGAACTTCCCCTACTTATATTCCCACCCAGAAGATCCACGCAGTATTCCTTTAACAAGGCCTCAAAACCTTTATAAATCTCCTTTAACCTTTCAAGGTTTTTCTCGTTCGTTTCAACGTTCACGAGTATCCCCAAGGGTTCCCCACCCATAGCCGCTATGTCGGAAAGCGCCCCAGCGAGGGCCCTGTGCCCAATCTCCTCGGGTCTAAGCAAGGAAAAGGTAAAATGTACCCCCTCAACGGATGTATCAACGCTCACTATGAGATCCTTGGACGGGTTTTCCTTTAAAACCGCGCAATCATCCCCAACACCCAAAACCACCCTGGGCCCGTAATTTCTAAAATTTGAAACCAGCTCCTCTATTATCCTATCTTCCTCCATTCCCCTCTTCTCTAAACTTCTCCTCAAAGACGACTATCTTGTAATCCTTCTTTATCTGCTCAAGAACCTGCTCGTAAAGGGCCTTCTCTTTTTCGTACCTCAACTTCTCGCGGATGTAAGACTTTACCTCGTCAAAGGGCTTTACCCTCTCATTTATCTTCTCCAAAACCCTATAAACTGCCCAGTTCCCATCGTTGAGCTTTCCTATGCTCCAAACCTTCAAGGGTTTCTTCCATGCTTCCTTAAACAGGTCAGGCTCCTTGTCGGGGGTAAGGAAGGCAAATCCCCCAGCCATACCTTCTCCCGTGTAAATGGATGTTTTCCTTACGAATTCCCTGAGATTGTTTTCGTTCTTTATTGAAGATACCTTAGATAGGACCCTGCGGGCGGAATCCCTCGTAGGTACTACCACCCTCTGTACCCTGATCCTTGCCATCTCCTTAAACTCCTTATCCTTGTTCTTCTCGTAATACTCCTTAATCTCATTGTCGGAAACGGAAACCTTACTCTTTACGAGGACATCATAGAGGCGCAAGAGCATGGCATCCCTGTAAGAATCCCTTAGGCGTTTGAAGAATGGGTAATGGAGGTAATACCTCCTAAACTCCGCCTCCGAAACCTCCAAGATCTCCTGAACCATAATGTCATTTACGAGCTGATAAGCTCCTTTTGGCGATAGATAATAAGACCTATACCTTGCGGGCATCTTGTTTAGTCTATCCTCAAAATCCGCCTTTGTGATGGCCTTGTTTATCTTCTGAATCACCGCAAGGGTTTCGGGCAAGGCTTTTAAGAAGTTCTTCTCCTCCTCCGTTAAAACCTTACCCTCCTCTTCCTTCTCTTCTTCGCCTTTCCTAGCTTCCGTGGTATCCTCCTTTAAGAAGATCTTAACCCCATAAAACTCCCTCAACCTTTTCTTCTCACTTTCAAAAATTTCCCTCTCCTTCTGCCCCTCCACTACTCCCCTCACCATCGTTTTAACCTCATCAAAGCTCCTTATCCTATCCTTCTCCTTGCTCTCAACCTTTATAACCATCCAGAGGGTATCCCTCTTGTAAATAAACACGCTTCCCGTGTCCTTTTCGTAAGATGCGTTAAAGATGTCCCTCAAGCTCTCGTAAGTATCGTAAATTGAGAGCCTTCCCCCAGTTTCAACATCCGCCTTCTCAACGGAAAACTCCTTAACCAGAGAATCTATATTCTTACCCTCTTTAACGTATTTCAAAACCTCCTCCGCCTTTGCGCTATCTTTTAGGACGATTCTCCTTATATCCACCCTTGCGGGGACCCTATATTGGGACTTGTTGGCGTTGTAATAAGCCAGGAGTTCCTGATCCGTGGCCTTTGCTTTCTCCCTAACCCCATACTGATAGTAAGCCTGACGAAGGATGTTTATCTTGTCTAACTCAACCTTTTCCCTCACTTCCTTTGAAGTGTCAAGGCGCATACTTTCCGCAAGCCTGAGCGCAGCAACTTCTATAGCCAACCTCTCCGCTATCTGTTTTCTACCCTCGGGATTGTCAAACTGGGCCCTATTAAAGGGTGGTATCTGTTCAATGGCGTAATCTACCATCATAGAGGTTACATAACCCCCATCATATACAACCACCGTGTCGGGGAAGTTCCTCCTGAACATCTCCTCAACCGCCTGGGATGCGGATTCGAAGTACTTACCGTTTGGGAACCTTATTGCCAGCTCCTCGTAGAGCTTACCCGCCTCCGCGTAATTTCCCAAAAGCTCCAAAAGTAAAGCCTTCCTGTATAAAACTTCCTGAGATGCGGGGGAACCCTTCTTAACCTTAACTTTATTCACTAAATCCAGCGCCCTCCTGTAATCCCTGTACCTGTAGAGGTAAATATCCGCGGAGAGCAGATTCCCCCAATATCCGTCCGCCTTTCTCAGATCGTTGAGGGCTCCCTCGTAATCACCCTTAAGTTCCTTTAGAAGGGCATTTGTGATCCCCTCATTTTTAACGAACCCATCCTCAACGTACTTACCCGAGCAGGACAGAACAAAAAACAACAAGAAAAATCCCATAAACCTCTTCATAGGCGGGAATTATAAAGGGGGAATTTCAACACGCCGGACGAAAAAGCTCTTTGCCCTGCGTAGGGCTTTTATGCCAATTAGGATTGTTCTTTCTGACCCATGCTGTTTTATCACTTGTATGTGTCTTTGTCTATAGGCTCCTTCAATCTGGTAGCCAAAGAGGTGATGTTAGAAAAGTCCTCTACGCTCAATCTGCAGGAGTGGGAAAATTATAAATCAATGCCATCTACTTATTCTCAGTTGGTTGTTGGATAAATTTAGCAATCGCTCTATAACTCTTGATCCTTTCAGGGCTGTAATAATTTCTACCCTTGGAGGATAGCCTGTCAAAAGCTTAAACCTAAGAACATCTCCATCTACAATATACTTGAACCTAAAGTCTTTTCTCCTTTCTCTTCCACCTTTACCAGCCCCAGCACCTCTCCATTTGGCACACAAGTTAAAAGAATAGCGTCAATTCTGTCCGAAAAATGTTTGTGTATAACGAGTATAATGTAAGTCAGAGTTATCCTACCATCAGAATATCGAGTAGGTAAGTCTGCGTTAAACATGCCGGGTATAGTATAACTGGTTTGGTTTTTTCCAACGTTTACAGCACCTTGCCAATCTGCTGGGTTTTGATCTAACGCAGTTTTTATGTCAATATGAACTACACCAATTTACATACGAGAGTTTCTCCTCTAAAATCTAAGCTTGATGTTTGTTAGCCTACAGTTCAAACTTGAAATGAAGAAGGAAGACAAAGAAAAACTCAAAAAGCTGATGCGTAAGCAATCTTCAGCCATCCGAGTGGCATACAATATGCTAAGGGATTTGGAAAAAGAGAAAACAAAAAACCCTTATGCCCAAATATACCAAAGACTAAGAAAGCTATTTCCTGAGTTGCCAACAAAATACATTGATTCAGCCATTTACAAAGCTAAACAATATCCCACAGATAAACCAGTGGTATTTGGAGGTAAAAGGTTTTTTGAAAAACTTTGCAAAAACCACCTTACGGGAAAAGAAAGAGAAAGACTAAAGAAGCAATGGAAAGAACAAAGACAGGGAACACTTATAAGCATCGGGTCAAAGGTAGATAAAGGAAACAGGCTAACGAGATTTGAAGACCTAAACGGACAGCTTTGCCTTAGGATTACCATAGGAAATAGAGAATTTATCTATGCAAAAGTGTTAAGAGAACCAAGCAATAGCAAAGATAAGTGGATAACCTTTATGATTATGCTTTTGGAAAGCTGGCAAACTCAAAGCTACTTTCCTTACACAGTGGAATTAAAGCTAAGGAATGGAGAAGTTTATGGAAGTGTATCCTTTGAACTTCCAACACCTGAAGTTAGATACAAAAGAGAGAACGGAGTAATAGCCATAGACACTAATGCATCACCCATCCACTTAGCCATAGCAGAAGTCTCAAAAACTGGAGAATTAGTAAGCTATAGGACTATCAGCTTACACCACCTTTTAGGGCTTTCCCAAAACAGCAAGGACCATCAAGAGTGGATATTAGCCCATCAGATAGTGGATTTAGCCATTCAGAAAGGTAAAGCTATAGCCATAGAGAACCTAAAGAAACTCAAAAGAGGAATGCGTGGAGATGGGAAAGCTGAGTTAAGAAAAAGACTTCACCAATGGAACGCCAAAAAGTTTTTACAAAAGCTAAAGAGGGTGGCAATGTTAAAGGGACTGGAGGTAATAGAAGTTAATCCTGCTTACACATCAATTATTGGCATGCTAAAGTATGCACCGCAGTTAAACATAGACAAAGACATAGCGGGGGCATATGTAGTAGGGAGAAGGGCATTGGGATTTAAGGAGGATACACCTGAGAATTACGAAAAATTACTAAAGGACAAGGTATATTTGGAGTTTGCTCTGAAGAGATATGAAGAGAGGGAAAAGAAACTTGTGGAGCTTATAGAAAAGGAAAGCAACGAATACAAGAGAAACGCATTAAAAAGCGAACTAAAGAATGTAGAGAATGCAAAGAAGTTATTAATCAATTTTCTACAAAGCCTTCAGGGTAAGCCAAGCTCCTGCAAGGGAGCCGAGGGAAGGAATCCTGAGCAGGGAGAGACTAAAAAGGTCTCTCAAGTAGCTTGGCAAGTTCTGAGGGTAGCCCTCCTCTTCCCTATCCTTGGAAAGGTCTTGCCAAGAGACCTTTCTCCTCTGAAGCCTATATTGGTGGAAGGGGTGTGGGATAGGGCGAGGAAGCGGTTAGCTCCTTTAGAGGCTGGAGGGGCGTCCCGATGAGGGATTTTTTAGAACAGCCTCAAAACTAAATCCGCACCTATGGGTGTTGAATTGGGAAATTTGAAAACTGCCGAGGCCCAATTATGAAAAACTCTCTCTGCTCCCATATTAAGGTCGCTTTGTTTGTATCCTTTCCTTTTTAGCATAAGCGTCTTTATTGTGATAAAATATCTAAACTCTGCTTCTTCAATTTTAACTAATTTCCTTAACATATCCTTTACATTTTTCTTTTATTAACTCTGCATAGCTTGGATTTATCTCAACCAACACTGCATTCCTACCAAGCTTGGACGCCACCTCACCCACAGTGCCCGACCCTGCAAAAGGGTCTAAAACTGTGCCACCTTCGGGACACCCAAGCCTTATACACATCTCCACCAGCTTGCGTGGAAAAACCGCAAAGTGTTCTCCCTTGTAAGGTTCCGTTGCAATTGCCCATACATCTCCAATGTTTTTACCCTCTGGATGGCTTTTCACCGTGGAAAGTACCACTACTCTATCCAAAATTAGCCTATCGTATGTGTCATCAAGCCCTAAAATCTCCTTCAGCTTGTACCAGTCCTCAGGGCGAGGAATACTTCCACCCTTACCCCAGTGGGAAAAATCCTTTCTTAGCCAGTGTCCCACTGTATGGATTGAACCAAGCAACTCTCCAAGCTTTTTTAGGGAAAGCCTTCTTTCTTTTAGGTTTTTTCTGAGGTAGTCTGCTATAAGCCCTTGAGGAAATAGCCATTTTCTTTTGATTATAAGCTTCTCTCCCGTGATTGATAATCTGCCTGCTGGAGATGCTGTTAAAAGGTTGGCTTTTTTATACTTTTCACTCTGTCTTGAAAAAAGTCCATTTTTTGCATTTTCATATTTTATTTCAGAATACTCTAATAAGTGCGGTTTGGGAAGTTCCTTGGTTCCACAATGCTTGCATATAAACCTCTTGTTATTGGCATAAGACAAATGAACATCCCAATAGCTAAGAGTTTTGCCACAGTTTCTACATACGAAGTTAGCACGTTTTTGATTCAAAGAAAACTCAAGCCATTCTTCAAAGCCACTTTCCCAAAGAATTTTTAAAAGTTCGCCTTTAATTTCTATAACCCTTCCGCTACGTTTGTTTCTATAACTCAAATTATCCTCTACGCTTGCGTTAAGCAATTTGCTAAAATCTATAGCGTAGAATAATTTGGGCTTTTCATTAACTTCTTCAAGATTAAAGTAATACACTTCCTTGCCAACATTTTTAACGAAAAAAAGAACAGCCTCATATGTGTTATTTAATCTATTCCTTGCTGGTGTAGGAATTGCGTTTGGTTTATACCAAATGATCTTGTTCTTTAGGACATATCCAGCTTTTTTCATCTCCCAAGCCACCATCTCTGGGATTAGCAAAAGCTCTTCGTTCTCATACTTATACCCTATGTTTAGAAATACAACCGCTGTATTCTTAAGCTTGTTCCATAGCAATCTAAAAACATTGGCTATTTCTTTTGCGTACTCTTCGGGACTGTTCTCCTGACCTATCTGCCCTGCAACGCCATAATCCCTTTGCCGATAATATGGGGGTGACGTGATAACACAATCAATGCTATGATCTTTAATTTTTTTATAAACCTGTCTTATGTCGCCCAGAATAATTTGAACAGCCATTTTATATCTCTCCGTAGAGCTTACCCGCCTCCGCGTAATTACTCGAGTAAGACAAAACAAAAGTTAACACCAAAAATCTCTTCATAGCCGAAAATTATAAAGGGGGAATTTCAACCTTATAATTCCCAACTTATGAGAAGGTTTCTATACCTGTTATTTTTCCTTTCTTTACCCCTGTTTGCCCAAAAATCAACCCCAAAAACTCCGCAGGCTCAGGCTCCCAAATTACCCTACTCCGTATGCTCAGCTCCGGAAGTCTATATTAAGGCAAGGATAGCGGTGAATCCCACGGGGAAATATGCCCAGAATTTTAGGGGCAACCTGAATACATACCTTCCCGTAATTTTAAAGAGGGCGAGGGAATACTTTGAAAAAACGGATGGAAATTCGATAAGGATAGTTGGGGGAGGGTATGTTGAGATCCCCTTCGGCACCTTCTCAAAGCTAATAAACGATTCTTTAACCGCGGCGCTTCATAAGGATGATACCGCTTATGGGAAAACCCCATATTTGGTGGATATAGTTATAGGTGAGGATGCTTATGGGCTTATTGGGAAAATCTGGCTTATAAACCTTGAGAGCGAGGTGGTTTATGAGGTATATTCTTATAGAATACCCGCTACCGCAGTTAGGGATGTTTTACAATCCATCATTCTCCTGACGGACAAGCTAACGGAGCAGATGGGTTCGCTTCTGAGGAGGATAGCGGTAAAAGAAACCATGACGATGTTCTCCGTACAAGTTGTTGAAGAGGCGGATATATCTCAGGATAGGTTTGTTGCGATAAGGATTTCTTCGGCAACGAACGCTGAAGGAAAGAGTTTGTTTGATATTCTCGGAAATAAGGCGGGGGTTGCGGTTAGAATTTTAAGTGGTGAGGGCAGGCTTACGAGCGGTGAAAAGGTTGAAGGGTGGAATGTGGTAAGAGGTCAAAACCCTGTTGTCCTCTATCAACCCCCCAGCTGTACGGTATTCAACAGGAAAAACCCCATAGAATTATCCTTCGAGGTTGCGCCCGTTTGCCCAAGGGACAACAAGATCATTTCGGTTAAACCAACTCTATCCTCGGGTAAAACCTCCTTTAAGGTGAAGGCCCCCTACGCTTGGAGGGTTTCAAGCACGGTAAATGTTAGCTCAAAGAATACGAGTTTGTCTTACAAGATAGATTACGTTTTGCACTCAAGGTTCGCATGCAGGAACTTTATAGATGGGAGCTCAAAGTTCGGGCAAACTTTCGGGATCTCTGGAGAGGATGTTCTTTTCGTTTCCGACAACTTCCTGAAAAACAAGAAGATCGGTGAGGTGGATAAGGGTAAGGTTTTGTCCGTGAAGTATAGCGATTGCGGGGTCTTGGATCCGTGGAACCTAAAGGATCCAAATATAGATACGGTATTCTTGGCGGTGTATAACGTAGGAAAAACAGAGGATGTGGCGTTTAGATACTATATAAACGGCGGGCTTATGGTAAGTGGTGTTGGGAGCGAAAACACGATTTTTGACCTTTTGGGCATGAGGGTGGTGGGAGGAGATAGGGTGAGGTTCTCGGATGTTCCTGTTTTCATAAATGACCCGTTAATATTCAGACAAGGAAATTCCTCGGTGTTATCCTTTAAACCCTTCTCCGCAAATATGACCCTTACAACAACCTTCACGAACTCCGGATGCGGTAAGGAGGATATAACCATCACGGTACAAAGTACCTTCCAACCCATAATAGAATGCGATTGCGTTGCCCATAAATTTGCTGAGGAATAAAAAAGGGAGGTGAATTATGGCTTACAAGCCAATATCCCATACATCGGAGGTGGGATTTGAGGTTAGCTCTATGGATTTGGAAAAGCTTTTTGTTGAGAGCGCAAGGGCACTCTTTAGGGAGATGCTGGGAAGCTTATATGGGATAAAGATCCAAGGGGAGAAGAAAATATACCTAGAAGGGGAGGACATTGAGGATCTACTACACAAGTGGCTTTCCCAGCTCCTTTACGAGTTTGAAACATCAAAGATGGTTTTCAGGCAGTTTGATGTGAAGATAGAGTTTGAGGATGATAAGTTCAAGCTTCACGCAAAGTTAGGAGGGGAACCCTTCGATCTTTCCAAGCATTCAATAAAAAAGGCTTTGAAGGCGGTCACAAGGCATAAGCTCCACGTTGAGAGGGAAAGGGGTATATGGAGGGCATCGGTGATAATAGACGTATAACTTACGAAGAATCTGGGGTTTCCATAGGTAAGGCTGATTCCCTTGTGGGATGGTTGAAGAAAAAGAATAAAATTATCGGTTCCTTTTCCGCTACGGTAAAACTTGGAAAACAGAGGCTCCTTTTATCCACGGATGGGGTTGGGACAAAGATCTTGCTATATATAAAGGCGGGGAAATTTAGGGGTTTGGGGCAGGACCTCGTTGGGATGGTTTCAAACGATATATTGGCGGATGGTGGGAGGATGGTTTATTTTTTGGACTACTTTGCCACTTTCCCATTAAGGGAGGATTGGGCAAAGGAGGTTTTGGAGGATATAATATCCTCTTGTAAAAAGGTTGGGGCGAAACTCGTCGGCGGTGAAACCGCGGAACTTCCCGGTCTAATAAAGGAAAATACCTTTGATGTTGCGGGTTTTGGGGTTGGAATCCCGATAAAGAAGAGGTTTGGTAAGGTTAAAGGTGGGGATATCTTAATAGGATTTCCTTCCTCTGGATTCCACTCAAACGGATACTCGTTAATAAGAAAGATTCTGGAGGAAAGGAACCTTGATCCATTTAAAATCTATCCCGAGATCGACGAAGAAAGGGCTTTAATTGATATCCTACTCACACCCACGAGGTTATATCATAGGGAGGGGTTGAAGATGTTTCTGAAATTTGGGGCGAAGAGGGGGGCGCACATAACGGGAGGGGGGCTTATGGGAAATTTACCGAGGGCGCTTGAGGGAAGGGAGGCAAAGATATACTGGGAGAATATACCCACACACGAGTATATGAAAAATTTTATAAAGCTTGGCGGGATAGATGAAGGGGAGGCTTGGAGGGTTTTCAATATGGGGGTAGGTTT
>LBFQ01000001.1:12122-13438 GCA_000980735.1 Candidatus Caldipriscus sp. T1.2
CCTTCATCTTGGGAGAGGTGATATGATCCCCCTTTATTGGCTAAATATATCCGTTCCATATTCGCATAACATAGAGGTTTTCGGGGGATACAGGAGGGTTAGGTCTTACTGGACGGGTTATACTTCCCTTTTCCTCCCCGAAAATCCCAAGTTTAAAAATTTACAAAAGAGGGAGGTCCTAATCCTGAAACCTAATAGGGAAGAGGAATTGAGGGAGTACAGGTACGGGGATTCGGAGTTTCAGGTGAAGACGGTAAGGGCGGATACCCTTCACAGGCTCGGTTTTACGGGTAAAGGGGTAAAAATCGCAATATTTGACACGGGCTTTGACCTAACCCATCCATCCCTTATGGGGGTTCAAATTAGAGGACAGATGGATTTCAACAGCGGGGACAGGATAAATTTAAACGGTAGAACCCTTCCCACACCGGAGGGGGTGTTTTATATACACTCTTACGATTGCGCGATTAGGGGGACGGATACATTCTGCGTTTATTCCGGAATAGACGAAAGGAGCATAGCGGGGATCAACATAAACAGGTGGGACCTTTATTTGGTGAAGGGGGAAACTTTAAAGGTTCTTTCAAGGGGCTTTGAGATAAACCCAAGCTTAACAGTTAGGAATGATACCCTATACCTCTCCTGGTCCTCTTATGGGAACTTGAAGCTTGGTGCGATCTACAGGGATACCTTTGAAAGTACGCAAGATCTTGGGAGGGGATATATGGCGATTTTGAGATCATCAAGCTCGGGCCTAAAGGTTGGAGTATTCACCGGAGACAGCGTAAAACTCTGCGATTATATTACATCTTTGATTTGTTCAATCTCCAAGCCCGTTAGGGGGTTCGGGGGTATGTTTTTAAGCGGGGATAGCCTTTTCTTCTCGGATCGGGACAGCATATTTTTGTTTAAGGGATCATCTTACAGCTTTCTTGTCGGGGGGTTTTATCCCGTTGAAAACTCCGGTAGGCTCGCATATATTAGGAACGACTCCCTTTTCGTTGATAACGCATTTGTCCTTAAGGTCCCTTACCTTGAGGACTTTGCCCTTTACGGTGATACTTTGGCTGTTCCGATGGAAGATTACATCTCCCTTTATTCCTTAAGCCTTAGAAGGGAAATAAAGAGGGTGGGTTGGACCTTTTGCAACAAGCCAAAGTTTTTAAATGGGGTTTTGGTTTATAGGGAGAGGGGGGACACGATAGCGGAAGTTCCGAGGTACGGGGTTGGGAAATATCACGGGACGAGGGTGCTTTCGGTTTTGGCGGGTTATGTGGGTGGGAGCTTGGTGGGTATAGCCCCCGGAGCGGAGTATT
>LBFQ01000001.1:13458-14593 GCA_000980735.1 Candidatus Caldipriscus sp. T1.2
CGCCCTTGAGTGGGCTTCAAGGAAGGGTGTTCAAATAATTAACATCAGCTTAGGGTATGGGGGGGATGTGGGTTATACGAAGGGTATGATGGATGGGAAAACCGCAATATCATCCATCGCCATGTCCAAGGCACTTGATAGGGGAGTTTTGCCGGTTATATCCGTAGGGAACGTAAGCTCAAGGGCCGTGGATCCGAACGTGGGGGATACCACTTTGAATGCCCCCGCGGATGCCTTTGATGTAATATCCGTAGGAGGGGTAATTTACGATAGTGTGAGGAAGAGGGTAGTTTTATCTTCAAGCTCCGCCTGTGGTCCCAGCGCGGACGGTAGGGTAAAACCCGAGGTGGTAGCACCCTTTGAGGTGATAGCCGCGGACGAGGGAGGAAGGTTAGTATATACCTCGGGTACATCCTATTCTGCACCCATAACCGCGGGGGTTTTAGCCTTGGCCCTTGAAGCTCACCCTTCCTGGTCCTTAATTAAGCTCAGGAATAAGCTGTTGGAAACCGCAAAACCCTTAGAGGATATACCCTTTAAACCCAATTTTTGTTCCGGGTATGGGCTCGTGGATGCCCAGGCTTTGGCATTTTCGGAACCTCTTGAGGTGATCCCGAAGAAGGGGGAGCTTTTCTTCTCTAAGGATCTACCCAAACCCTACGGGGGGTTCAAGGTTCGTAAACCTTAGGATAAAGAGCATGTATCCATCAAAGGACCCGGTTATAAGGGTATATACCCCATTAGGAATTCCGGTTAAGGAGGTTCAAATAAAGGGGGAGAAGAATATTGGGGAGTGGGAGTATAAATTGGATGTAGGGGACTCCCCGGAGAACGTTTTCCAATGATGAGCACTTTTAAAGTTCTGCTATGTGGCGCGGTATTATCCCGTATTGACGCCTGGCAAGAGCAACTCGATCGCCGCATACACTATTCTCAGAATGACTTGGTTGAGTACTCACCAGTCACAGAAAAGCATCTTACTGATGGCATGACAGTAAGAGAATTATGCAGTGCTGCCATAACCATGAGTGATAACACTGCAGGCAACTTACTTCTGACAACTATCGGAGGACCGAATGAGCTAACCGCTTTTTTGCACACATGGGGGATCATGTAACTCGCCTTGATCGTTGGG
>LBFQ01000001.1:14613-16712 GCA_000980735.1 Candidatus Caldipriscus sp. T1.2
TTGGTTGTGAGCATATTCGTAAATCCCCTACAGTTTGAACCCGGCTCGGATTATCATAGGTACCCGAGGAGGTTTGAGGAGGATAGATATAAATGCGAGATGGAGGGGGTTCAGGCTATATTCTACCCTTCCGTTGAGGCTATGTATCCGGAGGATTTTTCAACCTTCGTTGAGGTAAAGGAACTTGATAGGTATATGGAGGGGGAGTTTAGGCCGGGGCATTTTAGGGGGGTTGCTACGGTCGTCCTGAAGCTCTTCAACATAGTTAAACCCCACTTTGCGGTTTTCGGATTAAAGGATGCCCAGCAATATTACATAATAAAGAGGATGGTTAGGGATCTAAACCTTGACATAGAGATCGTACCCCATGAGACGGTTAGAGAGAGCAACGGCTTGGCCATGTCCTCAAGGAACGAGTATTTATCGCCGGAAAGCAGGAGACAGGCAAGCGCAATTTATAGGGCGTTAATAATGGCGAGGGATATGATATTTTCGGGGGAAAGGAGGTCAAGGGTGATAAAGGAGAAGTTTGAGGAATATTTAAAGAAAGAAGCACCCCTTGCCAAAATAGATTACGTTGAGATAGCGGATACTAAGGAGCTTAAACCCCTTGAGGTGGTAGAGGGTGAGGTTCTCCTTGCAACCGCGGTTAGGTTTCCCGAGGCGAGGTTAATAGACAACCTTATACTAAACCCCGACGAGGGTTATGTTTTAAACGACAAAATATGAAAACGATAAGTATAAGAACGAGTAAGAGGAACGAGCTGATAGATATTACGAATGAGGTTAGGAGGTTGGTTAGGGAGAGTGGGGTGAAGGAAGGTATATGCGTCCTCTTTTGTCCCCACACCACCGCGGGTTTAACGATAAACGAGAACACGGATCCGTCCGTTAGGTTGGATATTTCGGATCACCTGTCGGATCTAGTGCCGGAAAGGAAAAGCTATAAACACCTTGAGGGGAACGCGGATTCGCATATAAAGAGTGTCCTTGTGGGTCAGAGCCTGAGCTTAATAATAGAAAATGGGGATATAGTTTTGGGAACGTGGCAGGGGGTTTTCTTTTGCGAGTTTGACGGTCCGAGAAATAGAAAGGTCTTAGTGAAGATATTGGAGGGATAAAATGGTCTGGATAGAGGAGCTTAAGAATCACAAGGATGAGGAGGTGGAGATAAGGGGTTGGTTATTCAACAAGAGGTCTTCGGGTAAGATACATTTTTTGATAGTGAGGGATGGGACGGGTTTCGTACAGTGCGTGGTATCAAAGGGGGATGTATCGGAAGAGGTTTTTTCCCTATGCGAAGAGCTTGACTATGAGGATGCGGTGGTAGTTAGGGGGAAAGTGGTGGAGGATAAGAGGGCGATAGGGGGGTACGAGATCCACGTCAAGGATCTAAAAATCCACTCAAAGTCCCTTGAAACCTATCCCATTCCCAAGGTTAGACCCGAAAATATTCCGGATGTTGGGAAGCTTTTCCAGTACAGGCATCTATGGATAAGGTCAAGGAAACAGTGGGCGATATTAAGGATAAGGAGCGAGATAGAGAAGGCTATAGTGGATTTCTTCGATAGTAGGGGTTTTGTGAGGTTTGACCCACCGATCTTTACCCCCGCTTCCGTTGAGGGAACAACAACCCTTTTTGAGGTCCCTTACTTTGACGAGAATAAGGTTTATTTAACACAGTCGGGACAGCTATATATGGAGGCGGGGGCGATGGCGCTGGGTAAAGTTTATTCCTTTGGTCCAACCTTCAGGGCGGAAAAGTCAAAAACCAGAAGGCATCTAACGGAATTCTGGATGATTGAACCTGAAGTCGCTTGGGCGGATCTGAACGACATAATGGAACTTGCGGAAGACCTGATAGTTTATATAGTTGAAAGGGTTTTGGAAAGGAGAAGATTTGAATTGGAAACCCTTGAGAGGGACATATCAAAGCTGGAAAACATAAAAAAGCCCTTCCCAAGGATCACATACGACGAAGCGGCGAGAATCTTAGAGGAGGAGAAAAGGAAGGGTAGGGAGATAGATTTCGTTTATGGCAAAGATTTTGGGGGGGATGAGGAGACGATAATATCGGAGAGGTTTGATAGGCCCGTTAT
>LBFQ01000002.1:0-2275 GCA_000980735.1 Candidatus Caldipriscus sp. T1.2
CAAAGTGGTTTGAGCCAATATTACCCCTCCCTTATCAAGGTAATCCGATATTAAACCTTTTGTCCATTCGTTATAAACCTCCGCAGCCGGTCTTCCGTCTATCTCATATATTACCCTCCCCTTCGCCTTCGTTATCTTACCCTTATATTCCGTAGGGAAGTAACCGCTCACGAAAGCCCCGAATATCCCCCTTGGATTTTTAAATCCCACCAAAAGGACACCCTCGTTTATTCCTTTCCCCTTATCAAACAACTTCCACTTTCCCGTCAGATCGTTATCCCCGGCGCTCCCACCGAAAACCCTTATATCATCACCAAACACGTCGTAAATCCCCTCAAGGATCCTCTCCTCGTACCCGGGGGTTGCGTGCATAAGTATAACATCGGGATTTCCACCAAGTTCCCCCCTTATCTCTTCTACAGCCTCTTTTGCCCTTTCCCTCGCGTTGTTTTCCGTCGTTTCAATAAGCCTGTATGAAGCCTTTATATCGTCCCCATCTTCCGCAAGGAGTATTGCGCCATCAACAAAACCTTCGGGTGAAAAGGCACCCATAAAGCTCGTTGCCCCGAACACCTTGGCGTCTATACTCTCCAAAACCTTCCTATAATCCGCCTCACAGTTAGTATATACAAGAGCCCATTCGCCCCTTATCCTATCTGCATTCTTTAAATTGCCCTGCTTATCAAAAACCAAGTACCTCATACCCTATATTATAACCCTGTAAATTTTCCCATTTATAAGGATGAACCAGACACCCCTCTTAAGACGAACCTTTTCTCCCTTTACAAACTTCCCCGAGATATAAAGTTTTCCCGAGACATCAAAAACCCTTACCTCCGCATCCTTATGTAATATTATCCCATCCCTCCCTATCCGAAAGCCCCCAACCTCTCCCTCTTCCGCTACACCCAGATCATCGTCCGAAGATGTGGGACATGGATCGGATGTGTAATAAACCTCCCAATCCCCCCCTTCGTTTGATGACCAAACTATGTGCCACCTGGAATTTGTGGGATCGTAATCCAAGCTCACCATAACGTCCTTTGCGGTATTATTTGTCAATCTGTCGTTTGCAGACCAGCTTGAACCGTTATTCGTGGAGATCTTGCACAGAACCTCGTAATCTCCATCGCTCTTATCCACCCAATAAACCCTAACCTCCCCCGCGTTATTTGTTAATATATAAGGGCTCCAGGATGTATCCGATGTTCCGCTTAAGTTGGTTATGGCAGACCATGTTTCCCCCGCATCCGTGGATCTCCTGTATAGTACCTCCTTGTTCCCGAACCTTTCATCAAGGAAGGCCGCATGTACATAATTCCCGTATGCGCTTATTGAACCTATTGGCCTTCCCCAAAAACCGCTCCCACCCGCGTTAATTCCATTTGATAGGTCAAAGGTGGAGGACCAGGTTGATCCCCCATCGGTGCTCCTTATATACCTAGCTTTTCTCTCAAGGGCGTTGAAGATCATAAATATTATATGAAGCCTGTTGGGATTCGTTGGATCCCCAACTATTATCGGAGAATCCGAGAGATCCCTCCTCCCACTTGAAACCCAGCTTGAGCCTAAGGTCGTACTCCTACCATACCAGACGTGATATACGGGTAAAAAGGTGGGTGGGGTATTATCCGACCACGCAAGGTGAAAGTTGTTCCCCCATATCCATATCGATGGCGCCTCCTGATTGTATGAACCTCCCCTTAGAATGGCTTCCGAACTCCAGGTATTTCCTCCGTTGGTTGAATACCTGTAATAGATGTTGTTGTCGGATTCCACCTTCTCGTACGCAACGACCACCGTGTCCCCATAGCACTGAACCCACATCTCAAGTCCCAGATTTCCCGCAAACGGGGTAAGTTGAAGGGCGGGATCCCATGTCACTCCCCCGTTTGTACTTCTTCTATAGAAGACCGCGGTCTGCCCCGAAGAGTTCTTACCGAACCAGGCGATATGGACCTTACCCTTACAGGTCGCTATATTCTTTGTGCTCCTCTCGGTGGATATATAGTTTCCGTCGTTATAGGTGTAATCCACCACACCTGACCTATTGCTTATATTAGCCTTATAGGTCGGGCAACCGCAAGCGCTTAAAAGAAAGCTAACCATAACCCAGAATTTTATGGCATTCCACCAATAATGTCAACGTGTCCTCAAAACCCTCTCACCCTCAAGGATAAGTAAGGTACCCCCTCCGCATCCCTTATTATCCCCGTCCTATCGTAAGGTCTAAAGCCCCAAAAAATCCCCAAATCTCCCTTTTCGTTATAAAACT
>LBFQ01000002.1:2413-5415 GCA_000980735.1 Candidatus Caldipriscus sp. T1.2
GTCAGGAAAGTTTCCCTTGATATTTTCTCCCGGAACCTCTTAAATATTTTTATATCCGAGCTCCAGTCCGTTCCCCTTGAGAGAAACTGATATTTATCGCTGTGTATGTAAAGGGCAGTTGAGACCTCAAAATCCCTCTCCCTGTACATAAGCCTAAATGAGTTCCAGTATAGGGGTAGGGTATCAAGCCTGTCTATGTAGTGCATGCAGGGGTGCTCAAGCAGAAGGTAAAATTTTCCCTTAAAGATCCCGAACCAAACGAAGTAATCCGCGTAAATTGGGTCAAGTTGTATAGGACCCACATCGTACCCAAACCAAACTATGAAATCCCCCCCTATTGCCAAACCATAATCCCCCCACCTGAAGGGCTTTATAAATCCCCCTATATCCGCTACACCGCTCTTATCCCTGTATTTATAGGAAAACTTTGTGAAGCTCGCCCAGGCAAAATGCTCCATATAAACAAAGGAAATTAAAGCGTTCATTTTTTCCACCTAAAGTAAGCCAAAGAGTAATCCCCCCTCCACCTAAAAGACAGCGAAAACCTTCCACCTAGGTTGTAAGTAAAAACTAGGGGCCAATTCCTGCACTCGTATGATGAGCAGAGCTTCTTACCCTCGTGAAGGATCTCCACCCAAAAAACCAAAACCTCCCCATCCCTTGGCACCTCAACCTCAAAGACCTCCAAACCCTTACCAAACTCCCATTTCGCCACTAAAAACTCCCTCTCGGGCTTCCCATAAAAATCAAACAGATCCGCCACCAAAACACCCTTAAGCCTCCTCAAAACCCCAAGGTCCACCGTTGGATCCTTTATATCCTCCAACCTAACAGTCCCACACTTGAGGGATCCACCGTTGGGTATAACGTTTTTGGGCTTAAACTTCAGGTGATCAAGAATGTAGAGAGATTCGTCGTAAAGTAAGGGTCCGTAAAAGTCGTGTATAAGAATGTCTATTTCCTCCTCGGGTTTAAACTTTAGGGCATCCGTCCTTATAGGAACGATATTCTTATAACCCCTTACCCTTTCTTTCAAAACCTCAAAAATCTCCCTATTCCTCTCGACCGCATATACCTTTCTCGCCCCCCTCTCAACCGCCAAAATAGAAAAATAACCGAAACCCGCCCCAAGCTCTACCACCGTCTTCCCCTTGATTTCCTCCCCTTCCAATATCTCCACATATTTCCTCATCCTCTCCTCATCGTCATAAACACTTAAAAACGCCAAAAATTCCATTAAATCTTCGTATTTCTTAGCGGGTATCTTGTTTAAGATCTCCAGATGGTAATTATAGGGTCGGAAATTCCTTTAATACCTCATCAATGGTAGGTGCATATGCCCCGAGCTTTGAAACCGAAACCGCAGCCGCTTTTGCCGACCACCTCCCTATCTCCTCCCAATCCAAATTCTGCAATCTACCCCAAACAACCCAAGCCAAAACCGTATCCCCCGCCCCCGTAATATCGTAAACCTCCCTCCTGTACGCGGGTACGTAAATTCCCCTATTGTATGTAATTATCCACATACCCCTATCCCCCATAGTGGAGATAAGGGCTTCTGGTTTTAGAGTATTAAAGATCTCCCTTGAAGCTTGAAGGACATCTTCAATGCTTAAAAGTTTCCTGTGCAATGCTGATGAAATCTCGCTTAAGTTCGGCTTAACGATATCAAAACCCCTCGCCTCCCATATTAAAGATTTTGGATCTATCGCCTTTAATTTATCTGGGAATTTTTTCCTAACAAAATTTAAAGTTTCTGGAATGACCGTTCCCTTATCGTAATTTGACACCACCACCGCGTCAACGTTGATATTCATAAGATCCAATAATCCATAAGCATCGCTTTCGGAAAACCTCTCTTCGTAATCTATCCTTAATACATGGTGGTGTTTTGCAAGGAGGCGGGTTTTTTTTAATGTCCTAAGGCTACCCTTGTAAAACCTAAAGTTTATCCCCAGATCTTCGCATAGGTTTGCAAGCCTCTTACCATCCTCGTCTTCACCGATTATCCCAAAGAGATAAACCTCAAACCCAAGCCTAACCAAGTTTAAAGCGACGTTCGCCGCTCCCCCGGGCATAAACTTGCTACTTTTATATAGAAAAACTGGCACGGGAGCCTCCGGAGATATCCTTTCAACGTTCCCAAAGGCGTACTCGTCAAGCATCACATCCCCAATCACCGCAATTTTCATCTTCCGAAATTCTAATCCTGCATATAATATCTGGTAATTTGGTAAGGGTTATAATCGGATTTATCCTTTTTTTGTTTGCCTTGCTTCCAATAATTGCCCCTTTCATTGGAACATGGTTTTTCTTGAGGTTGGGAAATCCTATTTTTGCCACAATTTTGTTGATCTTTGGAATACTTTACCTCCTTAACATCTGGGATGCTCGCAGGGACGTCCCAAGGCATTTTATAGAAGTGATTAGATTCGCAAAAGAAGGAACGCCAATCAAAATAAAAAGGTGGATGTTTTACTACAACTTTGATAGGGTGGTTAAGAATCTAAGGGAAAGGGAATTATTGACACCTTTAAAAATTTCTGACATTGCATTTGAGATCTACAGTGAAATTCTCAATCTTTCAAGGGAATTGGGAAGCTATTTTGAGGATATAATGGTGAGTTTGGAGCAGATCTCAACATCCGTTTCACAAATCTCGCGCGCATTTTCCGATGTTGTATCAAGGAACATGTCGGAGATATATTCCACCTGGATGGATAATAAAGTTAAAGCGGAGGAGGGTGTTAAGTTTCTGGAGGGGAACTTTGCCCTATTTGAGGATATGGGGTTTAGGTTTGAGGAATTCCTTAAAAGCCTTAAAAGTTCGGAAGTTTCTGTTAAGGCGTTGCTTCAAACATCTAAAGAATTGAGGGATATAGGGAGGTTCATATCGGCTTTATCCTACCAGATTTCCCTTGAATCGGTTAAATATAGAGATTCGGCAAACATCTCCAAATGGTGGAGGAGATGAGGATTTTGTCGGATACATGAGGGAAATA
>LBFQ01000002.1:5435-7214 GCA_000980735.1 Candidatus Caldipriscus sp. T1.2
GGAGATAGGGGAAAGGTTTGAGGAAATAGAAGATTCGGTAAATAGAATAGCTCAAGAGGCGGGATTGGTATCAAGGACCATAGAGGAGGCTTCTGCATCCCTAACCGAAATGGGCATAGCAGTGGAAGAATTAAACATATCGGTTAAGGATTTAATGGGTAATGCGAGCTATATAAAAAGAACCGTGGAGGATATAAGGGGGGTTGTTGAAAGTTTGAAGGAAAAGTTCTCCGTAAAAAGCGGGGAATATGGGGGTGGTAGGTGGATCATCTGGGCTTACGCGGCTTTTGTATTCTCTTTTTCTGCAATCTTAATTCTCGGAGGATATATCCTTTGGAAGAATGGTATGATTTTACCTTCATTGCTTTTATATGTCGGCGGGATAATCAACCTAATAGCGATGGCTTTACTTTGCCTTACAAGTGAAAGCTATATATTTTCCGTTTTGGAAAACAAACCAAGATTTGAGGTGGTATCCACATATGTTCCTATGAATATCGTTAGAGAATACGTAAATCGAGAGTTTTACGAAAAGCCAAAGAGGGAGATAGAGGTATTGATCCTTTCGTTAAATTCCCTCTTGGATAAAGTAAGGGAAACCTTTGTATCAATTAAGGAGATAAACTTGCAAATCTCACAGATTTCAACTGCGGTTAGGCAAATATCCAAGTCTTTTGAGGAGATTTTGAAACCTTCCATGGATGAGCTTAAGGCACTTTCGGAACAGGTGTTGAAGTCCTCCCAAAACGGCTATCAAATCACCATCGAGAACATTGGGGATTCTGAGAAAAAGGTTGAAGAACTTGGGAGGATAATATTCAATTTGGAGAGTGTGTCGGAAATAGCTAAAAATTTAAGCGAGAATGTTGATAGTTTGTCAAGGATAATAGAGAAGATAAACTTAGTTTCAATAAACGCGACGGTTGAAGCGTATAAAATGGGGGAAGGGGGTCCGTTTGAGGTTGTTTCTCGGGAGATAAGGGGGCTTTCTGAAAAAAGCAACCTTATAATAGAAAGCATAAACAAGGGTATGGAAGAGATTAGGGGGAAAATAGAAGGTATGATGAAAGAGAGGGCTTGGTGGGAGGGGAATTTGGAGGGGATTAGGGAAAGGGCAAGAGGTATAGTTGGTGTTTTTGAGGAGATATCGAGGAGAATAGAAAAAAGCGACGAGATGGTGAGGGCTATAGCGCAGGCTTTATACGAATCCGCAAGCGCAGTAGAGGAAACGTATATATCCCTTGAGAACATTGATAGAATGGTTAGTAGGAAGTCTGAAAACCTAGACCAAATAAGCGAAGAAGCTTCCCGCATCCTTGATGAGGTAAAGAAAGCTTATGCAAAGGCTTGAAATTTTGAGAGAATTAGCGGAGGATCTTCTTTTGCTTTCAATAAACGCGGAGATGAAGGAAAACGAGGAGGTTAGGATTTTGGCGAGGAACGTAAGGGAAATAGCGGAAAGGATCTTGAAAATCTTGGAGGAAAACGATGGTAAAGGTATTGATAGTTGATGATGCGAAGTTTATGAGGAGTTTGATTAGGAAATCTTTGGAGGAGGCGGGTTTTGAGGTTGTAGGCGAGGCAGAGAATGGGGATCAAGCCATAGAACTTCTAAAGAGTACCGATCCCGACGTTGTGACCCTTGACATCGTTATGCCCGATAAGAACGGTTTGGAGGTTTTAAGAGAAATGCTGAAGATAAAACCTAACCTGAACGTTATAATCATCTCCGCCATGGGTCAAACGGACATAATAGCGGAAGCCCTAAAGATAGGAGCT
>LBFQ01000003.1:0-5098 GCA_000980735.1 Candidatus Caldipriscus sp. T1.2
AGAGAAGGGGACTTCTTGAGAGGATAGAAGATTACCTGGATGTTCAGATCCCATCCTCTACTAACTGACCTTTACGAACTTACGATGGGCGAGGTTTATCTGAGGGAGGGGCTGAACGATTACGCGGTTTTTGAGATGAACATAAGGCACAAGAAGGAGAGGAACTATTACGTATCTGTGGGGGTTTTGGAGCTGGCAAAAGAGATAACCCAGCTTAGGTTTTCGGAGGAAGATATAGAATATTTGAGGAGCTTAAATAGGTTTTCCGAAGATTTTCTAAACTACCTAAAAAACTTCAAATTTAGGGGGGATATTTGGGGAATACCTGACGGAAGGATCTTCTTTGCGAATGAGCCGGTAGTTGTAATAAAGGCAAACAGGATAGATGGGCAGATCCTTGAAACGTTGGTTTTGAATACTTTGGCATATCAAATAAACTCCGCATCAAAGGCCGCTAGGGTTTATTCCGTTGCAAAGGGTAAGCTCCTTATGGAGTTTGGAGCAAGGAGGGCCTCGGGTATAGATGCGGCGGTAAAAGTAAGTAAGGCCGCTTATATTGCTGGTTTTGACGGAACATCCAACCTTTTGGCTGGAAAAATTTACGGTATTCCGGTATTCGGAACTATGGCACATTCCTTCGTTCAAACCTTCCCTTCAGAATTTGAAGCCTTTCTAACCTTCGCCAAGGTTTATCCCGACAACGCCATATTTTTGGTGGATACCTACGATACAGTATCCGGAATAGAGGTGGCAATAGAGGTTATGAAGCTTTTAATGGGAAGTTTGAAGATGGTGGGAATAAGGATAGATTCTGGCGATATCGTTGAGCTCTCAAATTACGCGAAGAAGAGGTTTGAGGAGGAGGGTTTAACTTCGGTGAAAATAGTTTTGTCGGGGGACCTTGACGAGTGGAAGATAGCGGAGGTGGTTAGGGAGGGGTATGCGGATGCGTTTGGTGTGGGAACGGAGATCGTTTTACCTTCCGACAGGCCCAGTCTCGGGGCTATATATAAGCTCGTTGAGGATAAGGAGGGATTTAAGCATAAGTTTTCAAAGGGTAAGGTCGTGATAGGGGGTTCAAAGCAGGTTTATAGGTTATATAGGGGGGATGGGAAGATAGAAAAGGATATAATAGCACACGAAAGCGTACATTATGACGGGGAACCTTTGTTGGTACCCATAGTAAAGGAAGGTGAGCTCCTTCTTGAGCATGACGTTAAGGAGGCGAGGGAAAGGTTTTTGAGGGACTTCTCCACCCTACCCGACGAATACAAGGATATAAACATAACCTTCAACCCACCCATTGAATACTCGCAAGAGTTGAAAATAATGTGATGACGGAAGTTATGGAGATCGTAAAAGTTTTGGAAGAAAGCGCGGTTGAGGATATTAAGGTCTTGGATATAAGGAGCATAAACCCCGTCCTATGCGACTATATGATAATCGGGACTGGATACACCTCGGATCATATACTCTCCGTGGGGGAGAAGATAGTTGAAAGGTTCGGTGGGAAACTTGAGGGGACGGAGGGTTCCGTATGGGTCCTCGTTGATCTTGGGGATATAATGGTTCACCTCTTCACCGCACAAGCTCGGGAGTTTTATGGTTTGGAGGACCTATATGCGGAAGATACTTGAGTTCATTGAAAACCAAAACCCCCTAAAAACTACGCCTATTATTATAGCCTCCGTGATCCTTAGGGGAATCTTTGAGGGAAGTTTTGAAAGCGCCAGGAATTTACACTTTCAGGTATCCCTCTATAAAGCCTTTTTATTTTTCTTCCTCCACCAGTTTTCGTTTTATTTTGCCGCGTTTTTACTTTTGACGCTGATAATAGCCTTAACTTCAAGGACCAACGTTTTTAGAGCATACAACCTCGTTTCAACCTTTTCCTTCTTGATAATTGTCCCCCCACTCTTTGACTCGCTTTTCGGTGGTGGATATAAGCTCAAATACATCTTCACAGGAGATGAATTCTGGGAAACCTTAAAGAACTTTTTTAATCCATTTTACGACCTTTCACCTTTGGGAATAACTTACGGGATGCGCCTTGAGATAACCCTTGCCCTCTTGGGGATCTTAATATACGTTCTCCTAAAGACGGGTAAGTTGATAAGGGGGATAATTGCCGGAATTTTATCCTTCTTCGTTCTCCTATTTTTAGGTTCCGTCCCCCATTTTTTCGTCTCAATTTTTAATATTTCATCGGGCTTTGCATTTAGATCCCACTCCCTCCTTTACGAAGACACTCAAAGGTACTCCATCCTAAATTTGTTTGTAATTGTCCTTGCTTTAATTTTCTTCGCATTTCTTTATGACAAAAGGAAGGCTTTAACCGTTTTAACTTTAAGGATCCAAAAGCTTCCGTTTTACATCAGCATGGGAATTGTTGGTTTTGTATTGGGTTATAGGGTGGGGGGACACCTATGGCCTCACCCATTTAAAAACCCATTTGATTATATCGCCCTGCTTGGTTTGATTTTGGCTCTTTCCCTCTCCCACCATTTCGGCGTTCTCATAAACGACATAAACGATTACGAGATAGACAGACTAAATGGCAAGAAAACATCCGTAAACGGAGGTGGATTAAGTTTATACGAGGCAAAGGTTATAGCGGGGATCCTTTTCGTTTTAGCTTCTGCCTTATTTCTCTCACTGGGCTTTGATGCCCTTATTTTGGGATTGGCAACGTTGGGTTTGGCTTGGATATACTCCGTAGATCCCATAAGGACAAAGAGGATATATCTACTTTCAACCTTTACCTTAGGTAGCATCTCGGTATTCTGCCAACTTATAGGCGCATCCCTTTGGCTAAAGGATAAAGTTATTTTGGCTTACCCAAAAGAGGTTATATTCGCCACATTAATTGGGGTTTCCCTTGCCTTTACGGTGAAGGATATAGAGGATTATAAGGGGGATAAGGCTTTCGGAATTTTAACGAACTACACCCTCTTCGGTATGGAAATAGGCAGGATTCTGTCGGGAATCTTTACATTCCTTGCTTTCTTCCTCATTCCCATAATTTTGGATTCACCCATAACTGTAAAGCTTTTCGTTTGGATCTTGGGTTTAATTGCATCCTTTTTGGCAAGTAGGAAAAAGTTTTACGAGATACCCCTATGGTTGCTCTTCTTCCTTATGCTTATCCCCGTCTCCTATTTCTACCTACGAAAGGACATATCCTCCAACTTTTCCTTAAGAAGGGACAATCCTTATAGCGAGATATTAGGGCTTCTACACAAAGACCCAGAGCTTGCCTTGAAAGAGATAAATTATTACCTCTCAATTGACCCTTGCGATTTAAGATTTGCGAACTTAAAGCTCCTTTTCTTCCTTTACAAGAACCCGGATAGCCTTGAAAGGTTTTACGAAAAATTAAAAGGTGAATGCCAGATTGACGATAGGACGCTTTTGATAGTTGGGGCGTATTATTTAAGGGTGGGGAACTTTGAAGGAGCAAAAGAGATGGGAATAAAGGCTTTAAGGGTGGGTAGCGTCGATGCCCTCGCATTTTTGGAGTTAGTTGAAGACTCACTGAAAAATTACGATGAAGCCTTAAGATATTCAAACCTCGCGAAAAAGTACAAAGCGAACTATCCTTTCGTTTATTCCCTCCTTTCAAGATGATGGAATCCTGGATAAAACGTAGGCTTTTGGAGATGGGATTTGACGATGTTGGAATAGTCTCCCTTGAAAATTTTCCACCTGAAGAAGATAAAAGGGTATTTTTAAACTGGCTTGAAAAGGGTTATCATGCGGATATGGAATATATGGAAAGGGGTAAGGATGCCCGCCTAAATCCCAACCTTCTCCTTGAAGGGGCAAAGAGCGCCGTCGTGGTTATTTTATCTTATGGTTCAAAAAGGGTTGGAAAGTTGAAGTTTGGGAGGTATTCAACGAGGAAGGATTATCACAGATTTTTCAAGAAAGCTTTGGGGAAATTTGTTAAGGAATGTAAGGAAAAATTTGGGGGTGAATATAGGGTATTTTCGGATTCTTTACCAGTTTTGGAGAGGAGTTTGGGTAGGTTGGCGGGTATAGGTTGGATAGGAAAAAACTCAATGCTCATTTCACCGAAATTCGGTTCCTATTTTCTGATAGGCGGATTTTTAACCACGCTAAATTTAAAACCCGATCAACCCTTTATATACGACTTTTGCGGAAGGTGCAATAGATGCGTAAATTCCTGTCCCACGGGTGCCATCCTTGAAGGTAGAATAATAGATTCAAGGAAATGTATCTCATATTGGACGATAGAATACAAGGGTGATAATATACCCATCGATACGAAGGGTTGGATCTTCGGATGCGATATTTGTCAGGAGGTTTGTCCTTGGAACAGTAAAGCACCGGCGGAGAGCAAGCTTTTACCGATATTAAAGGTCTTTGAGGAAATTGATTCGACTGATATATTAAGTATGAATGAGGAGAAATTTAAAGAAGCTTTCTCGGGAACTCCGATTATGAGGGCTAAACTTAAAGGTTTAAAAAGGAACGTTTTAAAAATTGCGGGGGCGGGATTTGAACCCGCGACCTCCGGGTTATGAGCCCGGCGAGCTGCCAGACTGCTCCACCCCGCGGTGTAGGTGGATATTATAAGGCCGTTTTGTCACCCCTGAAGATACCCCTTTACCTCTTCAATTTTATTTTTTATCAACTCCTCAATTTCCGGGCTAAGGTTCAATTCCCCAATTTTCTTATCCATCTCAGCAATAATTAACTTTGCCTCATCAATCTTCCCATATTTTGCTAACGCCAGAGCATAATAGGCTTTCGCCATATAATACCTTTCTTCAAAATTCTTATACCTCAAATCAAAACTTCTCAAGGCTTCCTCAAAGCTTTGTATGGACTTTTGATAATCTCCCATACTTAGATAAACATATCCCAAAAGGCCCATAGCATCTGCATATGCATTTCTGTTTGTATCCTTGGTGATTTTTACCATCTCGTTAATCTGCTTTATTGCATCATGGTAATTCCCAGTATCTACCAATATCAACGCAAAGTTGTACCTAATCCAAAATTCGCCGTTTCTATCTTTCGCTTCCCTGAAGATTTTTATTCCTTTGTTAAAATATTCCATAACTTCTTCTAA
>LBFQ01000003.1:5234-8946 GCA_000980735.1 Candidatus Caldipriscus sp. T1.2
ATTTACAACCTCTTTGAAATAATACTCCGCCTGATTAAGGTTGCCCGCATAAAGGTTCAAGAGCCCTAAAATGTTGGTAATTTTAAGCTCCTTTTCCAAATCCAATTTTCCCCTAAACTTCTCCAAAATATACTCCCCATCCATAATTCCCAACTTTACATTATCATCAAACCCAGAGAATGCTATCCTGTAATACATTAAAACTTCGTAAGGTTCCCAAACTTCGCCCTTTTCCTTTGCTAAATTTACCGCCCAAGTTATTGCAATTTCCAAAGCCTCCCTTATATCATCGTTCATAACAAGAAAATACCTTACCCTATCGTGCAAGTTTTGGGCAAGGAGATAAAAAGGTTTATAGTTGTCAGAAAGTCTCTCCATAACCCCCAATATCTTACTTTTGCTCCAATCTTCGTTAAATATAGCATGTAGTTTTTCAACGTTGGGTAATATCTTTTCTCCCTCCACCTTCGCAAAATCACCAAAATTAAGATCTCCTTTTAACCATTCCCTCCTTATCTCATAGTTCCCCTCATATATCCCGTATGTTATCATATCAAACAAAAGCCTGACGTTAGCCCTTACTTTCCTGTCAAGAGATAGGAACTCCCTCTCTGTCTTTTCTATCAAAGATCTATACTCAAACTTGGGATTTACATACTGTATCTCCTTAAAAACGTCAGGTACCTTTAATCCAACCTTATCAAGTTCATTCATCAAAAACCTCAAATCCCTGTTTTGATCCATTATTCCAATTAAAACCGCATTCTCATATTTGAGGGCATTTAGAAAACTTTGAAGGTTGAAGTTTAAAGGCGTTATTACAACATAAACCCTTCCCTTTGAACCTTTAAAGGTATCCAATAGGACCATATCCTTCAAGTGTTGCCCCAAAAACTTTAAAACCTCAACGTGGGTTATGTATGGTGGGTATAGATATAGTGTATCAATCCCCCTTAAAGGTGGAGATATATCAAGCATCCCTGCAATTTTAATAGGGAAAAAATTTCCACCTTAAAATACACAACACGCCCGCGTAGCTCAGGCGGTTAGAGCGCGTCCTTGGTAAGGACGAGGTCGGCGGTTCGAGTCCGCCCGCGGGCTCTTAATGAAGGTGGGGATATTGGGTTTTCAGGGGGATTTTGAGGAACATGCAAAGATTCTCCTACAAATAGGGGTGGAGTACCTATACGTAAAATATCCCGATCAGTTGGAAAGGATAGATGCCCTCATATTGCCCGGGAGGTGAAAGCACGCATTTTGCAAGGATTTTAACAAAATACGAGCTTGGGGAAGCGTTAAAGGATTTTAAAAAGCCGATTTTGGGAACCTGCGCGGGTATAATACTTTTGGCAAAGGAAATTGAGGGTGGATTTCCGGGGTTTTCCTTAGAAAGGCTCGATATAACGGTCTCAAGGAACGCTTACGGTAGGCAGAGGGAAAGCTTTGAAGATGACGTATTTGTTGAGTTTGATGGGGAGAGGGCGGTAGTGAGAGGGGCATTCATTAGGGCGCCAAGAATAATGAAGGTAGGAAAGGTGGATGTGGTTGCAAAGTTGAGGGACGGGGAAGTGGTAGGGGTAAAAAGCGGGAACGTTATAGGTTTGACCTTCCATCCGGAAATTACGGGGGAAACCTTCTTCCACGAAAAACTCCTTAAGTTAATCTAAGAATACCTTTAGGTTGTTATCCAAAAGCAAGATCTCCCCTTTCCCATTTAAACCCATCTTCACTGCAAAGATCCTATCTTTTAATCTTCTTAAAATTTTCGGGATTTCCGGGTCATCGTATGAGGGTTTGAATTTTTCCGCCATAGGATGCCCAACGACAAAAACAACCCACCCTCCCAGCTTTGCAAGCTTTTCCATCTGCCTCCTTCCCCTTAAGGTTATGGTATGCTCCACAAATATTTCCTTTCCATCCTTCCAAAATAGGAAATCTATAACCTCACCCTCAACTCTTGGGTTCCTCCTCAAAAGTTTAAAACCCTCCAAAAAGGGTATTAAACCCATCCTTTGCGCCTCAAGAAATGCTTTTTCCTGAAGTCCCGTATCAATTAATGTAAAGTATTCCGATTCCGTCTCCGTACCTACGATCATAAATTTCAGCTTCTCTCTTCCCTACCCTCAACCAAAAGATCCAAAAGCTTTCCCGTATTGTTTAAATGCGCCCTTAAAACTTCACCTCCACATTCAACCTCGCATACAAAAATTATCCTTACCTTACCACATACGGAAAGCCCCACGCTTCGTAAAGATATTCGGCGTTTGATGTATCAAAAGAAGGCCTTGTTATCACATCAGCTATAAAGTTTTTCCTCGTTGCGCTTGATGGCATTGAGAATTCCCTAACCATATATACCGTATCCACCACCATAGCATCCCTATGGTGGGAGTTGTTCCAGTAGTGTATGTATCCGTAGGCGGAGCTTGTAGGCCTCAGATAAACCTTTACATCCACCATCTCCCCTGCCTGATAGAATATCTGTGAGGTATCAAGCAAGGTGTTTAGGGGATCCGTAAAGGTTTTCTTTCCCGAGGATGAGCTGTTTATAACGACGGAATCTATGGTGAAGGGCAAGGTACCGCTTACAGGAGAAAACTTTACACCCGATATTTTTACGAGCCTCCACCTCCTTCCTATCTTCTTAAATATCGCGTTCCTTTCCGCTTTATCGTAAAGGGGTTTTACAAAGTATGTAAATGTATCCCCGGAGATACCAGTTATTATTCTAAACTGACCTTTAAAGGTCCAAAGGGCGCGGACAAATGCGGAATCGCCGACAACGGTTATATTGTAAGTTTTTACAACAGAGTCTGGAAAGATGTACCTGTACCAGTTCTGGGGACCCATGGTGGATCTGAAGGATCCCGTGGTAGGTTTTCCAGAAAACGTCGAAGTTACCTGAAATAGAGGATCGCTCTCAAGGAGATCCCTTATCTCATCCTCATCCGAGATTCCCCTCCTACATCCCACCACCGCTAAGGCAATAAGCAAAAAATATAGCCTTTTCATAGATACGCATATTCTATATCCGTTTATAAATAAAAAAAACCGCCCCCTTTTCGGGGGCGGTGAATTTTAAGGTTATTTTTCTTTTTAGAACTCGTCTAAGTCGTGGGAATGACCGGGAGCGCCGTTCTTCTTGGGTTCCTTGACCTCAACGACTACAGCCTCGGTGGTGAGGAGCAAGCTCGCGACGGATGCGGCGTTTTGTATGGCTGTCCTTACTACCTTTGTCGGGTCAATTATCCCAGCCTCAAACATATCCACGAACTGACCCCTTAGGGCATCAAACCCGATGTTTCCTCCCCTCTTCTTTATCTCCTCAACTATCAGGTTGCCCTCATATCCGGCGTTTTCCGCTATGAGCCTTGCGGGTTCATGCAAAGCCCTCTTTACGATCCTAATTCCAAGCTTCCTGTCGGGGTTAGTCTCCTGATTCTCAAGCTCCTCAAGCTTGGGAATGACCCTAAGGTAAGCGACTCCTCCGCCGGGAACGATCCCTTCCTCAACCGCCGCCTTGGTAGCGTGTACCGCATCCTCTATCCTCATCTTCTTCTCCTTCATCTCGGCCTCCGTCGCCGCTCCTACGTATATTACCGCAACGCCTCCGGAGAGTTTTGCCAACCTCTCCTGGAGCTTCTCCCTGTCGTAATCGCTCTTGGTTTCTTTGATGGGGATCCTCTAGAGTCGACCTGCAGGCATGCAAGCT
>LBFQ01000004.1:0-2522 GCA_000980735.1 Candidatus Caldipriscus sp. T1.2
AGCTTGCATGCCTGCAGGTCGACTCTAGAGGATCCCCTGGAGGATAAATGGAAGGACGATCTAAGGAGGGTTGAAAATTTCTATCACAATCACGGCTATCCCGATGCAGAGGTGGATTCCTTTTCTGTTTTCCCTTTCGAGAAAGGTTTTATGGGTATAGTGATATATGTTTCCGAGGGGGAAAGGTATAAGTTTGGGGATGTGGAATTTTCGGGAAATCAAATTTTTGATAACAAAACCCTTGAAGAAAGGTTTAAAAGTATAGTTTTCAAACCTCCGAGCCCTTTTGAATGGGTAAAATATACACTTTGGTATAGGGCACCTAAAGCCCTTGAGAGGGGTTTGTATTCCAAGGAGAAGTTTGAGAACGCGAGGGCGGAGATTTTAGGTCTTTATGCGGATTCGGGTTATATATTCGCAAACGCAAGGTTTGATGAAAGTAGGGAAAAAAATAGGGTAAATTACAGGTTTGAAATAACGGAAAATTGGAGGGTTAAAGTAAGGCTGATAGAGTTTCTAAACAATACGAGGACATACGATTATGTACTAAGGAGGGAGCTTCTGATATTTCCCGGCGATTATTTCTCAAGGGCGCTTTTGATAAGGAGCCTTAGGAATTTGTACTATTTAGGGTACTTTGAGAACGTAAGTCCAGATATAAGGCTTGTACCCAACGATTCCCAGAGGGTCGATTTGGTGATAACGGTTAAGGAGAGGCCAACGGGTCAGATAAGCGCCGGCGCAAGTTATAGCCAGCTTGAGGGACTTTTTGGAAACTTTGCCCTACAACAGCCGAACCTATTCGGTAGGGGGCAATATGGGGAAATAAGGGTTGATTACGGGAAATACAGGAAGAACCTACTTTTATCTTTCAGGGAACCTTGGTTTTTAAGTAGTCCCACATCCCTAGGTGCAAGCGCCTATTACCTAACCCAATACTACTTTGATTACTGGCAGAACAAGGTTGGATTTTCCGTTGATGTTGGCAGGAGGATATTTGGGACATATTGGGGCTTTAACGTAGGATATAGGTTTGAGAGGTTAAGGGTTTTCAATATAAGCGATAAATACAAGGGTCTTCCCTTTTACGATTATTGGAAGAACAATAGGGCTTTAAATACCTCAACGGTTTCCGGAACGGTTTATTACGATTCCAGGGATAGGATCTTTAATCCAATAAGCGGTTTGAGGGCATCCTACGAGTTGAACATAGTGGGGGGACCGTTTGGAGGGGATGTGAATTTCTTAAGGCACTTTCCCGACATTCAGTACAACACTCCCTTACCGTTTTTCGGTGGGAACAAATTGATAAACCACTTTAGGTTAAGGGGGGGTTTATTAAACGGGCTTTCAAGCGATAAAGAGATACCATTCTTTGAGTATTTCATATTGGGGGATGTTGGGTTTTATGGCCTTAGGGGGTACGACATAAGGAGCGTGGGAACAAAAGTTGGATACAACGTGATAGGGGGAAAGGTTTTGGGGGTTATAACTTACGAGTTAAGGTTGAGGTTGGACGAGAACTTTTATATCCTCGGATTTCTTGAGGGTGGAAATGCCTGGTGGGAGTTGAGGACGGTGAATTTGAAAGAAATAAAGAGATCTGCGGGGATAGGTATAAGGGCGAATATACCTATGCTCGGGATAATGGGAATAGATCTTGGATACGGTTTCGACGAACCATCAAAGGGGTTTAGGCCTCACTTCCAAATAGGAACGGGCTTTTGAATGAAAAGGCTATTAACCCTAATCCTCCTTCTTTCCTGTGTAAAGGAGGAAAGGGTAGAAATCTCGGAGGATATACAAGCTTACTTTACCAGACAGGATGACGTACTGAGTGTTATAGTCTCTCTGATAAACTCATCGAAGAAGACCCTCAACATAGCGATATACGAGATTGACCATCCGGATATAGTAAAAGCTATAGTTGAGGCTAAGAAGAGGGGAGTTAAGGTAGAAATGGTGATGGATGATAGGATGAGGAAGGAATGGGCTTACAAGAGGCTAATAAACGAGAAGATACCGATAGTCTTTGACGATAGGAAACCTTTTATGCACAACAAATTCGTTGTGATAGACTCGCAGGTAGTGATCACGGGTTCAACGAACTTCAAAGAAAGCTGTATATACAGGAACGACAATAACCTCCTTGTGATAAATTCCCGACATATAGCCTTGAATTATCTCAAGGAGTTTTACGAGATGTTTGAGGATAAAAAATTCGGAGCCCTTTCCCCGAGGAACACGGATTGCTGTTTTAGGTTGGGAAACTATAGAATTGAAGTATATTTCCCACCCGAGGATGACGCGGAAAGAAGGATAATTGATTTGATAAACTCCGCAAGGAGCAATATAAAGTTCGCAGCTTTCTCCTTTACGGATAACGAAATAGCAAACGCCATTATTTACGCCAAAAAGAGGGGGGTAAAGGTAAGGGGGGTGATTGAAAGTAAGGGGATAAAAAATTTGGGTTCGGAATACGACAGATTTTTGAAGAACGGGATAGAGGTTTTACCGGATGG
>LBFQ01000004.1:2542-5595 GCA_000980735.1 Candidatus Caldipriscus sp. T1.2
TTTTCAGTAAGAGGATAGCCCAAAGGTATTCGGAAAACTTTGAAAAAATTTACGAAGAAGCGAGAAAACTAAACCCCCTTTAAAATACCTATATGCTCTGGTTAGTTGGAGCATTTGATATATCCTTTGGAGTGCATGGGAGGATCCCCTTTGAGGATTTCTCAAATTACGCTTCAACAGGCGTAGGTGCGGACATAGGAATGCGGTATTTCTTCGGAGCTTTCCAGCTCTTCGGATTATCCCTTGAGGGTGGGGCGACATATTTCTTCCAAAAACCCTTTTCCGACAGCAGTTCAAATTTTAAGATAAGGAGAACAAGCCAAACCAACTATTTCCCCTTCCATGCGAACCTACTTATGAAGTTTTACGTTGGGGAAAATATGTACGCCCTCGTGAGCCTTGGAGGGGGAGGAAACTACACGATACTAAATACCAAATATACCACATACAAGCTTGATACCATATCAAACGTATGGACGGAGATGGAGAAGGACAAAAGCGATGTCCAAAGCTCCTTCGGATACTTACTTAACTTCTCCTTCGCTTTAAGGCTTGAGGAATTTGACGTTTTTGCTGGAGTTAATATCTTCTCAATTAAGCCTAAGGTTTTCAACCTTCTAAATGGTGAGTTTGAGGAGAGGAATTTGGCTTATAGCAATTTCTACTTTGGGGTGAGGTATTTCGTAAAGTTCGGTATATGAGGCCCCGTTTGCTCCTCGCGACCTCAAATTTACACAAGGTCGTAGAAATTAGAAACATACTTGGAAAATGCTTGGAGATATTGTATTTCGGGGATTTCCTTTTGGAGACGCCGGAGGAATGGGGTAGAACTTTAAGGGAAAACGCGTTAATTAAGGCAAGGTATGGTTATGAGAAGACTGGATATCCTTCCCTTGGGGAAGATACGGGGCTATTTGTTGATGCTTTAAATGGGGCTCCCGGCATATTCTCCTCAAGGTTCGCGGGGAAAAATGCGACGGATAAGGAAAATAGGGAGAAGCTCCTTTATCTTATGAAGGGTGAGGAAAACAGGAAGGCGAGTTTCGTAACTGTTCTTGCGTACTATGATGGGGAGAGGGTTGAATTTTTTGAGGGTGTCCTTGAGGGGGAAATCTCAAGGGAGGAGAGGGGAAGCTTTGGTTTCGGTTACGACCCAATCTTTATCCCGAAAGGTTATAATAATACTTTGGCGGAAATGGGTATGGAGGAGAAGAATAGGATAAGCCATAGGTATAAGGCGGTAAGGAAGTTTTTGAGATGGTACGTGTCGGTTTTATAGATACATCCCCCTTTTGGAAATACTCTTATGGGGAGTATCATCCCCTGAAGATGTACAGGCTATATTTAACCCAGGAGCTTCAGAGGGCAAAGGGCTTACTTGAGGAGGTTGAGATCTTGTATCCCAAAATGGCGGATATGGGTTTAATTAAGAAGTTCCATTCGGAGGATTACCTTAGGGTTTTGGAGTTGGCGGACGAAGGAGATTGGAGGGATTATATGATATATTACGGTTTGGGAACGGGGGATTGTCCCGTCGTAAAAGGTATATACACCGCATCCCTACTTTCGGCCGGGGCCTCCCAACTTTGCGCGGAGTACATAATCAAGGGAGGAAAATACGCCTTCAATATGGCGGGAGGATTACATCATGCCATGCCAGACAGGGCAAGTGGCTTCTGTTATATAAACGACCCAGTCATAGCCATTTTTAAGCTCTTACAGAATTTCAAAAGGGTCCTATACCTTGACATAGATGCGCACCATGGGGATGGGGTTGAGAGGGCGTTTTATTCCGATCGTAGGGTCTTTACTATAAGCACCCACGAAAGCGGGAAATATCTATTTCCGGGTACGGGTTTTGAATACGAGATGGGGGAAGGTGAAGGTTTTGGCTATTCCCTAAACTTTCCCTTTCCACCGAACTCTGGGGATGATGTATATATCTGGGCTTTTGAAAATGTAATAAAGAGGGCTATAGAGAATTTCAAGCCGGAGGTTGTTGTCTTGCAATCGGGGGCGGATGCCCTTAAGGGGGACCCTCTAACCCATTGGAATTTAACAACAAATTCTTACATAACGGTTTATGATTTTGTTTTAAGTTTGGGTATTCCCGTTCTGGCTTTGGGAGGAGGGGGATACAACGTTGGGAATGTTTGCAGGCTTTGGACTATATTGTTATCAAAGCTTACGGGAAAGGCCATAGATGACCAAGTTCCGGAGGAATGGAAGGAAAGGGCAAGAAGGTACGGGGTGAATATAGAAAAGATATTTGATTTTGAAACGACAACTTCAAGCTCTACGGTTTGGGATGAGGTGAAAAGGGTTGCGGATTATTTGCTTCAAAATCATCCGATTTTAAAATAAAAAAAAGGATGGTAGTTGGGTGGGGGTGAGGGTTTCAAGGTACTCTGAAAGGAGGTGTTCCAGCCGCACGTTCCCGTACGGCTACCTTGTTACGACTTCGCCCCAGTCACCGAGTTTGCCTTCACCCCACCCTCGGTGGGGCTTCAGGCACCCCCGGCTCCCATGGCGTGACGGGCGGTGAGTACAGAGCCCGGGAACGTATTCACCACCCCATAGCTGATAGGTGATTACTAGCGACTCCTCCTTCATGCAGGCGGGTTTCAGCCTGCAATCCGAACTGGGGGCGGTTTTAGGGATTTGCTCCCCCTCGCGGGGTCGCTTCCCTCTGTACCGCCCATTGTAGCGCGTGTGTAGCCCCGGACATAAGGGCCACACGGACTTGACGTCGTCCCCTCCTTCCTCCGGCTCCTCGCCGGCAGTCCCCATAGAGTCCCCAGCATCGCCCACATCCGTGGGCGACCCGCTGGCAACTATGGGCAGGGGTTGCGCTCGTTGCGGGACTTAACCCAACATCTCACGACACGAGCTGACGACAGCCGTGCAGCTCCTGTCCCGCCTGCCTACCTCATCGGTAGGCTCACCTACCCTTTCGGGTAGGCTTGACGGCGGGATGTCAAGCCCAGGTGAGGTTCTTCGGTCAGCATCGAATTAAACCACGCGCTCCGCCGCTTGTGCGGGCTCCCGTCTAT
>LBFQ01000005.1:0-1665 GCA_000980735.1 Candidatus Caldipriscus sp. T1.2
CCCACCGCTCTTGAAACTTTCCACCTCTCCCGTGTTCTCATCCTCAAAGATAAACTCAACGGAGGGTACCAAAAAGGAAAGTTCCCTCAACCTCTTCCTTATTATGTTCTTGTCCCAAGTTTTCTCTGGATAATCCGTGAAGATCTCGGGATCGGGTTTAAAGGTAACTTTTGTACCTGTACCCACCGCCTTCCCAACCTCCCTTAGAGATTCCACGATCTCACCCCTTGAGAACTTCGCCCTATAGAGCTTCCCATTCCTCTTAACCTCCGCTCCAGCCACTCCGAAAGGGCGTTCACGACCGACGCGCCTACGCCGTGCAACCCTCCGGAAACCTTATAGGCTTTCCTATCAAACTTACCACCCGCATGCAAAACCGTAAAAACAACCTCCACCCCGCTTATCCCCATCTCCGGGTGCTTATCAACAGGTATCCCCCTACCGTCATCCTCAACGGAGATTGAACCATCCTTATGTAGTATCACCTTTATATTCTTGGCGTACCCTGCGAGGGCTTCATCCACGGAGTTATCAAGGATCTCCATTAAAAGGTGGTGGAAACCTTTCTTCCCCTTGTCCCCTATATACATCGCGGGCCTCTTTCTCACTCCCTCAAGTCCCTTTAAAACCTTAATATCCTGTGCGGAATATTGCGAATGCATGGGTTGAAATTTTAAAGTGGCTTTATTACTTCCGAAAGTTTCTGCTTTATCTCAAGTGTCCTTTTTGATAGGGTTATGAGCTTTCGGGTTAAACTTATAAACTCCCCAACCTTAATTTTCGGATCCCAAACTATACCGCTCTCCTTATCTTCGTTCCTTTTCATGTAATCGCATATCCAACGGATCGGTGGATAACCCCCCACCCTGTACTCAAAGGCAAAATCCGGTATTCCATAAACCTTAACCTTCTTGTTTATAACAATCACCTTATTCCTCTCGTCAAGCTTGGCATCCACCACAAACTCCTCGGGATCCCAATCCCCTTCCACCTTCAAGTTTTCATCCTCGTATTCGGGAAGGTTTTGATAATTTAGTTGTAGTTTTGCCAGCTCCTCACCCAAATATGCAATATCCCAAAAACTTTGCAAAATTGGAACCCTCGGCAAATCCTTCTTAAGGTTGTTTTCGTACCTCTTCACATATTCGGGCGTTGATAGTACCCCAAAGACATAATAGAAAATGTGCTCCTTCTCTATCCTGCGATCCTTAAGCTCATCCCTAAACTTGTTTAAAGCCTCGTCCGTTATGTTGTAAAGCCTAACCAACCTTTTCTCTCCCATCATCTGCTGTTCCTCATAAACGTAAGGGGAAAGAGCTGGGTATGGTGCAAAAAGTCGAAACTAACAATTCTATCCGTAATAAAGGCATAGAACCGATCGGAACCCTTACCGCTTACCGCGATCGCCAAATTTTGGTGTGATGGGGTGGGGAAAATTGAGGGGAGGAAAGATATGGTATTGTTAAACACCTTATCAAAATACACCCACATAGGGACAAAAGGTCTATAAAGGGCGGGGAACACACTCTCATCTTTATATACTTGTTTGTCCTTCAATTTAAACAACCACTTTTTTAACGCGCTATCCCACTTTATTTTTCTTACGTCCTTCTCAATCTTTTCCTCTATGTTATCCTCCCTTATCTCCCCCCTCCAAACCTTCTC
>LBFQ01000005.1:1935-6997 GCA_000980735.1 Candidatus Caldipriscus sp. T1.2
CCCCTTCCCTTTAAGTCATAAACATAAACCTCCGCAAACTCTTCGCTTAGGGCTTTCCTTATCCCCCTTCCCGAAAGCCCATATAACCACCCGTTGTTTAGAACCAATCCTATTACCCCCTCCTCTATCCTATCCGTCGCCATCCTTAATGCCTGTACGTATGTATCGTACAGCTTATTTACAAGGGTGGCTCCCAATTCCTTGGCATACTTTGCGTAAGTTTCCCCTATCCTCCTTCTGAGGTTGGAATATTCTACGTTCTTCCTACCCACATTCTCGTTCTCTCTTCCCGCTCTCCAAGGGGGGTTTGAGATTATTACGTTCACCTTTGCGTTAAGCTGGGCTTCCACCATTTCTTTAAATTTTTGAGGGAATCCGATTAGGTCTTTGGGTTTTCGCTCATAGAGTTTTTCCATAAGGTTGAAGCTGTCTGTCCAGAGGGCGGTTGTGAAGGGCGTGTATTCCCCCAAGTTCTTAAGTAGGGCACTTTCCACATTTTTTAGCATAATCAGATAAGGAAGTAATAAAATTTCGTTAGCCCAGATTTCCTTTCTCTTTAGCTTTCCCTCAACCTTCCCTTTATCTTCCTTTGCTATGTGATCTATCATGAGGGATAGGAAGGTTCCCATACCCGCGAAAGGTTCAAGGATCACTACGCCCTCATCCCCCAAACCCTTACCAAAGTGCTTCTTTGTTAGGAAATCAACGAATTTGACTATAAAAGAGACTAAGGGTACGGGTGTATAAACAATTCCCATCTCGTCGGTGATATCCTTGAAGGCTTTACTGAAGAATCCAGTATATAGAAACCTTAAAAGTTCCTGCCTGTTCTCCTCATCAAGGATCCCTTCCGCCCAAATTCTAACCTTATTGTAAAACCTCTCCAGATCCCCAACATTACTCTCAAGGAATTTCCTGAAGTATTCAAACATCTCGTCAAGGATGAGGTCTATTTCGGATTTTTGGGTGAATATCGCATCTAAGATGGGTTTGGTTAGAAGGTATTGGACTATGAGGCTAACGCAATCGTTGGTTGATATGGATTCGTTTAGGATTTTTGAGAGGGAACTTTTAAGGTTTTCAAACTTTTCCCTAAAATTCCCGTCATTCTTGTAAGCTATGAGGATCTGATCCCTCAGAATTTGAGCCAATTTTGCTGTTTCTTCCGCCCAATCCGAGAGGAAAACCCTATCTCCTATCCTAAAAGTCTTTATCACCTTTGTGGTTAAATTCTTCCTTATTAAATCAAAGAGGTCTTCGGGAAAGCTCTGGGATCTTGCGATCTGGAAAACTTCCTTATCCCTTCCTTCTCCCTCTTTGGACAGAAGAACCTTTCTTATCTTTACCCTGTACGTTTCATCGTAAGCTATTACCGCGTTTATCACCTGCCATATCGTTTTGTAGTCGGTTTTATCTATCTGCTCGTCAATATTTCCCTTTTCCGTATCTATCACCAAAGGGATGAGTATTAATCCTTGCTCCTTGCACCTGCTCCTTCTTACAACCCTACCCAAGGCTTGGATTATATCTATCTCGCTTTTCTTTGGCCTGAAGAAGGCAACGAAGTCAAGGGAAGGGACGTCTATCCCCTCCGTTAAAACCTTCGCGTTCGTCAATATTACGGGTTTTGAAAAGGAAGCCTTCCTTAAACTTTCTATTTTCAGGCGTTTCTCTTCTGCCGTCATGTTCCCATCAATATGCTCTATCCTTATCTTTGGCTCCTCCTTGAAATATCGCCTATAGACCTCCACAAACTCCCTCGCTATCCACTTTGATTCTTCCACGCGATTTACGAATATGATCCCACTTTTTATTGGAAAAATTACCTTGCGGTTATCCTCATCAAAGGTTTGGCCCTTTTATAAACTTCATAAGCCCGATAAGTTTCGTGGTGTCGTCAACGCTAAGGGGGTTGGCTTCTTGCTTGTTTTTTTGTTCGTCTTCTCGCTTGTCTTTTTGTTTGTTTTTTTGCTTGTTTTTTTGTTCGTCTTCTCCCTTCTTTCCGTGTCCCATAAGATACTCGCTCAAGTTCTCCTGAATCTCCTTTCTCGGCACCATAAAGGCTATTACCTTGAAACCCGTTATATACCCCTCCTTTATCGCCTTAACGAAGGTGTATTCGTAAAAAACGGGTCCGAAGGTCTCTTCATCGTCCATACTGTAAATCTTTGAAAACCCGTTTTCTTCCTCCTTAAATATGTAAATTTTTGGTGTTGCGGTCATATATAGGCGCTTTTTACCCTTTATGTGTTCGTTTGAGTGCACCAACTTGAAGGAGCTTTCCTCCTCGTTCTCTATGATCCCGGCGGTTTTGTGAGCCTCGTCGCAAATTATTAGGTCAAACTCCGGAAGTCCCATTTTCTGGGCTTCCTTTATCACATCAAGGGATTGATATGTGGAGAAAATGACGTTAAGCTTGTCTTCCTCTCGTTTGAACCTTTTCACAAGCTCCTCCGGATCGGTTGTGGCGGGATGGCTCAAAAGCCTGATATCGTTTAGGTCGTCCTCATCCTCCTTTCCCCTCCCCACCTTCTTATCCGACACCACCGCATAAGCGTTTATATCAATTTCCGAATCCCGAGTCCACGCCAATATGGTCTGATCCAATAGGGCTATTGAAGGGCACAAGAAAAGGATCGTTTTTCCTTTCCCTAAGCTTTCCGCAACCTTCAAAGCAACCAGGGTTTTACCCGTCCCGGGAGGCATCAAAAGTTGCCCCCTGTCCTTCTCCTTAAACCCCTCAATGATCCTCCTTATCGCCTCTTTTTGATATTGCCTTAGCTCCTTGGGCTTTTTTTCTATCTTCTTCCCCTGTAATAAGTCCTCCGCATCTTTAAGGTACTCCTGAAATTTCCCCCTCTCAATTGGAATGAAAATAACGTTCTTGGGCAGTTTTTCGTAGGCATCGGATGTTATCTCTCTCGCAAATATATACCCCCCGTCAAAGTTGTTAATATGCAATAACCCTATAAAACTTCCCAAATCGTTCCATCCCACCCTCCTTTCCCAATTCTTACACTGAACCAGATATATTTTCCCGTCCTTTTCCGCCACAAGGTCTCCCCCAAGATCCTTCGCACTGATTTCATTCTTCCTCGCCCATTCCTCCCAACTGTAAACCCTAAAGCCCATATCCCTTAAAAAGAGTTCTACAGCCTTTTCCAAAACCTTACCTTTTTCGTAAGGGGTCATAGACGGAATTTTAAGCCCGCCCTAAAATTTTATCTTATGCCCGTCCCGAAGGAGGTAATGGAGGAAGTTGAAAAATTGAGAGAGCTCATAAGGAAATACGATTACTACTATTATGTCCTGAACAACCCCTTAGTTTCCGACGCGGAGTACGACGAACTGAAGAGGCGCTTAATTGAGCTTGAAAGGAAATATCCGGAGTTAATAACCCCCGATAGCCCAACCCAGAGGGTGGGTGCCCCACCGAGGAAGGAGTTCCCAAACGTCCAGCATTCCATCCCCATGCTTTCCCTTGATGATGCGAGGAACGAGGAGGAGATAAGGGAGATATACGAGAGGATAATTAAGCTTGTGGGTAGAAATGTGGAGTTTTGTATAGAGCCAAAGTTTGATGGTTCATCCCTTGAACTGATTTATGAGAATGGGGTTTTGGTGAGGGCGGTAACGAGGGGGGATGGGTACGTGGGGGAAGATGTAACTCCAAACGCAAGGACCATAAGGACCGTACCTTTGAGGCTTTTTGAGGATGTTAGCATAGAGATAAGGGGGGAGGTGGTAATATCAAAGGAGAATTTTAAGAAGCTTAACGAGGAGCTTATAAACAAGGGGGAAAAGCCTTTTGCAAACCCAAGAAACGCTGCGGCGGGCTCTTTAATGCAGTTGGATAGCAGGATAACCGCGCAAAGGCCCTTGGATTTCATAGTTTGGGGTTTTGGGAAAAGTGGGATAAAATTTGCAAAACAGTCGGAGTTTTTGAAGAAGGCGGAGGAGCTCGGATTTAAGGTCCCAAAACCCAAAGTCGTAAAAACCTTAGAGGAGATCATAGAGACTTACAGGGAATGGGAGAAGGAGAGGGATAGGTATATTTACGAGCTTGATGGGATGGTAGTGAAGGTGAATGAGATTGAACTTTGGGAGAAATTGGGTTATACCGCGAGGGCACCGAGGTGGGCTTTTGCTGCGAAGTTTAAGCCGAGGGAAAAGACAACAAAGATCTTGGGCGTTGTTTGGCAGGTGGGTAGAACTGGGATAATAACTCCCGTTGCGGAACTTCAACCCGTTGAAATTGGAGGGGCTACCGTCTCAAGGGCAACCCTACACAACGTGGAGATCCTTAAAAAGTTGGGGGTGAGGATAGGGGATACGGTTGTGGTATCCAGGGCTGGGGATGTAATACCACAGATAATAAAACCAATAGAGGAGCTAAGGACAGGGCAGGAAAGGGAAATAGAGATCCCGAATAAGTGCCCAGTATGTGGGGGTGAGGTGGCGACGGAAGGTCCCTTCTTAAAGTGCCTTAATCTATCCTGTCCCGCAAAGCTTTCCGCGAGTATAAAACACCTTGCAAGGAGGGAAGCATTTGACATAGAGGGACTTGGAGAGAAGACATCTAAGCTCTTAGTGGAAAGGGGGTTGGTTAAGGATATAGCGGATGTTTTCAATCTACGAAAGGAAGATCTTAAGAGGCTTCCGGGATTCTCGGATGTATCGGCGGAGCAATTGGTTTTGGCTATAGAGAGGGCAAAGAAGATTAGGCTGGATAGGTTTATACACGCATTGGGGATCCCGGGTGTGGGGGAGGCTACCGCAAGGCTTTTGGCTGAAAAATTTAAAACCCTTTCCGCCCTTATGAACGCCTCAAAATTTGAGATGATGAGAATAAGGGGAATAGGTCCGGAAACCGCTGATGCCATAGTGAAGTTTTTCTCCGACGAAAGGAACAGGAATTCAATAAAGAAAATGTTGGAATATGGGGTTGAGGTATATTGGGGTGAGGAAAAGAAGGGTCCCCTTTCGGGTAAAGTTTTCGTATTCACTGGTGAGCTTGATTGTTGTCCGAGAAGTAAGGCAAAGGAGGGGATCCTCTAGAGTC
>LBFQ01000006.1:0-1012 GCA_000980735.1 Candidatus Caldipriscus sp. T1.2
CGAAAAGGTTTTCAACGGCAGGGGGAAGCTGAGGATTCTTGAGATAAAGAGGGCGGAGGGAGAGTTTGGGCTAAGGCTTGGAGAAAACGCATACTTTGGCGTGGTAAATATTGGTGATGTGTCTGCCTTTAAAAAGCTACTAAAAGAGAAGGGCTTTGAAATAGAGCAGGACGCAATAAGTGATTCTCTCTTTGATAGCATAAAAAGGGAAAACTCCACCATTAACGTACTCATCGGTTCCAAAAAGTTCATAGAGGGTTGGGATACTTGGAGGGTCTCTTGTATGGGACTTTTGAATATCGGAAAGGGCGAAGGTCCGCAGATCATCCAGCTTTTTGGAAGGGGCGTCAGGCTAAAGGGCAAAAACCTTTCCCTCAAAAGGTCTGGCAATCCTGAAATCTCAACCCTTGAAACTTTAAACATATACGGCATATCCGCAGATTACATAGGCAAGTTTTTGTCCGCCATAAAGAAAGAAGAGGTGGAGTTTGAAGAAATAAAAGTGCCCGTGCGTGTGTTAAACAGAGATCTTTGGAAGGACTTTCCCTATCCTACCAAAGATGAAAGCAAAAGGTTTGAAAGGGAAAAGGTTTTGTGCTTAAGGGTGGATACAACAATTTCTGCTTCTACGAAATTGGTGCCAAGCATAACGGTCTATATGGCACAGGAGCAAAGGGAAGATGTCCTATCTTCCACAGGTAGAACTGAGATTGCGTCAAAAAGCATTGCGGAGCTTGTGGATATAAAACTGTTTGATTGTGCGAAGATCTATACAGAGCTTTTGGAGTTTAAAAGGGAAAGGGGCTACTTAAACCTTAGCTTTGATTTGAAAACCTTAAGGATAATCCTTGCGAGAAGATGCAAAGTTAGTGTGCCAAACGATTTTGAAGTAAAGGGCTTGGAAGATTTGAAGAATTTGGAAAACATAGCCATTTCCCTTCTAAAAAGCTACATAGACAAGTTTTACAAGAGGGAAAAGGGTAAGTTTGAAAAGGGCATCATAACTTACAAG
>LBFQ01000006.1:1363-6885 GCA_000980735.1 Candidatus Caldipriscus sp. T1.2
GAGAAAAAGTTTTTGGAAAGGTTTGAGGGATTATTAGATAAAACCGAAAACTTTTGGATGAATACCACATAGTTTTACTCAGAAACGAGGCAAGGGAAGGGGTGGGCTTTATGCTTGACTGGGGAGAGTTTTATCCCGACTTTATCCTTTGGATAAGAGAAAAGAGAGGAAACAGAATTTACATAGTTTTCATAGAACCAAAGGGACTGAAGATGCTGGGAGATGTGCTTAATAATGAAAAGATTAATTTCCTTTCAAATGGATTGAGGGAAACCTTTAAAAAGCAATACGAAAACTGGCAAATTGAGGTAAAAGGTTTTATTCTCTCTACCACTCCTTACGAAGAATTGCAAAGGGGTCAAGCAAGCATAAAATCCAAAGAGGAATACGAGGAGAAAAATATACTATTTTTAGAGGATAGGGATTGGGCTAAAAGGCTTTTTGAAAGGGTTTTGCATGCAAGTAAAGAGGTGGCTCTTTGATAACATAGACAGCTTGACACCAAAACTTCACAGCTATAAAATATTATCTTATGAAAAGGATTTTCAAAATCACCATCGCGGTAGGGCTTGGGGGTTTTCTTCCCCTCTATTCCCAAGTTATACAAACCGATTGGACGGGGGGACCGGGTGTTTGCGGTACGGTTTCATCGTTCGGTTCAACCTTCTGCTCCTCTTCACCTTCGGTTTTTTACCTCTTCCCCGGATACCTTAGGCTTGCGGGATTTTATAGGGATCTAAGGGAACACCTTGTTGATAACACAATAGGTGGTTGGGATAACGATCCCGATATAGTGGATCTTGACCTTGATGGTGCAAACGACCTTTTGGTATCCGATGAGAGCGGGCCAAACGTGGTTTATTGGTATCGAAACTCGGGTTGTGGGAATTTCACGAGGAATACAATAGATCCGAATATAGCAAGCGTGGATGAAGTGGTTGCGGTGGATTATCAAAACGATGGGGATATGGATGTCTTTGCAGTCTCTCGTCCTTCAAGCGGTAAAGATGTGGTTTTATACAGGAACAATGGAGCTATGAGCTTCTCTACGGTGGTAATAGATCCAAATATGGGTGGGTCAAGCGAGGCGGAGGGAATAGACGCGGGGGACCTTGACAACGACGGGGATGTTGATATTGCGGTTTCTTGGCTTGCGGGTGGACTTTGGTGGTATGAAAACACGGGTTCCGGATGGAACAAGAGAATGATAAGTAATAGTATAGGATGTGGGGCTTGGGATGTATTGATTTGGGATTTTGATAACGATGGGAGGAAGGATATAGCCCTATCCACCGCTTGCAGGATTTATATATTCAGGAACAACGGGGGAACTCCACCGACTTTCACCAGTTTTGTAATAGATAACACCCTAAGCAACGGTTATGGGTTGGCTATGGGAGATATAAACGGGGATGGCAGGATGGATCTGGTTTTAACGGATAGGGGAGGAAGTGGATACGTTTATCTTTATATAAACAACGGGGGGCTAAGCTTCACAAAGCAGGTTATAGATAACAGCGCAAATATTCCTATGGGGGTTCAGGTGGCGGATTTTGAACCTGATGGGGACTTGGATATAGTCGTAGCCTCTCGAGGTAATAGAACCATATACGTTTATATTAACTCCGGCATGACCTTCACAAGGATGACACCAAGTATAACTCCTAGAAATTATTTTGGTGTTGGAATAGGCGATCTCGATGGTGATGCGGACCCAGATATCCTAGTGAGGGCTGGGACAACTTCCGGAAAGGAAGGGCTTTGGTGGTATGAAACCATTTTATCATATTATCCAACGGGCTGGATAGAATCTTCAATATACGATGCGGGGGTACAGAGGAGGTGGCTCTCCGCAACTGTGGCATTTTCTCCTTGCGCGATGTCTGGGGTTCTTGTAAAGCTCTATGTAAGGGCTTCAAGGGATCTGATAACATGGACACCTTGGATCTTTGTTGGAAATTACACATCCTCTTCCTCCCTTCCCCTTCCATCCCCATTTGATGCTATAAACTATAGGTACCTGCAATATAGACTTGAACTTTACAGTTCATCGGATTCAACAAAAACCCCGATCGTTGATTTCGTTAGGTTTGATTATGATCCCCTTGGGGGAGATGATGAGCTTTTCATTTCGGAGGACGGGAATTTGAATGTTAGCGCCGGAAATAAAGATATTGCGGTATATACCGTTGATGGAAGGCTCATTTTGAAAGCAAAAGGAGAGTTAAAGGCAACCTTAAAGAAGGGCGTTTATAAGGTTCTGATCGGGAAGGAGAAGAGGACGATAATCATACGGTGACCTTACACTTCCTTTCGGGGTTCAGGGTGAAGAAAAAGGAGACAAGGGCGGATTGAAGGGACATAACCAACCATGCTCCCCTCCCCATACCCTCAAGGAGAAAACCTCCCCAGGCGGGACCAAGGGAAAAACCCAAACCCTGAAAAGTGCTCCAAAAACCCACGTACGCTCCGAGTTCCCCACTTGGCGCCCTGTTTGATGCGGAAGCCATAAGCACGGGAAACATAAACATCTCCCCGAAGGTTAAGAAAACAACGGAAATTAGAATATGGAAATAGTTTTCCGAGAAGAGTAGGGTAAGGAAACCCAAGGTGAAAAACAAACCCCCAGCTACCACCGACCTATTATAACCGAGCCTATTCAAAACCTTACTTAGGGGCATCTGGAATAGGATGTTTAGGATCCCGCTTAACGTGAAGAGATAAGGTATAAGATTTTTCTGGATCCTCAACTCCTCAACCGCAAATAAGCTTAGGTTGCTCGTAAGCTGGGCGGATAGGGTAAAGGCAAAGGCGGTTATTAAAGAAAAAACTATAAAGGAACCGTCCGGAAGCACCATCCTGAACCTCATATCCCTTCCTCTCTTTTCAACCTCCTTCAAATGCTTGCTTTCGTAGAGGGCAATAATAAGTACAAGGGCGGATAGAATAAAGAGGAAAACGTACCCGAACCTTATTAAAATGGAGCTTAGAAAGGTCCCTAACGCCCAACCCAAGTTTATTGCTATCCTTGTTAAACTAAATCCCCTTACCCTATCCTCAGAAACGTCCGCGACGTAAGAATCCGCTATAGGTAGGAACATTGAAAAACTTGCGGAAACGAGGAAAACCGCGAGGAAAATTAAAAACAGGCTTGAGTTGAGGTATATAAGCAAAGCCAAAAGAAGAAGAAAAAAGAGCCTAAAGCTGAGAACCGCCCTTATCAGGAAAACCCTATCAACCATGTCCCCAATGTTTCCCATAAGGAACCTGAAAACAGCCCCAAAAATTACCGCGGATGTTAAGAAAACACCTACGTTGAAAACCGAAAGACCCCTATCGTGGAGGTATAGGGGTACGAAGGGCCATGAAAGGGCAAAACTTAAGGAAAGTAAAGCCCTTATAAGGGTTATTGCGAGAAGTCTCCGGTTCAAATTACTTTATTCGGTGTAGGATCTCACCACCCTATCAACATCATTAACCGTGCGCAATCCACCTACATGCCTCTTCCCATTTATAAACATCGTTGGTGTACCCCTAACTCCAAGACTGAAGCCCAAGGAAAGGTCCTTTTCCACCCTCTTTTTACCGAGGTCCTTATTCACGCAATCCTGTATCTTTTTAAGGGTCTTTTTGTCAAATTTTAACCAATCCCAACTGAAGGGCTCTCTTGTGGATCTTTCCTCTATCGCCTTAATCACCTCGGGAATTTTATCTTCGGGTGTGCATGCCAAAACCTCCGCCTTCCTATATGCGTTGGGGTGTATCTGAACAAGGGGGAATAACCTTACGTAAAGGGCAACATCTGGGCGGTTTTTAGCGTACTCTATTAAATTTCCATGCGTAATCCTACAATAGGGGCAGTCGGGATCCGTAAATAGTACGATCTTTATTGGTGCGTTCTCAACTCCGATTACGGGCTTTATCCCTTCCGTCAGCTTCTGCGCATCAACACTCTCTTGGGATATCAAAAGTAGCATCATAATCGTCTATTTTAAGGCTGTTTTACTCCTCCCAGGTATCTATCTGTGCCCTTTGGAGGCGTCCCGAATAATCAATATAAACCGTCTTCAGCTCCGTGAAGATCTCAAACGCTGTCCATCCCCCCTCCCTGTGTCCGTTTCCCGTTTGCTTTACCCCGCCGAAAGGTAGGTGGGTCTCCGCGCCTATGGTAGGGGCGTTTATGTAAGTGATACCTGCCTCCAAAAGCTCTATTGCTTCCATCGCCTCCCTTATGTCGTTGGTGTATATTGATGAAGAAAGCCCATATTTTGTATTATTCGCAAGCTCTATCGCCTCCTCAAAGGATCTCACCTTGAATACCGAAAGTACCGGTCCAAAGATCTCCTCCTGGGCTAACCTGCTGTTAGGATCCACATCCGTGAAAATCGTGGGCTCAAAGAAATAACCCTCCCTATCTATCCTCTTACCTCCATAAACCAGCTTTGCACCGCTCTCAAGCCCATACCTAACGTAAAGCTCCACCTTCTTAAGGGCACCCTCGTTTACCAAGGGTCCCATATTCGTATCCTCAAGGAGGGGATCATCCACCTTCAACGTTTTTACCCTCTCAAGGAGAAGGTCCATAAACTTATCATAAATAGCCTCGTGGAGGATGAGCCTGCTGGTCGCGGTACACCTTTGACCTGTAGTACCAAATGCTCCCCAAAGGACGCCTTCCACCGCAAGCTCAAGGTTTGCCGAAGGCATAACTATTATCGGGTTCTTCCCCCCCATCTCAAGGGCGACCTTCTTATAGTTTTTCCCAGCTATCTCCGCTATCCTTGCCCCAACAACGCTTGAACCCGTAAAGGATACTACCCTCACATCCGGGTGGGAAGCCAAAACCTCACCTACCCCCTCTCCGCTACCCGTCACCAAATTCACCACCCCATCCGGTATCCCCGCCTCCTGAAGTGCCTTAACGAACTCCGCGGCGGAAGCTGGGGCATCGGATGCTGGTTTTAATACTACCGTATTACCCGCAACGAGGGCGGGAAAGAGCTTCCAGGAAGGTATTGCCATTGGGAAGTTCCATGGAGTTATCGCTGCGACAACACCTACGGGCCTCCTTATTACGTAAGCGGTCTTGTTTGGAAGCTCGCTCGTGGTTGTCACCCCAAAGAGCCTTCTACCCTCACCGAAGGCATAGAATCCCGTATCTATTGCCTCCTGAACGTCCCCCCTCGCCTCCTTTATGGGTTTCCCCATCTCCATGGTCATAAGGCGGGCGAGTTCCTCCTTCCTTGAAAGCAATATCTCCGTAGCCTTCCTTATTATCTCCGCCCTCTTGGGAGCCGGAACCCTTGACCAGTGCTTAAATGCCTTCTTTGCGGCTTCAACCGCCTCGTTTACATCTTCAGCTGTGGATAAAGGATGGACGGAAATTACCTCTGAAGGTTTTGAAGGGTTTCTGTTTTCAAAGACTTTCCCGCTTTTTGAAGGCACCCATTTCCCATTTATGAAATTCCCATATTCCCTCATAGTGGAGTATTTTAAGCTTGAGAAATAAAAACCCCTACCCG
>LBFQ01000006.1:6905-8099 GCA_000980735.1 Candidatus Caldipriscus sp. T1.2
ATGGCTTCGGACATTGCCATAACCGACGAGCCGGATTTCCCGAGATGTATAAACACCTCCCGAGGTCCGTTTCCATTCTCCGCATTCACCGTAATATAAACCGTCCCCATATCCGTCTTAAACCTGTATGTTTTACCCGTCATAATATAAGGTCTCGGTTTGGGTAAGATTTTCCCGGATATTGCTACTACCTTCTTTTCTTTCTCCTTCTTCTCGGTTATGAGGATCCCCTCCCTTGAACCTTCCCTATAAACCGTCACCCCTTTCAAACCCATCTTTGAAGCCAAAAAGTATATTTTCCCTATCTCATCTGGTGTGGTAGTTTCGGGTAGGTTTACGGTTGAAGATATTGACTGGTCTATGTGCTTTTGTATAACCGCCTGCATCTCGACCCTCTTTTCCGGCTTTATCTTATGCGCGGTTATAAAGAAATCCGGAAATTCATCTTCCTCAAGGTCCTTCAATCCAAACATTTCCATATATTCCTTCGCAAGGGGGTGATAAACCCTAAAGTACTCCTGGCTTAGGCTCTCGCTCCTTCTGGTGTAATATAGGGCGAATATAGGCTCAATTCCCGAAGATACCCCAGCAAGGGCGGAACCGGAACCCACGGGAGGTACGGTTAAGTACGCCACATTTCTCAAACCGTATTTTCTTATCCTCTCTATCAATTTTTCGTCAAAGTCCAAGAAATATGGGTTCTCAAGGTGCTTTTCTGGGTCAAAGTCGGGGAAAGGACCTTTTTCTATGGCGAGGTTCACCCCCTCATCGTAAACCACGTGCTTTATCCACCTGAAAAGCTTATCAACAAACTCTATTGCGTTATCCGAATCGTACCTTAGCCTCAACTTTGCGAGCATATCACCCAAGCCCGTAAATCCCACCCCTATCCTCCTCCTCCTAATTGAAGCCTCCCTTTGTCCGGGTAAGGGTTCCCTATCAAGGTTATAGTCGTTTACGTTGTCCAAAAACCTTACGTTGTACCTTAAAGCCCTTTCAAGGTTTTCATAATCTATCCTTGCCTTATCTGTAAAAGGATCAAGGACGAAATACGAGAGGTTTATGTTTGATAGGTTGCAGGCGCCATAAGGTTCAAGGGGTATTTCGGAGCAGGGGTTTGTGCTTATAACGGGTGCGCAGTACCATCCAGTATCGTATTTTTTAACGTTGCTCCAAAGGATTATTCCGGGTTCA
>LBFQ01000007.1:0-2110 GCA_000980735.1 Candidatus Caldipriscus sp. T1.2
ATAACCATACCCGATACAAAGGTTCCAGTTTTCAAGTTTAGCGCTTCTTTAAAGGGTTTGGTTTCTGGGAAGAAATAATTAAATTGCTTAGAACCCCGCCCCCCTTAATTTTATTTCTTTCCTGTAGCTACTTCTCCCTCCCATCACCCCCAGAACCTATCAGGGAAAGTAAGGAAGTCTTTCCCGACGAACCATCAAAGGTCCTAATAAACCTCAAGAATTCCCTTGAGATATTCTACGATAAGGGGATATACTTGAACTGTTATTCGGAAGATTTCGTATTTCAACCCGACAGGTCCCTACCCTACCCCATAAGCTCACCTTGGGGGAAAGAGGAGGAGAGCAGGATCATAACTAATCTCATATCCTCTTTGGATTTTTCCGTCTCAAAACCTTCAAGGGTGAACTATACGGTTTTGTACTCCTCTGTTTATTCCGATAGCGCCTTTATGGATGTATCCTTTGAGTTTGTTTTCGTTTTTAAAAACTTGGGTGAAACCCTTGCGAGGTCAAGGGCGAAGCTATATTTCGTTAGAAATTGGGATGGTAGGTGGGCTATAAGGTATTGGGAAGATGGGAAGGTGGATACCACATCCTTTGCGGAGCTAAAGTTTTCCTTCAGGTGATCACTTAACAAAAACCTTTCTCACTCCCTTATCCGAAACTAAGAAATATACTCCCCTTTTGAGTTTATCTCTGGATACCTTCCTTCCCAAAACATCAAATACCTCATACCTTCCTACGTATGTTGCCTCTTTCCTTTCCCCAACGGAAACCGAGGAATAATCCACCATCCAAACCCCCCTTCCGTGCGTCGCGACGTATAGCTTTTTGTAAAGAGTATTCACATCTAAGTTGAAAACTATGGCATTGGGAATGCCGGGTATTTTCGTATAATTTGATAAGTTTGTGGTGTAATAAACCCCGTCATCGGTTCCTACGAAGAGGATCCCAGCCTCAAAATCCACAGCCAAAGCCCTTACGGTTTTACCAGTCGGTAGATCCCCGGTTATGTTCGTCCATGTTGTTCCCGCATCCGTTGAACGCAAAACCCTTATACCCGAAGCTCTTTGGAGGGTTATAAATACATCCGCGCTGTTAAAGGGATTTACCCATATGTCGGTTATAGGACCGCTTACGGGCAATGTCCTCCTTGTCCAAGATATTCCACCGTTATGCGTGAAGTAAAACCTTCCGTCGCTTGAGCCCGTGTATATCGTGTCGGGATTTGTGTGTGAGAAGGACGCGGAAAGCAGATAACCTCCGCCCGTCAGATCCCCGCTTATTGCGGTCCAGCTTATACCTCCATCCGTGGATCTCCACAACCTATGCGTTCCCGCGATCATTATAGGTCCCGATGGATGTCCCTCAAGGGGTCCGTTCGCCCAGGATACCCTATCCGAGCCCCAAGGTGGAGAGATGTACCTGTCAAATACCGCTGAGCTTCCCGTCCACCTGAACCTGTAAATTGGGTTGGAGTAGATATACGTAGTGTAAAAGTATGTTGGATTGTCGGGCCTCCAGAGGACGGGCCCCCCATCCCCACCCGAAACCTCCCACCAGGCTAAGCTCCCAGAAAATAGGGGAGTTCCGTTATCCTGCGTCCCACCAATTACAAGGAGGGTATCCCATGGGTGGGCGTCTATGGTGTAAAATTGCGTGAGCTCAAGGTTCTCGTTTAAATTCACCCAAGAATTCCCGTCGTCATAGCTCTTCCAGATCCCACCATCGCAAGCAACCCAAAGCACACCTCCCGCCCCGTAAGCCATATGGTGTATATCCGGATGTACGTTCCCCAAAGATCCCCTGTTGGTTATATCCTGCCATGTATTCCCACCATCCGTACTTCTAACTATACCGTAATATCCGAAACCGTAAGGATACTGACCCCCGGCAAAAACCATATCCGGGTTTGTGGGATGCACCACTATGGTGTGGTTGTAGAAACCTTGAGTGCCAAGATAATTTGGCGTACTCGTAAGCTGGACCCATGTGTTTCCCCCATCCGTGCTTTTGTAAAAAGCCAAGAGGGAATAATTGCTTGCCCTACCAAAACTAACATAAATCACATCCGGATTGCTTGGGGAGATCCCTATTTGGGGATCCTCTA
>LBFQ01000007.1:2389-3869 GCA_000980735.1 Candidatus Caldipriscus sp. T1.2
GGAGTTTATCCTAATCCAGGTATTACCACGTCGGTGGATTTGTATATTCCCGAATACAAAGTCGCTGCGAATAATACGTTCGGATTATCTTGCCTGTAAACCAAATCGTTCACTGATCCCCGAAAATATCCAGTTCCAGGTAAGACCGCCATCCGTGGATCTAAGAATACCCCTATCGCTCGCAACGAATATAGTATTGGTATCAAGGGGGGATATTATTACCCTTGATATGTAAAATCCAACTACGCTTGCGGGAGCAACCTTAACCCACGTGTTTCCCCCATCCGTTGACTTAAAGAGGCCATCCCCCGGAAAGCACACCGCACAGTAGTGTTGCTCCCCCGTTCCGTACCATATAACGTTTGGGTTTAAGGGATTGAAAGCCAAGGCTCCACCGGAAAGCGTAGGGAGGTTGTCCGTTAATGGGATCCAAGTATTTCCCCCGTCAGTAGTCTTCCATACCCCTCCTCCCGCGGATGCGATATATGCTATTCCCGTATCCGTTGGATGGGGTAGTACGAAGGATACCCTACCACTTGTTTTCCCATCGCTCCAGCTCGCGTTATAAATTGGCTTTGGACCCAAAAACCTTACATTTAGATATGTTGGAAGGTTTGATGTGAAAACCCTACCAATTTCCGCCCAATCCCCCTTCTCCTTAGCCCTCCTCTCCAACTCAACGGGGTCCAAGAACTCCATATCCGCCAAAACCCAGAGCATAGATTATATTTTAAGGGTGTTCAACGGTATAATTCCCGCTTTATGTTCAGGGCTAGCGATCTTTACCCTTACGTAAAGGCTAACCTTAGGAAGAGGTACCCTTATGAGGAGGGTTGGATAATAAGGAAGCTTGATAGGGAAAGGAACAACCCGGACTTCTTGGTTGAAAGGAGGAGGAAAACCTACGAGAGGGCTATAGTTTTTGTTATACCCGACTGTAAGGTGACACAGGAGCACCTTGATGCGATGAAAAATTTCGTTGAGAACTTTAGCGAGGAAGGGGTTGAGCTGATAGCAAAGATCTTTGTGGTTTGCAGGGGATGTGATACCTCGTTGGTCCCGAAGGATATAGAGATTATGGTTTTAAGGAGTTGCGAGTGCTCCTAAATCTTCGCCAAAAAGTCTTCAAATATGGCGTAAAGCTTTAGCAGGGAATCAAAGGATACCCATTCGTTATCCCCGTGAATGTCTCCACCCTGTGGGTATATCATCACCACCGGGATCCCCTTCTCCGCAAAGAACCTACCGTCCGTAGCACCATGAGTTTTGCCGAATTTTACCCTCCCTATCACCTTTTCCACGCTTTCAATAAAGGGTTTTACGAGGGGATGGTTGGGGTGTATGGAAAAGGGATGTCCCTGCGGAGCGGGATCTCAAGATTACCCTTATGGTGGCGTAACCAGATATGAAATTCCCGATTTTATTTCTTCCAAGGTAAAGGGTGGGGACAAACCTTAGATCAAACTCCACCCCTTGGCCC
>LBFQ01000007.1:3889-7567 GCA_000980735.1 Candidatus Caldipriscus sp. T1.2
CTTTCCCCAAGCCAAGGCGTGGAACCGTGGGCTGGCTTTCCATCAAACTCCACCGCAAAGTGTAAGGCGCCTTTCTCATCCGTTATAATCGTAAAGTCCTCCCCCGAGTCCGGTATCACCGCGAGATCACAAGAAAAGCCCTCCTCATCCAAAAGGTACTTCACCCCGTTTGTGCTCCCCACCTCTTCATCCGTAGTGAGCATTAGGGCAATATCCTTATATTCCCCCCTCTCCGCGAGATCCTTAAATAGTTTTATCATAACCGCGGAAGGTCCCTTCATATCTATGGCACCCCTACCGAAGATCTTATCCCCCTCCTCCCTTGGGACAAATTGCTCATCCTTAGCGGGTACCACATCCAGATGCCCAGCAAAGATCAATTTGAATTTTCTGTCATTGTGATGCTTTGAGAAGCTAACCACAATTGAGGGTTTTCCGTTCTTTATAAACCTTTCAATTTTTAAGTTTGGGTGGTTCAAGTAATCCTCAACATATTCTATTATCTCAAGGAGCTGGTCCGGGTTCTCGGCGGTTGTCCTGAAGCCTATTAAGTTAAGCAGGAGCCTCCTTAAGGATTCCATAAGTGGGTATTATAAATACGAAAGCGCCCTTAAAATTTCCACCCGTGAGTAGATACCTTATAACGAGCGCCCTACCTTACGCAAACGGTCCGATACATATAGGGCACCTCGCTGGGGCATATTTGCCCGCGGATATATTTACTAGGTTTTTAAAGTTCAAGGGTTTTGATGCGATACATATATGCGGGACGGATGAGCATGGAGTGGCTATAACATTAGCCGCCTACAAGGAGGGGATCTCACCGAAGGAGCTGGTGGATAAATATCACGATAGGATTAAAAAGGACTTTGAACTTATGGGGATAGAGTTTGATCACTTCTCAAGGACGAGTAGGAAGATCCATCACGAGATCTCCCAAAGTTTCTTTCTGAGACTTTACGAGAAAGGGTACCTTGAAAAGAGGAAGGTGAAACAGTTTATAGCCCGCAGGAGGGGAAGTTTTACCCGATAGGTACATAATAGGAACTTGCCCATATTGCGGGTACGAGGAGGCAAGGGGGGATCAGTGCGAAAAATGTGGGAGACAGCTTGAACCCACCCAGCTTATAAACCCGAGGTCCGCGATAAGCGGATCATCCCTTGAGATTAGGGAAACAGTGCATTGGTTCTTCAAGCTCTCTTCCCTACGGGGGGATCTTGAGGGGTGGTTAAGGGGGAAAAATTGGAAGCCTTTTGTTAAGGAATTTGCCCTATCTTGGGTTGGGGAGCTTGAGGATAGGGCGATAACGAGGGACTTGGATTGGGGGGTTCCCGTACCCTTAGAAGATCCGGACGCAAAGGGTAAGGTCCTTTATGTTTGGTTTGATGCCCCGATAGGTTATATAAGCGCCACCGTGGAGTACCTGCCCGATAAATGGGAGGATTACTGGAAAAACCCGGAAACAAAGATAATACACTTCATAGGGAAGGATAACATCGTATTCCATACGGTGGTTTGGCCCGCCATGCTTATGGCTCATGGGGAGTATAATTTACCTTACGATGTACCAGCGAACGCCTTCCTGAACCTTATGGGAAGGAAGCTTTCAACCTCAAGGGGGTACGCGATATGGGCGGATGAGCTTGTAAATTCCGTTGGGCAGGATATAGCAAGGTATGCCATAGCGCTTTATATTCCCGAAAAGGACGATACGGATTTTAACGTTAAGGAAGCTTTTGAGAGGACAAACGCGGAACTCGTCGATAGCTTTGGGAACTTAGCTCAGAGGGTCCTGACGTTTATAAACAGGAACTTCGGTGGGAGGGTACCCCATCCACATTCGTTAAATTCCGAGGATGAGGGGCTTTTAAACTATATCTCGGAAAAGGTTTCCCAATACGAGAGGAACATCTTAAGCTACAACTTCCGCCTTGCCTTAAAGGATGCGGTGGAAGTTAGCAACGCAATAAACAGGTACTTTGAGCACCAGAGGGCTTGGAAACTTATAAAGGAAAACCCGGATAGGGCAAAAACGGTCCTCTTCGTCTCATATCAGGCCCTAAAGATGGTATCCGCATTATTTTATCCTTATGTCCCGAATTCCGTCCAAAGGCTATGGGATTATATGAACCTTCCAAAGGGAAGGTTTGACGATTTTGTAAAATTGTCGCCCGATCTTGCGGGGAACAACATAAAGGAGGGTAGCGTATTATACAAGAAGGTAGATGAGGGTAAGATAAATGAGTGGGTGAGGGTGTTGAACGAGAGGGCTGGGGGAGAGAGGATCTCTATAAACGATTTCAAGAAAATAAAGATGGTGGTGGGTAGGGTTTTGGAGGCGGAGAGGGTTGAGGGAACGGATAAACTACTGAAACTCAAGGTGGATATAGGAAGCGAGGTTAGGACCATAGTGGCTGGGATAGCGGAAAGCTATAGCGAAAAAGATATAGTGGGCAAGAGGGTGGTAATAGTGGCAAACCTTGAGAAGAAGAGGATAAGGGGGATAGAATCGGATGGGATGATCCTTGCGGTGACAGGTAAGGACGGAAAACCCGTGATAATTTCGCCCGAGGGCGAAGTTCCGGAAGGTAGCGAGGTAAGTTGAGGGATAATATCCTCAATATAGTAGCAATAACAGGGGGTTATACCGCACTAATTTTAGCAGTTTTTCTGGCTTTCGGGAAGGAATGGGGTGCCCTCGTTCTACTCCTTATATCTTCAATATCCTTTTATCACGGTAGGGACGCCTTTATGGGTTCCATATCCTTGGGCTTATTTTTCCTGATAATCCTCCGTATGGCCTCCTATATCCTTTTCCCCATAGGTTTTGCCCTCGTCATAGCCTTCATTTTTCTCCCCCTCGTCTCCTACCTTGAAAAATATAGGATACCAAGGTGGTTATCATCCCTCGTGATAACCTTAGGGATGTTCCTTTTTATATCCTCCGCCGGCTTATGGCTCGCCTTCCAACTTTACTCACAAGGGAGCCAGCTTTTATCCTTATTGGAAAGGTATTATATACAACCCGACGAATTTGAGGGGATCTTGAGGAACTACATATACAACGAGAACCTAATTAAAAGCCTTAGGGGGATTTACGAGGGTTTAATGATGGAAATTTCGGAGATGGGGAAGAGTGCCATCATACCGAACGTAGGGGGATTTGTTTCTGGTGCCTTTGAGTTGATCTTTTCCACCCTAATAGGTTTGGTTATGGGTTTTTATGCCCTGAAGGATACTAAGGTTATTGCGGGGGAGATAGAGGGGCTTTTACCCGAAAGGTTCAAACCCGTCCTTGAGGAGGTATATAAGCTCCTTTCCCAATACTTTAGGGGGCAGATAACGATCGCGACCATAGTTGGGATCTTTGTGGGTTTTCTCCTTCAAATATTGGGGATAAAATTTGGGATCCTTATAGGTTTCTTGGCGGGCGTTATGAACCTAATTCCCAACTTCGGTTTTGCCATGACCACCATCCTCGGAAGCCTTATTATACTCTTGACAGAAAGCCCCCCTATCTTTGCCCTATTGAAGTTCGCGCTAGTTTTAGCATTGGATCAGCTCCTTGAAACTTTGGTTTTAACACCGAGGATATTGGGTAGAAGCGTAGGGCTCCATCCGGTCCTCGTTATGGTTGCCCTGATAGTCGGTGCATCTCTATTTGGTGCCATAGGGGT
>LBFQ01000007.1:7701-8750 GCA_000980735.1 Candidatus Caldipriscus sp. T1.2
GGGGTACGATCACAAGGTTGAGAGTAAGGCGGGGAAAATGGAGGAGATGGAAAATTTTGCCATGGAGATTTTTAAACGGTGTTATAATACCAGATATGGAAAAGTTTGATGCGGTAGTAGTAGGCGCAGGTCCCGCGGGTTCTATGGCGGCTTGGAAGTTGGCGGAAGGGGGAGCCAAGGTTCTACTCCTTGAAAGGAAACCCGAGATAGGTATGGTGGTGCAGTGCGCGGAGGGGATATCCCATCAATCCCTAACTCTCTTCTTTGAACCGGATCCAAGATTTATAGCATCGAGGTTAAATAGGGCGAGGTTTTACGCTCCAAACGGGGACTATATGGAGGTTAGGAAGGAGGGGGTAGGATATATCTTGGAAAGGAGGGTTTTTGATAGGTATATAGCCCAGAAGGCGGCGGAGGCGGGTGCGGAAATCTTAACAAATGCAACATTTACAAGGTTGGAGAGGAAGGGGGAAAATTGGCTTGTACATTTCTCGCATAAGGGGAAAAATGAGATAGTTGAGTGTGGGTTGGTTATAGGGGCCGACGGTCCGGGTTCAAACGTGGGTAGGCAGGCGGGCTTAAAACTGGATCTCGATCCCGAGGATTACCATTATGTTATGGAGTACTTCATGGTTCATCCCGCGATTGAGGACGGAAGGGCAGACTTTTTCACCGGGGACGAATACTGTCATAAGGGTTACGGCTGGAGCTTCCCCAAGGGGGGACATTACGGAAACGTTGGTGTGGGTGTTGCCTTAGTTCCCCCGGAGGTTGGGGCAAAACCATACTTGGAGAGGTTCGTAAACACCTACTTCAAAGGGGCGAAAATATTGGGAGTTATAAGTAGCGTCGTACCCGTGGGTGGGCATAAGATGGAAATTTATGGGGATGGGATAATGGTGGTTGGGGATGCGGCGAGGCTCGCGGAACCTATCTCGGGGGGTGGGATACCCGCAGCTTTACTTTCCGGTTCAATAGCCGGCGAAGTTGGGGCTAAGGCTTTAAAGGAGGGAAACCTATCAAAGAGTAGATTGAAGGAATATCACGAT
>LBFQ01000007.1:8971-11883 GCA_000980735.1 Candidatus Caldipriscus sp. T1.2
GGATCTTGATACAGTTAACGCAACGGAAATAGCCAAGTTTATCTTAACCACAGCCCCACAACTCCTTTTGTTCGCGGCAAAGAAGGGGGGAGCCCAGTTTGTGGATTACCTAAAGAGGGCTGTTTTCGGCTAAATTTGAAGTACATCCTCATCCTCTTGGGTTTGATACTAACACTTTTAAGACTTGTTTTCAGTTTCCCTCTCGATCCATCATTTGCGGTTTTACCTTTCGCCCCATACGTTAACAGAACCTTCGCCTTAGCAAGCTTCGTTGCAATAGGTATAGTTAGGGATGGACTCTTCTTAACTTTACCTTGGTATTCCCCCCTTCTCTTAACGGTTGCGGTAATAGTTGGGACTAGGGTATCTTTTAGCTGGGTACTCCTTGCCCTCTCTTCAAGCGCCTTCTATTTTCTTGATATGATCCTCAGAATAGTTTTCTGGAAAGGGTACTTTTGGGATCTTGAGGTTCTTATAACCCTCACGATAATTTGGCTCTCATCCTATGCGGTGGATAGGTTCCTTTCATAGGTTTTTCGGGGAGATATACGAGGGTTTTGGGGTGATCGGTGGGGAGGAGTTTTTGCATCTGAGGAAGGTTTTGAGGCTAAGAGTGGGAGATAAGGTTAGGATATTTAACGGGGAAAGGGAATTTTTGGCGGAGATAGTGGAAATGGAGAAGGATAAAGCAAAAGTTAAATTCCTTGAGGAAATTCCCAAGCTCTTACCACCTATGGATCTCGCGGTTGCGGTTTCAATACCAAAGGGTAGCAGATTCGACGACCTAATAGAGAAGCTCGTTGAGGTAGGGGTTTCAAGAATAATTCCGACAATATGTGAGAGGACGGTTAAGAGGCCCGGGGAAAGGAAGGATAGGTGGGAGAGAATAGTGCTCTCGGCGGTTAAGCAGTGCGAGAGGTCGGACATTCCCGAAATAACGGAACCTATGAGTTTAAATGAGGTTTTGAAGCTTTCGGAGAATTACGATGTTAAAATAGCTGGGATAATAGGGGCTCAAAGGAACATATCATCCTGCCCTTACGGGAAAAGGACTTTGATTTTAATAGGTCCGGAGGGGGATTTCACGGAAGAGGAAAAGGAAAAAATTATTTCAAGTGGGTTTTTGCCGGTGAATTTGGGGGGGATAATATTGAGGGTGGAGACAGCGGCTATAGTTTCCGCATCGGTGATAATGCAAAGGGCTTGGGGATGAAAGTTCAAATAATAGGTAAGGGGAAAGTGGATATTCGCTTCATCTTTTTTTGAAGGAAAAGGGGGTTTACGCGGAGATCTTCTCAAGGAGGGAGGGGGGAAAAATACTTGAGGATGGGGATATAGTGTTCTTTGCGGTTAAGGATGGGGAGATAAGGGAGGTTTCGGAGAGGTTTTCAAACTTGAAATTTAGGGTATTCTGCCACCTTTCCGGCGTTTTAACCTCGGATATATTGCCCCAGGATAAAGAGAGGGCATCCTTCCATCCCCTTCAGGCATTTTCAAGGTCCGACCCAAACTTATGGGAGGGGATCACGGTTGTGGCGGAGGGAACAAAGGGGGCAATTGAGATTTTGAAAAGTTTTTCCGAAAGTTTGTCGCTTAAGTTAAAAATCATACAAAAAGATAAAAAGGTAATATATCATGCGGCGGCGGTTATGCTCTCAAATCTAATATACGTACCCCTGTTGGGGGCACAGAGGCTCTTTTCCAGCGTAGGTATAGATAGGGAGGATTACGGGAGGCTCTTAAGGACATCAATTGAAAACTTCTTAAATTACGGAAGGGAAGGGCTTACGGGACCAATAGTTAGGGGGGATTGGGAAACGGTGGAAATTCACAGGGAAAACCTGAGGGGATTGGAGGGGGAGATATACTCGAAGCTCTCGGAACTTTTGGTTAAACTTCTATGAAGCTTTACATTAAGGAGGGTTTTTATAACCCAAAGGGGGAGTTGGCGAGGAAGTTGGGGGTTCTGGCGTTTCTTGCGTCATCCTCGGATGAGGTTTTTGAGGCATTTGCGGGAAGCGGGGTGAGGACGGTTATGTACGGGGTTTTCGGAAGGGCAAGGAAGATTTGGGCCAACGAGGGAAACAGGAGGACATTCTGCGAGCTTAAGGCGAACGTTTTGATAAACTACCTTGATAACGTAATTTTAACGAACTCGGACATCTTTCGGCTATCTTTGAAACTTTCAAATGATGGGAAAAAGTTTAAATTTTTGGACGTAGATCCCTTCGGTTCCCCCTCAAAGTACCTTCCTTATGTTTTTCTTCTCGTGGAACCGGGTTCCTTTTTGTACCTAACATCCACGGATATGCCGACGTTGGTGGGAAACAGGAGGGGGGATGATTGGAGACTTTACGGAACATATATCCCAAAAATACCCATATATCCCGAGATGGGTTTGAGGGCTTTGATATACAAGGTTTGGAATATCGCATCCTCCTTGGGGATGGGGATAAGGGTCCTTTTTTACCTTTTCGAGAGGTACGCATACAGAGTTTTCTTCCAATTTACCGATAGTCCGAACGTTGATGAGGTTGGTTTTGCTTACTATTGTAAGAACTGTGGGAATTTTGGGGTTGGAAAAAAGGTTATTGGAGTTTGCGAAAATTGTGGGGGAAATTTAACCTATTCCGGGAACACTTGGATAGGAAGATTGAAGGATAACCGCTTTTTAAGCAATATGCTTGCTTTCTCGGCTGATTGGGAGGATGCAAGGGAGTATATTTCCGAACTTTTGGAGGAGCCGGATCTACCGTTTTACTACGAACTTTCCACCTTTAGGTTGGAAAGGATCCCAAAGAGGGATAGGATCATATCCGCCCTTAGGGAAATGGGTTTTGTTGCGGGGAGGACGACGTTTTCAAAAACGGGCATAAAGTCGGATGCGCCGATAGGGGAGTTTATCCTTAAAA
>LBFQ01000007.1:11903-39655 GCA_000980735.1 Candidatus Caldipriscus sp. T1.2
GCTTGCATGCCTGCAGGTCGACTCTAGAGGATCCCCATGTAAAGGGGGAGATCCCGAAGGGTCCCATGGTTTTAGCTATGAACCACCACAGCTATTTCGACGGACATTTAATGGGGTTCCTTGCCAAGTTGGAGGGTCAAAAGTTTAACATACTGGTATCGGAAGAGAACCTGAAGGCCTTTCCGGTCCTTAAGCTGGTCGGAGCCCTTGAGGCAAGGAGATTGAGGGAGGCCCTTAAAAGACTCAAGATGGGAGAATGGGTGGTGATCTTTCCCGAAGGGGAGATGTATTACCCGGGACCCTTAGGTCCCCTTAAGCCGGGGGCAGTTTGGCTTGCGAGAAAGGCGGGGGTTCCGATCTTACCGATAGCCTGTCGTGTGGCCGTCAGAGGGTTTGAGCACCCCGAGGCTTTCCTCTTAGTGTCTCCCCCAATTTCGCCGGATGAGGATTTAGAAAGGGTTTTGGGTGGAGCCCTTCGGGAGTTGGATGATATCTTACGGAACACGCACCCAAGGGAGATCCCGGAGGGTTTTAGAGAGATTTTGAAAGGAAGGCGGAGCTTAGATGAGAGGATGTTACCCTTGGCTAGGCTTATCCGATGATGGATGGGTTTTTCTCCAACATCCTACTATTCCTCCTTTTGAGGTGGCCTGTTTTCATCTATAACCTTTTAAGGTTCCCGCGCCTAAAACCTATGCCTACGCCGGAAAACCCCACGGTATCCATTTTGATTCCTGCTAGAAACGAAGCTGAGAATCTTAAGCGCACCCTACCTTCCGTACTCCGTCAAGGTGCCTCAGAGGTCTTGGTTCTGGACGACCTATCCGAAGACGAAACCGCCCAAGTTGCCCAAGAGATCGGTCAAGGTTATCCGGGATTCCGCCTCTTGCGTGGGAAACCTCCCCCTCAGGGTTGGGTGGGGAAAAACTGGGCATGCTGGCAGTTGGCCCAGGAAGCTCGGGGGGAAATTCTCGTTTTCACGGATGCGGATGTATTCTGGGAGGAGGGAGCGTTGGGTGGGCTTATTTCCGCCTTGGAGGGTAAGGATCTGGTATCGGCACTGACTCGACAGGAAGGGGACACCGCGGGTATGTTGGTTTTCCTTATGAACGGGCTCTTCTCATTCCTGCCTCATCCTGCCCTTGAGGCTTTGCGCTTTGCGAACGGGCAGGTTTTAGCTTTCCGTAGGGGTGCATACTGGTCCATAGGGGGACACCAAGCGGTGAAGAATGAGGTTCTGGAGGATATCGCCATTGCCAGAAGGGTAAAAAATTACGGTCTATATTTGGGCTTGGATCTTTTCAGGGTGAGAATGTATAGGAATTATTTGGAGACGATTCAGGGTCTTGGAAAGAACTTTTTGGATATCCACATGAAAAACCCGGCCATCCTTTTAAGCGCCGCCTTTTACCACCTGTTCCTTTACACCATACCATGGCTATTCGGTCGCTGGGATCTTGGGCTTCTTGGGATCCTTGAACGTGCTGTTGTACAGATTGCACTTAAGGACCGCCTCCTTCCCGCCTTTTTTACGCCCCTCGCTCCCATCCTTTTTTTGCCCATATACATCAGGGCTCTGCTACCGGGAAAAACCTGGAAGGGGAGGCCGGTTTAAATTTTCATCCATATAATACCTAACCTTCCGGGTTGAGGGAATCCCGTGAAAATCGGGAGCCGTCCCGGCGGCCGTGAGGGGGAACGAAACCCAAAAAGGCCACTGCCCGAATGGGTGGGAAGGCCGGGGAGTAGGATTTTGCCCCCGAGCCGGAAGACCTGCCCGGAAGGGATCCAGGGGAAGGTGCCGGGGCTCGCCTTCCCTTAGGGGTTAAATAGGTAAGAATATGAAAAGGTTTCTTGCATTGTTGCTTTTTGGTGTTTCCCTCTTTGCGCAGAGGGTTGTAGTCGTGCATAGCGTCTGGGGATCGCCGGGTGGTATCTCTCTAATGAACGTCTTTCCCCCCTTCTCCCTGAGAAACGGCATCTCACCGCACGGGGCTACTCTAAACAAGGTGATATACTCCTCCGGGCATCTCTTCACCGTAAGTTCTGGAAACGGGAAGGTCTACATTTTCACCGACGATAACATCCCGAATTTGCAGGATAGCATTGAGATCGGACCGATGACAAACCCATACTCCGCAGCAGTTTTAGGGGACAAAATCCTCGTTAGCCTTTGGGCGGTGGATAGCCTAGTTTCTTACGACATAAACACAAAGAACCGCTTATGGGGCCTTGGAGTTTGGAGGAGCCCCCAGTACGTGGGATATAACGGAGGTTATTACTTTGCGATCTCAACGGGATACAACAGGAGCACATTCACCACCGACACATCAATAATATACAAGATTGACACTCTCGGCAACATAGTAGATTCCCTTAAACTGGGGATAAACCTACTCTATATGGACTTCCTTGGGGGAGATTCCGCGATAATTTCGGGTGGTGATTTCTTCACAGGCTCAACCTGGAAAATCTATATAATTTCAACGAATCCTTTAGCAGTTTTGGATAGCGTTTCTGCTCCCGCAAGTTTCGGGTTCGTAAAGAGGATAAACGGCGATACGGTTTTGGCTTTGAGCTATTTCTGGGCTTATTACTACTTAATTTCCTCAAGGGCTTTCATCCCATTGCCCCTTGGAAGCTATTACGGATTTTCCGAGGGTGAGGTTTATAACGAGAGGCTATTTATCCTTGCGGCGGGAAATTACACATCAAACGGCGATCTAATAGTTTTCAATAGAAATACCAACACAATAGAGCATGTAGCCACCGTTGATGTGGGTCCAATATCCATAACCCTATCCCCCACCACCCTATCCTCAAGGGAGTACATTGTAAGGGGACCTGGGGTTAAGGGAATATACGACGTTTCGGGGAGGAAAGTGGATAAGTTAAACGGAAAGGGTGTATATTTCATAGTTGATGGGAAAACCTTAAGGAGGGTTGTATTACGTTAAGCTTTCTGCTTCCCGAGATAGTGGTGGAGGCGGAGGTGGGGGAAACCCTAAGCTTAAAACCTTACACCTCCCCCTACCTCTCCGCCTCCTCCCTTCCCTTATCCTTCGGATTTACTTACGGTTCCTATTCGGATCTTTCCGGAGTTTCAATAAAGGGTGGGCACCCAAAGGGAAACGCTGTTTATATTAACGGCGTTTTAATAAACCAACCCCAAAGTTCCTACGCGGACCTTACCGATATATCCCAGTTTTTGTTTGGGACAATTCGGATTGTGGATGGGGGATTTTCCCCATATTCCTTTTACGGAAATCTGAACTTTAAGCCCTCGAGGAGTAAAGCATTTTACGGTTTTTTAAATAGCTTTCTCGGTTTTTCATTGGGGCTTAGGGATAGCATTGGGGGTTTTGATTGCGGAAATTTAATTGGTGGAAGGGACACACTAACATTCTTAGAGGGGGTGGTGTTTGCCGGAGGTTTTTGGAACATTAGATTTTCAAGGAAGAGGACATCGGGAATGGAAGGATTTCCGCAAAGTTCTGGCATCCAAACGGATATAAGGATTCTGGGAAAGTTTAAAGATTTTGAGCTCCTTATTCTGGGCAGGGAATGGGAGGATGTTTTTGTCAAGTCCCAACATACGAACCTTAGGTTGGGTAGGGGATTTGAATTTTCAAAATTCAGGCTTTTAACTTACCTTGAGGGGATCAAAAGCTCAAACGTGGGGGAAAAATTTAGGCCTATCCTTTACATATCAAGGGATTTTAGGCTTTACTGGGGCATTATTTCATCCAACGTTTGGACGGATGGGAAAAGGATCGGGTACGGTTCGTTTTTGAACTTTCCTTTGAAGGTTGCAAACTTTAGCTTTTCCCTTTCCAACAGGATCCCTTCTTTTGACGAGTTATATTGGAAGGGGGCTCAGGCGGAAGGGAACCCAAACCTAAAAAACGAAAAGGCTATAACTCTAACTTCGGATTTAAACCTTAAGGGCTTTTACCTTTCAGCTTTCTTTAGGAGGGTTTGGGATCTTATAGAGTGGAGGAACTATGGGGGAATATGGAGACCTGAGAACGTCGGGGGTGGAAGGATGTGGGGGGCAAGCTTTGGGGCAAATTTTCTCGGTTTCAAAATTAAATACGACAGAATTTACGCTTACTATGACTCTGGAAAAAGGATGATATACAGGCCCAGGAATTCTTACTTTGCCTCCCTTTCAGCCCACAACCTTGAGCTTTCCTTTCTCTATTTGGATCCGAGGTTTTCAAACCCATCAAACACCCGCTTTTTGGATTTTTTCCTGAGGATTGACGGATATTTGAAATTTGAAATTTGGGGAAAGGGTTTCCTCTTTGGTGTGGAGAACATAACAAACAGGAAGAATTACTTTATTGAGGGCTACCCATCAAGGGGTAGGACTTTTGTCTTCTCCGTTTTCGGAAAACTTTAAAACTTCTCTATGATCTGGTATATCAAAAGGGATGTGCCTACATCAAAGGTTGCCTGAACTACTGGGGAGAACCTGTAGTAATCGGATCCTATTATATATCCGGGAGCGAGAGCCGCCCAATAAGCCAAGGTTGGCACCGCTGAATAAATTAAACCTTCAAGGAGAGAAAAGTCCTTTTTCTTTACGATTTTGTAAGATAAATACCCCCCAAGGGCCATACCCGCAAGGTTTGCAAATCCCCCAACCCTTTCAAAAACGGGATCTCGGTTGTAATACCCGAATAAAGAAGCCCCGACAAAATCCTGGATAGAATCCTTGTGGGTTAAAGAATATAATAACCTAATCGGAGCCTCAAGGACAAAAGCACCCTTTGCTATGTTTGATGCTATAAACAAGGCATCCCCGTCCGTTATACTGTAATCGTTATGCGTTAGGGCAAATGCCCCAAGACCCCCGGCTATTGAAAGACCTGTTATTATCCCTAAATCCAACTTGCCCTCACCTTCACTTTTTGAGTCAAACACCCACCTTCCAAATATTAACCTCTTCAGTTGGTTATATGCATAAGGAAGTTGAACGGCGGAGACGGTTTTTAAGACGTAAGCGCCATCCGAACCACCCTGCAAACCCGAGAGATATCCCGCGGCATTCCCCCCCGAAAGTCCCAAGAGAAACAGGGTGGTATAAAGCTTGGGATCCCAATTTTCAGTATAGACCGATATATTTGCTATTAGAAGTATAGACCATATCATACCATCTACCGCTCCCGTAAAGGATGAAACTGCCAATGGTTTTTTGATGTTTGTGGAGAGTGCAAAAGCTCCGTTTGCCATTAGGCAAGCCATAGGAGTCATACACGCGGCGCATGAGGCGTACCTCTCATCCTCTGAAGTAGAAAGAACCCAGAAGAATGCCGCAGTAGGGTAAGCGGTACTTCCGAGGAGGCACTGTCCCGCGAGGAACCTGAAAGTTTCCTCTCTACTTACCCCATCACTTTTCACCGTATCCGCATTTTGGGAAAGGAGGATCAGGCCAAGCATATAGAAATTATAAGGTGGATTTATAAATAATGATTAAAATACCGATGTCAAGAATACTGGTCATAATGGGTGCAAAAGGGTTTTCCATAGGACCTAAAGCGGGGTAATACATAAGGGGTACAAACGCATAAATTATCCCTGTTGTTAGGGAAAAGTCCTTTTTCTTTACGATTTTGTAAGATAAATACCCCCCAAGGGCCATACCCGCAAGGTTTGCAAATCCCCCAACCCTTTCAAAAACGGGATCTCGGTTGTAATATCCGAAGAAGGTACCGCCAAAATCCCTACGGGTGCTAGCGTATAATACCTTAATTGGAGCCTCAAGAGCAAAGGCACCTCTTATCATGTTTGATGCCATAAATAGGGCATCCCCGGCTGTTATACTGTGATCGTTATATGTTAGGGTAAATGTCCCAAGACCTCCAACTATTGAAAGGCCTGTTATTATTCCTAAATCCGCCTTAATCTCACCTTCGCTTTCTGAGTCAAACGCCCACCTTCCAAGTATTATCCTCTTCAGTTGGTTGTATGCGTAGGGAAGTTGAACGGCTGAGACGGTTTTTAAAATATGCGCCCCCTCGGAACCCCCGAAACTTCCCGCCAAGGTCCCCGCTAAATTACCCGCGGATAATCCAAATATTGCAAACATATAAAAGATCCTTGGGTCCCATTCATTTACATAATGATAATAGTTTGCCGAAATTAAGGAACCCCATATCAGGCCATCAAGGGCACCTGCAAAGGAGGAGACCCCCATAGGTTTCCTTATTGGATATTTTGTGATCCTTGTAAAGATATAACAGGCTATCGGTGAAAGGGCGGCGCACCACAATACCGCCTGCGGAACGGGTTCCTTTGAAGAATAAGAATATTGGGAATATCGGATACTTGATGTTTTATTTGGTAAAAAGTAGGGGGTGGGTGATGCACAGGTAGTTGTTGAACCGCCTGAGCTCGAACAACCACCGCTTGACCCCCCTGAGCTACCACCTCCCGAACAATCACCGCTTGAGCTACCACCTCCCGAACAACATCACCACCTCCCGAACAATCACCACCTGAACAACCACCACCTGAACAATCACCACTACTTCCACCTGAGCAATCACCACCACCCGTTGCACAATCAAAGGTGGGACCCGTACAGCTTCCGAAATCCCATGAAGGGGAACTACAACCCATTATGTTTCCAAAGTCGCAACTTGGAGGTACAAAGGTACCTATGTTGAAACAACATTGAGAACTTGAAGGTTGGGGTGGATTGATATAACCTTGCAAGAGGGTGAGGGCTGCGACTGTGGTTAAAGCCTGTGATGTTGCGAACCTCTTCTCCTCAAGCGTATCTCTTACAAGGATCGTATCCGCATTTTGGGAAAGGAGAATAATGCTAATCATAAAAGAATTATAATGGGGATTAAAATAACGCGAGGTTAAGAAGGTTAAAATAAAAGTGGGGGTTGTTGCATCCATATAATTTCCGCCTATGTCCATCACCTATAATAAACCCTCTTGGAGGAAGAGAAAGCGCAGGCATGGGTTTTTGGCGAGGATGAGGACTCCGGGTGGAAGGAGGGTTTTAAAGAGGAGGCGCAAGAAAGGAAGGAAAAGGCTGACGGTTTAGTATGGAGGTTAAGGAGGGTTTGGATTTAGAAAAGGTAAGGAATATTGGTTTTATTGCGCATATAGACGCGGGTAAAACCACAACAACGGAAAGGGTTTTGTATTATACCGGAAGGATCCACAGGCTCGGAAACGTGGATGAGGGGACCGCGACAACGGACTGGATGATACAGGAAAAGGAAAGGGGAATAACCATAACATCCGCGGCTACCGTATGCTTCTGGAAGGGATACCAGATAAACATAATAGATACTCCTGGGCATGTGGATTTTACGATAGAGGTTGAAAGGTCCCTGAAAGTTTTGGATGGTTTGGTGGTGATCTTTAGCGCGGTGGAGGGGGTTGAACCTCAAAGCGAAACCGTATGGCGTCAGGCGGAGAGGTATAAGGTTCCGAGGTTGATATTCATCAACAAGATGGATAGGATAGGGGCGGACTTTAGGAGGGTAATCGAAGGTTTAAAAAAGAAGTTGAACGTTGATCCCCTTCTTATGGAGCTTCCCATAGGGATTGAGAAGGATTTTGTTGGGGTAATACACCTTGTGGAGAGGAAAAAGTATATCTGGGATATTGACGAGACCGGGGAGAAATATAGGGTTGAGGATTGGGAATTTGACGAGGAGAGTATCCCATATTACGAAGATATAATACTTAGGTCCTCGGAGTACGATCCCGAAATTTTAGAGATTTACGAAAAAGAAGGTTTTGTACCGCCAGAAAGGGTTAAAAAGGCGCTGAGGAAGGGCGTAATAGAAAACAGGATCTTTCCCGTATTTATGGGTTCCGCCCTGAAAAACAAAGGAATACAGCCTTTGATAGATGCTATAGTAGAGCTTTTACCTTCACCCCTTGATGTTCCCCCCGTTCATGGAAAACTAAGGGGTGAGGACGTTTATATTCATACGGGCAAGGGGAATTTGGTGGCGCAGGTTTTCAAAATTCAGGTGGATCCTAAGGGAAAAAATAAGTATTTCTACACAAGGGTTTATAGGGGTGAGATAACCTTTATGACGAAGATATACAACCCGAGGACTGGGGAGACAATGAGGGCGACGAGGATATACAAAATGCATGCAAACAAAAAGGAGCAGATACAGAAGGCGGAAGCGGGGGATATAGTGGCTTTGGTAGGACTTTCGGACAAAACCATAACGGGCGATACCTTAACCGTAATTGAAGAGCCCGTAGAGCTTGACAGGATACCTTTCCCAGAACCCCTTGTTTCCGTTGCCTTGGAACCCAAGAAGAGTTCGGATGAAGCCCAACTGGAGGAGATTTTAAATATTTTTGCGGTGGAGGACCCATCCCTAAGGGTCAAGAAGGACGAGTCTACTGGGCAGTTTATACTTACGGGCATGGGAAAGCTTCACCTCGATATTGTGATTGATAGGATAATTAGGGATTACGGTTTAGAGGTAAGGGTAGGAAAGCCTTATGTATCTTATAGGGAGACGATAACGGGGAGGGGATACGCAAGGGCGGAGTTCAAGAAAGAAGCGATGGATGTTGTTCATAGGGGTATAGTGGAGGTTGAAGTTGAAAGTACGGATGAAACTTCCTTTGAGATAGAATCCGAACTACCTCAAGAAATAAGGGAAGCTTTGATTTCTTCGTTTAGGGAAGTTTTGGAGTTTGGACCCCTTATGGGTTATCCTATGGTTAAAATTAAGGCAAAATTTAAGGTACCCTACGATCCTACCTTTACCCCCCTTGGTGTTAGGGCTGCATCCATAAAGGCCCTTCAGGAAGCGATACAAAACGCAAAACCCATCCTCCTTGAACCTTACGCCCTGATCTCCGTTATGACACCTCAGGAGTACCTTGGAAATATCGTGGAGCTTTTATCCTCCATTGATGGGGAAATAAAGAACATATATGAAGAGTTTGGAACGCAGTTTGTCGATGCCTTGGTGCCACTAAAGCAAACTTTTGACCTTGCAAACGACCTCAGGTCCGCGTCCCAGGGAAGGGCAACTTATACCATAAAGGAAGTTGAATTCCTACCATCAAAAGGCTAAGATTTTACTAATTTTGGCTTTGTGGGGATGTCAAGACCCGGGGGAGGTGGTTTTTAGGGAAAAGTGTATAAGCTGTCATAGGGAAAACAACGACCTTGTTCCCCCGGCCCCAATTTTTACGGATTATAGGATAAAAGCCGATTATGTTGAAAAGGTGTTAAGGGAAGGTATCGAGGGAACCGCGATGAAGTCCTTCAACGAACTTTCCGAAAGAGAAATTAAAGCGGTCTCAAGGTATATAGAAAAATTAACGAAAAGGGAGGTAAAGGTAGACAGCTCTCTAATATCAAGGGGGAGATATTTATTTGAAAATATATGCTCCTCCTGTCATGGGATAAAGGGGGATGGTGAGGGTGTGGGAAGGAATATCCCTCCACCGCCGGACTTCTCAAAGTTTAACCCCCTTCCCCAAACCACAATAAGGGTCCTAAACGAGGGTATAAAGGGAACGACCATGTATTCCTTTAGGGAAATTCTAACAGAAGATGATAAAAGGGCGGTTGCGGAATATATCCTACTTTTCTTCCGTGAGTAGGCTCGGATTTTTCCTCGTGCTCTTGGGCTTAACTTTATCCCTGTTAAAAATAAAATTCGGGCTTTTTGTCTGGGCTTTGGCGCCTTTTATTATTCTTATCCTTCTTTCCATTTCCTTTTGGAAGGATATGGGATGGTGGAACATCTTTACCTTTCTGATAATCCTTAACCTTTTGCTTTCGGCGCTTTTAAGGTAAATTAAAAGCTTCCCTCAAAATTTCCGCAACCTTAGTTATATAACAACCCTCCTGACTCTTTCCCTTTTTTAACCCATAAACAACGAGGGGAACATGGGTATCGTATGAATAGGGCGAGCCGTGGGTGGTACCCCTCGTATATCCAACTACCCAGTAAGGTTTCGCTATAAAAACGAGGTCCGCGGAACCATCAAAACCGTTTATAACTAAGCTATCGACAAAATCCTTGGGATTTAGGGACAAAACCTCCTCATCCGTATAAACCCTGAATATCCACTCCTTCCCCAAAAGATACTCCTTAATTGTCTTCTTTGCCGATGCCTCTTCCCTATTCAAAAACACCCAAGGATACGAAATTCTAACATCCATTCCCAATATTTCTCTTATCTCTTCCCCAAGCTTTTCTTCATCCACATACCCCCCGAAATTTTTCGGTATAGGCGCCACCCCGTGATCCGAGGTGAAGATCAGGATATAATTCCCTTTTCCTACCTCCTTATCCAAAAATCTTAAAATCTCCCGAATGACCGTATCCACCTGTTTAACCACCCTCTTAACCTCATCGCTGTTTGGACCGTACTTATGCCCCACCAAATCCAAGGATGATAAGCTCAAAATCGCCAGATCCGGAAATGTATCTTTTCCAAGCCCTTCCCTCCTTAAAACCTCTTTAAATACCTCAAGGAGAAATCTATTTCCCTCAAAGAACTCGTCCTTTAAGGAATACTTCCCGTTTATTTCATCCAACCATTCGGGTTTTCTATAATACCTTGATGTTGTTAGCTTCCCATCCTCAAGCCAAAGAACAACATCCGCCAAGAATCCCCCCGAAAATATAGCCGATCTATCTTTTAAAGAGATACTTACAACCTTTGATTCTGGATACTTTAGCTTTATCTCATCCCCCACGGTGGGATATCTGAGCCTCCTTGGAGATTTCCCGAACTTTGGATCTTCAACGGATGGAAAGTTTGATATTATCCCATGTATTCTTGGGGGAACGCCAGTTGATATCGTAGCATGCCCCACCGCGGTGAAGGTTGGAATATGCTTATGATGGCAGTTTGTATATACGAAAGAGGAATTTAGAAATTTTTGATCCAGAAGGGTAAGGTAATCGTATCTAAACTGATCCGCAATTAAAATTACCGCAAGCCTTATCATCCGCCGTAGAAATAATAAGAAATTATAAAGTCAGCCACAAGGATCAGGACGGAGGAATAAACCACCGCCCTCATGGCGGATAAACCCACCCCTATAGCCCCTCCCTCGGAATTAAAACCCTCATAACAACTTATGAAGGTTATTATTATACCGAAAATAATTGATTTAACCGCACCAACAAGCAGGTCCCTATCACTGTAGCTAGATCTCATCCCCGCTACGAGTTCATTATAGGACATACCATAAACGTAAGTGGTGAAAATAAGGGCGGCGGATATGGAAATGAAGGTGGCTATGGCGGTGAGAATGGGAATGGAAATTATGCTCGCTATTACCCTTGGGAGGACTATGAATCTGTAAGGGTTTATCCCCATAACCTCAAGGGCGTCTATTTGCTCGGTAACCCTCATTGTTCCAATCTGGGATGCGAGCCCTCCTCCCACCCTACCCGCTATCACTAAGGCGGTTAAAACGGGCGCAAGCTCTATTATCGTACCTTTCCATATCCCCATCCCTATGATGTTGGCGGGGACATAATCCTTAACTTGGAATGATACCAGAAGTGCCGCCACCAATCCCACAAAGGTGGAGCTTCCCCCAACTATCAACAGAGAATCAAAGCCTATTATTGCGATCTGCCTGAAAACTTCCCCAAAAACCTTGTTAGCTTCTCCAAAAGCCAAAATCGTGTTTATAAAGAATATGGCAAAGTCTCCTACCTTCTCAATGGGTTTTAGGAGCTTATCCATTTCTCAAGGCTGTTGGTGTAAAACTTACCGCTTAAAAACTCAGACCTGTTCATAATCTCAAGGTGTAATCCTATGTTTGTTTTTATCCCGCTTATAACAAATTCGGAAAGCGCCCTCTTCATCCTGCTTATAGCCTCGTTCCTATCGTTTCCCCAAGTGATCAACTTTGCTATAAGGGAGTCGTAATATGGTGGGATCGTGTATCCCTGATAAATATGCGTATCTACCCTAACGCCTGGTCCCCCAGGTTTGTGCAAAAGTTCTATCTTTCCTGGGCTTGGCGCAAAGTTGTTTTCTGGATCCTCCGCATTTATCCTAGCCTCTATGGAATGCCCGTTTATCCTCAAATTCTTCGTATCAACGGGCAATTTTTCCCCCATGGCTATCAGGATCTGGGCTTTAACTATATCCACCCCAGTGATCATCTCCGTGGTGGGATGCTCCACCTGGATCCTCGTATTCATCTCTATAAAGTAAAAGTTCCCGTTTTCATCCATAAGAAATTCCAATGTTCCTGCGCTCCTATAATTTATGTGCTTTGCCGCTTTTACCGCATAATCAAGAAGCTTTCTCCTCTGCTCCTCCGTTATTGATGGGCTCGGCGCCTCTTCAACAACTTTCTGGTGTCTCCTCTGAAGGGAGCATTCCCTCTCAAAAAGGTGGGTTATGTTTCCGTATTCATCCCCCAAAACCTGAACCTCTATGTGTTTGGGCTTTGTTATGAACTTCTCGAGGTATAACCTCCCATCTCCAAAAGCGGCTTCCGCCTCCGCGGATGCGGAGAGGAACTTTTGCTCCATCTCCTCTTCCGAATTAACGATCCTCATCCCCCTACCCCCACCACCAGCCGCCGCCTTTAATAAAACCGGATAACCTATCTCCGCCGCTATCCTCTTTGCTTCCTCTACATCCTCAAGGGGCTCTTCCGTACCCGGAACCAGGGGAACCCCTGCCTCCTTCACCGTCTTTTTCGCCATAACCTTATCCCCCATTATTGCTATTTGCTCGGGCGTAGGCCCTATAAAAACTAACCCATGCATCTCTACGATTCTCGCAAAATCCTCCCTCTCCGAAAGGAAACCGTATCCCGGATGTATGGCATCCACCTCCCAAGCCTCCGCCGCCGCTATTATGTTCGGAATGTTTAAATAGCTCTCCTTGGTGGATGGTCCTCCAATGCAAACCGCATAATCCGCAAGCTGAACGTGCAGGCTATTTTCGTCCGCAGTACTGTATATAGCCACCGTCTCTATTCCCAGCTCCTTGCAGGCATAGATGATCCTTAAGGCGATTTCCCCCCTATTTGCTATTAGGATCCTCTTTATATCCCTCTTGGGCACGACGGAAATTATAAAGTGGCTAACAAAAACCCCCTTATAATTCCCTTCTATGTTGGCTTTGACCCTTTTATCCGCCCTAACGGGTACACCATCCTCGGGTATAAGCATAGGGATAGTGATAGGGGATCCTACGGGCCTTTCCCTGAAGTTCTGGGGGATAGGACAAAATTCCGCCCTTCAGGTTAATATAGGGGGTGGTGGGTTTGTTGCCCCCGCGGACCTTTCGGTGAGCGGTTCCCTCCTCTTCCACTCACTTCTGACAAGGGAAACCCCCATAAACGGATATCTCGGCGTCGGAGCCTTTGCGGGTATAAATCAGGGAAGGCACGGTGATGAGGCGGTTTTCGGGATCCTTGTACCCCTGGGTTTGGAGCTCATACTTTCGGAAGTTCCCCTTGACCTCTTCATAGAAGTTCCTCCAGTGATAGGATTTACCACAAAGGGGGATGTAAGGGCAGGTTTGACCTTCGGAATAGGCTTGAGGTACATCCTGAAGTAGTGTTCTCGGGAATTATTGAGGGTAGGTGTAGGGTAAGGGAAATTAAGGAGGGGAAAAGGGGGGTTAGGGTTCTTTTTGAGTTTGAGAATTTAAGGGAGTTTTATGTTGGACAGTCTATCTCCATAGATGGGGTATGTTTGACGGTTGAGGACTTTCGGGATAACCTTGCGGAATTCTTCCTTTCGGATGAAACCTTAAGGGTCACAAAGTTCGGGAGGGTTTTGGCGGAGGGATACGTTTGCAACTTTGAGAGGGCTTTAAAAGTCGGAGATAGGATAGACGGGCACTTTGTTTTAGGGCATGTGGATGGGGTAGGTGAAATAACTGAGATTTTGGATTTTGGGGAGGAGGGTTGGGGGATAAAGGTAAAGATCCCGAAAGAGCTTTTAAAGTTCGCCCCGAGAAAAGGTTCAATAGCCTTGGATGGAACAAGCCTCACGATAAATTCCGTTGAGGGTGATGAGATAAGAATAAGGCTCATACCACAAACTTTAAGGATAACCGCCTTCCCTTACCGAAGGGTGGGAGATCTCCTGAACGTTGAGGTGGATGTCCTCGCAAGGTACGTACATAACCTACTGAAATTTCCTTAAAAAGCCGGATTCCTCACAGTTTAAAACCCTCTCCTTTCCCTATCCTCGCCCTGCTTGCCTGGGCGCATCCCAAAAATATAAAATCCATATCCCATTCCCTGTGTGCGTCCGTGTTTATGCTAACCAAACCTTTATAATCGTGCTCCGTCAAAACGTAAGCGTCAAGGTCCACCCTCTTGGGATTTGAGTTTATCTCCAGAGCTTTACCTTCTTCTTCTGCAACCCTAAAAACCTTTTCAATATCCACCCTATAGGATGGCCTCTTCTTTAGGACTCTACCTGTAGGATGGGCGATTATATGAACGTAAGGGTTCCTAAGGGCGGAGATGATCCTTTCCGTTAGATCTTCGTCCTCCTTCCATGAATGCACGCTTGCTATTACAAAGTCAAAATTCCGTAGGATCTCTTCGGGGTAATCAAGGCTACCATCCGGTTTTATATCAACCTCCGCCGAAAAGAGGATCTTCATATAGGGATACTTATCCCTCAAAACCTGAATTTTTAGGAATTTCTCCCTCAACCTCTCCTCGTTTAAACCTCCCGCATACCCCGCTGAGGGGGAATGATCCGCCAAACCTATTACGGAATATCCCCTGTTTATGGCGTTTTGCACCGCCTCCTCTATCTCCATAGAACCGTCGGAAAAGGTGGTATGCACATGAAGGTCACCGAGTATATCCTCGGGTAAAACGGGTTTCGGGAGCTTCCCCTTTAAGGCGAGCTCCACCTCCGAACCGTCAAACCTCTGGAACGGATGTATGAATTTTAAGGAAAGCCTCTCGTAAACCTCCTCCTCAGTCTCCCCCTTTATGCCCCCCAACTCCAAAAGCTTTTCCACGTGAGCCCTTGGACCCGTAGAATACACCAAAACTTCCCCCATATCCTGCTCATTGTATATATGTAGTTTTATTGGGATCCTCTCGCCCGCCCAAAGCAAATAACCTTTCTCAAATCTACCGGAAAGAGTTAGGCGGAAGGCCTCCTCCTCACTTATCGCAAACTCCAAGATATCCACCAAAGGTTCCCCCCTCCTGAAGGAACCCACCGCTATGGCGGATCTGTACTCGGAGGTGAAGGATCTTACGATGGGAACCGCCTCGCTAAAAAGTAAAAGATCCCTCTGGGAAAGGTAAAATTTCAGGTTTTCGTAGATCTTTGAGGGATCCTTGAAAAGCTTCTTTGCCCCTTCGCCCTGTAAGAACCTTTCAAACCCCTCAATATCCTCTATTCCCATCTTCCAAAGCTCCCTAACCGTCCCCGCACCTAAACCTCTCACCCTCAAAAGCTCCGTGAGAGCCAAGGGAAAATCGGCTATCAACTCCTCGTATTTTGAAACCTTGCCCGTTTCCAAAAACTCAGCTATCTTCCCCGCTATGGCATCCCCAACCTTTAGGTATCTTTTCAGTCCCGCCAAGCCCTCCGCCTCGTAAAGGGACTTAAGATCCCCAGAATATAGGATCACCTTCTTTGAGGCCGACCTATAAGCCTCAACCTTGTATTTATTTTCCCCTTTTATCTCCTCAATGTCCGCAATTGTTTGGAAGATCTTATAAAGTTTGTAGTTCGCCTCAAACATAAATTGCAATTTTACTTCCGTATAATACCCCCCTATGGCGAGAGCGAGGGAGCATTGGGGATCAAGGATAGGCGTGGTCTTTGCGGCAGCTGGAAACGCGGTTGGCCTGGGAAATTTGCTTAGGTTTCCCTCAAAGGTCGCCCTTTACGGAGGGGGCGCATTTATAATCCCATATTTGATTTCCCTAATTTTGTTCGGACTTCCCCTGATGTGGGTAGAATGGGTAGCGGGTAGGTATGGGGGTAAGAGGGGGCATGGTACAACTGTGGGAATTTTGGGTTTGATTACAAAAAACAATTTGGGAAGGCTTTTGGGGATATTCGGGGTCGCAGCCCCAGTTCTGATAGTATTTTATTATATTTACATTGAGTCCTGGACCTTGGGGTACGCCTTCCATTCCCTTATAGGACAGATGCCAAAGCCCGTGCCAACCTCCGAAACCTCCGAAGCCTTAAAACCCTTCGCGGATTTCCTAAAACAATACACCTCACCATCCCTTGAGGCATACATCTTTTTTTGGATCACCTTCCTATTAAACTGGTACGTCCTTCACAGGGGGATAAGGAGGGGTATAGAGCTCGTCGCGAAGGTAGGGATGCCCTTACTTTTGCTTATGGGGGTTGCCCTTGCGATAGTTATATTTACATCAAAGGATCCGACACCCGAATGGTCTGCTATAAGGGGACTTGAGTATATATGGAAGCCTGACTTTTCAAGGATACTTGAAGGTAAGGTTTGGGTTGAGGCGGCGGGACAGATCTTCTTCACCCTTTCCTTGGGAATGGGGGCAATAGCGGTTTATGCAAGCTACGTTAAGGAAAAAGAGGATATTGCCCTTATGGGGGTTGCAACCGCAAGCACAAACGAATTTGTGGAGATCGTCTTGGGATCCGCAATAGCAATACCCGCAGCTTTCTTATTCTTTGGTCCCGCAAGCATTCCGGAACTTGCAGGAGCTGGAACCTTCAGGTTGGGTTTTATGAGTATGCCCGCGGTCCTAAACTCCCTACCCTTAGGCTTTTTCTGGTCTTTCGTGTGGTTTATGCTCCTTTTCATCGCCGCCTTCACATCCTCAATAGCCCTTATACAACCCCTAATAACCTTCCTTGAGGATGAGGTTAAATTATCCCACGCAAAGGCGGTGGCAATCTCCATGATATTGGTCCTCATAGGGGCGCATCTTTCAATATTCGTTCCGGGATATATAGACGAGCTTGACTTTTGGGCGGGGAGCTTTATGTTGCTCTTCTTTGGGATAGTTGAGATAATATTCTTCATTTGGCTCTTTGGTCCGGATAACTTCATAAGGGAGCTTAACGAAGGTTCGGTTTTGAGGATCCCAAAGTGGGTCGCTTATTTAACGGGCACCGTTTCCTTGGCATTTTTGGTGATCATCCTCCTCGTTTGGACCTTCCAAAACCTCCCGAGCGTAATATCCCAGACGGGTTTGGGGGTTTGGTTGGGAAGGGCTACAATATTCTTATTCCTGCTAATGCTGGGATACCTCACTATTTTATCGTCAAGGGAAGAAGGTTAGAAAGGCCGTTTTCCACCAAAACCTCCCTCTTGAAGTTTTCCAAAATCTTGTTGTAGTAGTATATGCTGTGTAAGCTTGCGAGCCTACCGGCAAGCGTCTCATTCACCGTAAAAAGGTGCCTAAGGTACGCCCTGGTGAAATTTTGACAGGTAAAGCAATCGCAGTTTGGATCAAGGGGCCTTGGATCCTCCTTGTACTTCGCGGACCTTACGTTTATCTTTCCCTCGGATGTAAAAACCGTACCCCTCCTCGGGTTCCTGGTGGGTAGGACGCAATCAAAAAGGTCCGCCCCGAGCTTAATGCATCCTCTATATCTTCCGGGAGCCCTACCCCCATAACGTACCTTATGGAATTTTCCGGGATCTTTTCGAGGATGAAATCCAAGATCTCGTTCCTTTCATCCCTGCTTTCCCCCAAAGCCAATCCCCCCACCGCAAAACCATCAAACCCTATCTCCAAAAGTTCCATAAGGGACCTCTCCCTCAGATCCTTATAAAGCCCACCCTGTATTATCCCAAACTGTGCCTGATATGGATGCTTTATCTCCAAAAATCTCTTCCTGCTCCTCTTCGCCCATAAAGTCGTTATTTCTAAGGCTTCTTCCGCTTCTTTTCTATCCGAGGGAAGTGGGATCGGATAATCAAGGACCATGGCTATGTCCGAACCCAATTTATGCTGTATCTCTACCACCTTTTCTGGGGTGAAAAATTCTTCGGATCCGTCTATCGGAGATTTAAAGAGTACTCCCTCCCTGCTGATCTTCCTCAAATTCTTTAAGCTGAAAACCTGAAAACCCCCAGAATCCGTCAATATAAACCCATCCCAATTCATAAATTTGTGCAATCCCCCAAACTTTTCTATCAAGTTCTCGCCCGGCCTAAGATGAAGGTGATAAGTGTTTGAGACTATTATTTTTGTTCCTATGGATTTGAGTTCTTGGGGACTTAGCGTCTTTACCGCGCCGTAAGTTGCTACAGGCATAAAGGCTGGCGTAATTAAAACCCCCCTCTTTGTTATAAGCATTCCAACTCTACCCTTATGTTTCTTGCTCTTTGCTAAAACTACGAACTTTACCAAATCGTTGATTATAAGCTCGGATTTAGAATTGAAGTATGAAGGTAGTTTTAGTAGGTTATGGGAAGATGGGAAAGGAATTGGAAAAGATCCTTTTGGAAAGGGGACATGAGATAGTAGGGGTAGTAGAGAGAGGGGGGGATTTTGAGGTTATAAAAGAAGGGGAAGCGGTTTTGGAGTTTGCGCATCCAAGCGCAACCTTTGAAGCATTGGAAAGGGCAAAGAAATATAGGAAAAAATACATTCTCGGAACAACGGGATACAGCGAGGGAGATATGGAGAAAATAAGAGAATTTGGTAATTTTATACCGATAGTTTATTCTCCGAACTTCTCCGTTGGGGTTTATCTTATGGGGGAAATTTTAAAACTTTTAAAGGAATTTGTCGGGGATTGGGATATTGAGATCGTTGAGATACATCATAGGTGGAAGAAGGATTCTCCGAGCGGAACCGCCCTAAAGCTTGCGGGAATTTTTGGTAGGGAGATAAATTTAAGTAGGAAGGGGGAGAGGAAGGAAGGGGAGATAGGGGTTTTTGGGGTGAGGGGAGGGGATGTATTCGGAGAGCATACCGTATTTTTATTTTCGGAGGGGGAAAGGTTGGAGATAACACATAGGTTATCATCAAGGAGGGCTTTGGCAAAGGGTGTCCTCTTTTCCCTTGATTTCCTGAAGGATAAGGTTCGCGGTTTTTATACCTTTGAGGATGTCTTAAGGGAAACCTTTACATACCGAAGGTAAAGAGGAGTACATCCCAAGTTATGTGGGATATTATCAATGGGGTTAGGTCCCTCTTCCATATAAAGAGAAAACCCCAAAAGGCTCCCGCCCCTATCGCCGCAACGATTAGGGATAAATTGAATGTAAAGGCGTGGGCTAGGGAATAAAGGAGAATGGAAAGGAGATAGCCTTGTAATTTCCCAAGGTTTTCCATAAGTGTCCTTTGAACAAAACCCCTCCAAAATACCTCCTCCCCAACGGATACACTTAGTGCTACTGGGAAGGAAAAGTAAATGGGTGCCAAATCCTTTAATGCTTTTACCTCTTCAACAGATAGGTAGAGCTCGGGTAGGAATTTTTTAACAAAAACCGCAAAAGCAAAGAAAAAGGAATATATCAATATTCCCGAAAGGATCCCGACGGGAAGATCTTCCCACCTAGGCCTTATTATCTTCCTCGTTCTTTCTTCCGAAAAGCCGAAAATCAATATCCCAATACCTGCTATGAATATACCCAGCCAAAAGTTTAGAGGTCCCTTGAAGGCAAAACCCCAAAGGAAAGATGCCAGCAGGAAACCCAAAGCTACCTTGAGCATAGAAAGGAATTCTAAGGTATACTTTAAAATTTTCTCTTGAAACTTTTGGCGATATCCATAGATACCGAATGCGATAAGGGGAAAAATTGGGAGATTATAAAGCCCATGGGATTTAGGGGGATATATTGGGGGGTTGCGGAGTACTTACAACCACTGTTTGAAAGGTACAATTTGAAACCCACTTATCTCTTGAGCCCGGAGGTGATCTTGGACGAAAGGAGCGTAAGGATATTTATTGATATAAACAAGAGGGGGGCGGAGCTGGGGACGCACCTTCACGGGGAGTTTATAGAACCCTTTGCGAATTTTGATGCGGATAAGACGGAAGAAAAGGCGGAAGATTACACGGATGAGGTTGAGTTTGAGAAGCTTAAGAATTTGACGGTTATTTTTAGAGAAACCTTCAAATTTTCCCCAAGATCCTATAGGGCGGGAAGGTATTCTATAAGGGAAAGGACCTTTAAATTTCTGGAGGCTTTGGATTACAGGGTTGATACGAGCGTTTCCCCCTTCTCCTTCGGCCATCCCCCCATATTTCCAAAACCCTACAAAGTAGGAAAAATATTGGAAGTTCCGATTACATCTTACCCCCTAAATTGGAAATTTTTCAAGATCCTAAGGTCCCTTCCCCTGTATAAATTAAGGAGATTTAGGAATTGGGCTAAGAGGTTCGGACCGATTTGGCTAAGGCCTTCCCTTTTTGACGAAGGATCAATGCTAAAACTCGTGGAGAAGATAGAGAAAAGAAGCAAGGTGGTAATTTTAAATTTATTCCTGCATAATATGGAGGTGGTTGAAAACTTAAGCCCTTACGATGCTGAATTTACAAGGAAAAACCTTGAGGGAATAATTCCAAAGCTTGTAGATAGGGGTTATAGGGGGGCAACATTATACGAGATTTACGAGGCTTACGAAAGCGGAAAGGTACCTCTTGAAGGTTGAAGGGTTTAAATATTCGTACCTGTATATTTTCCTGAACTTGTCCGTCCACCAAGCCTTATACTCGCTTTCCCCCTTCATAAAGTTAAACTCCCAAAAACCCTCCCTCTGATACTCAAGGATCATATGGTACTGTAGCACCTTGGTTGGGGAATAATATGCAAAGTTCCAATCCATACCCTCCAGGTACCAGTACGCAACCTTATTAAATCTTAAAACTATACCGTAGGATATCCCCTTTCCGTTCAGGGAGAGAGCCCAAAAGTCGTGCTCAACCGCCTTTAAAAATTCCTTAATAGTGTTTGAATAATCGGGGTCCCTGAATGGGCTACTCTCAAACCTTGAGTTTATAAAATTTACCAATTTTTCCCAATTCTCCTCAAGGGAAACCCTTTCAACCTTCCATTCCCCTCCCCTACGTAGCCTATTTATCATATTCTTTATGTCCCTCCTCCTATTCCTTGAAAGGCTCTTCAAAAGCTTTTCCTCGTCGGAAATTTTCCTTAAATCTATGTAATAAACCCTCCCCTCCAAAATCGTACGCGGGCTTATCCTTAGGGAACTTAGCGTTTTTAGAAATTTTGAATCCTCAGGAAGCCACTTAAAAATTGCCACCGTATAGATCTCATTCTTCAACCAACTTTCTAATGTTTCCTTATCAATTTCGGAATCCCACCAATCCACAAAATCGTCAAAGGCAAGGTGCAATCTAAGAGTTTTCCCAACTTTCCTGATCACGAAAAATTTCCCAATTTCCTTAAACTTCTTAAATTTCCTCTTCGCATGGTCGTAAAACAGGTTATAACCGCTTTCAAACACCGTTTGCATCTCTTATAAGCTCGTAGAGGTAGAACCACCACCTTCTCTTTGGAATACCCCTCCTTATAGCGTACTCCATAAGATCGTTTGAGGCAAAAATCTCCTTTCTTGATGCAAGAACGTTCTTTATCTTCTCCAGTATCTTCTTATCCTCTTCATCCGCCAAGTTTTGAGAAAGGAGGTACAGCCTATCAAACTTCAGTACAAAATCAATGGGATCCCCTACCCCTTCCAACACCTCCCACATACTATAATATAGCTCCTCCAATTCCTGCTTATATTTTATCCTATCCTCCGCAAGTTTTATGTTTTGCAAAACGTATCCAACCAATGAGACCCCCATAATGGCGGTTATTGCGATGATGCTTATTATTGCGCCCTTTATGTTCCCAAAAATGGAAAAGATCCCCCAGATGGAAAAGAGGTGAGTCAAAGTTAGGAAGATTGCCATAGGCCTTAAATCCCTCTTTATGTGGGTGAAGTAAAGGGTAAGAAGGAGGAAGAAAACCGCAAGGAGAATTTGAACCATTTCTGAAAATTTTAAGGAAGAATGCCAAGATCCTCCGCCCTCTTTATCCACTCCCCCACATTTGAAGAAAGGATCTCCCTCTTTATCCTCTCCATAGAACCTTTCGCCCCCAATCTTTCCAAAGCCCTCCAAAATATCAGGGATATTGGATATATGTGTTCAAGGTAGAAGTACTCGCCAAAAAGGAATTCAAAGTCCGCCACAAGTTTATCCTTGATATCATCGTAGGATAGGAGCCTTTCAACTAATTTCCTTATATACGGTTCGTACCTGAGGTCCCTGGGGTTCTCAAGTGCGGAGGTCCTCATAACATCAAACGCCATAGCCCTATACTTTAAGATTTCCTCCTCCAAATTCAAAAATCTCTCAAACTCCGCAAGGACTACCTCGTATCCCTCCTCATTATCCCTAAATTCCCTCAGAAGCTTCAGAAGTCTTTTATGCTTATCCAAATAAAATGGGGGGAGGGTTTTCCCCTCCCCCAAGGTTTTACCTAACTATCTTGTAAGTTTTCTGACCGACCTTAACGAAGTATACCCCCTTGGGTAGATCCTTGAGGCTAATATTTGAGTTCTCAACTTCGGATGAGAATACCCTCTTGCCCAGAACATCGTAGATCTCCACCTTCGCCTTCCCATCAACCTTTATACCGTCCTTTGATATGGAAACTTTAACAGACCTTGAAGCCTCGGAAATTGAGGTGAAGTTATCCGTTTGGAATAGTATGGATGTATTTGGAAGTATTGCGGATATGTTAGGTTGGGTACCCGTTATCCTGCTTCCGGTATAAGGCAATCCGATGCTACCGCTTTGATTCTCTATACCTATGGTGGCGTTGGGGGGTTGCGGAGCCGAAGTTCGTGGTATTGTATGAGAAAACTATCTTATTGTCTCCGGTTGTGGTTGAGGTTTGCTCGTAGATTATTATCTGGAATTTGGCGTTTCCTCCGCTCCCTGCGAACCTCCTCACGCTGTCAAAGAGTATCACCCACTTCCTGTTCGGCGCGCTCCCTATCACCTTGTGCCTTATGCTACCCATAACAACGTTATCGTCCCACCATATGGCAAGGATGGCATTAGGCAGGGATGTTGATGGTATTGTGCCGTTTGAAGAGTAAGATGAAGTTATACTTGGGTCAAAGGAGAGGAAACCGTTTGTTGAGATCCTCACCGTAGAACCCGCGGTATATGTTGTGCCGTAAAACTTTACGTCAAACGGTAGCGTTGTGGAAAATAGAACATCATCACCGGAACCTAAAACCACAACATCGGGATCACCAGGAACTAACACGCTGTTGAAGACTACAACACCCGGGTTAAAGTTCGTGACACTCGGCGTGGTTCCTACGGACAAAGTCCCCGTATACGCGTTCCCCATGGTTCCAGTGGAGTTTTCAAATCCTATGGAACCCGTCATAGAAGTTGTGAAGGGCGTCTTGTATATGAAGACTATTACGTTGTTCCCGTTGGGATCTGTTTCATCCAGAATTACAACCTGAAATTCCGCAACTGGAGAGCCAGCATTATAGAACTTTGCGCTATCCCAGGTTACCACGAGGGCAGAAGTGGGATCGGGCCACGAGGGCCAATACGTCCGTATATCCGGGATGAAACCGACCCAAACCCTGCTTGAAAGGTCATCCCAGAATGGGGCTATGAGGTGGTTGGGAAGGGAGGGGTTTGGAAAGGATGTATTGGAAAAATATGCCGATGTATAGGATGCTAATGCGATCCAACCGTTGGTGGAGATCGTGAAGTTTGTACCCGCGCTGTATGTTGTGTTAAAGAACGTCACGTTGAAGGGGAGGGTTTGGGTGTTGTTATACGCTTCGTCTCCGCCTATAACCCTCGTTTGGGCGGAAGTGGGGATCCACATGAGGGCGGCCAAAGTTGCATCCGCGCTATCTATGATGGGCTGGTACTGCCATGTGGGGGGATAGCCTAGGTCATACCACTCGTATGGGACCCCATCATCCTGATCGAACCACATATACCCATACCCATCAGGACCACCACTTGCTACGAGGAAAATGTACCCTACCATAGTACGAGTATTATAAGGCGGAAAACATCCTTATAATATCCATATCGGGCACCGGGGGTGCTGGGGGTTTCCCCGGCTGAGAGGACCCTTTGGGTCCAACCCTTGGAACCTGATCCGGGTAATACCGGCGTAGGGAAGGTGCCCTTCCTACGAGGTTCCAAGGTTCCCCCGAATTATATTAGAAAGAAAGGGGGGAGCTATGAAAAACGGAATTTTCAAACCTGTAAGCGAAGGTGCAATAAGTAGGGCAATATTGGAGGGGTTCTACAGGGATCTCTCCGAAGCTATAAACGCCGATGTGTTCGTGATAGGCGCGGGTCCTGCAGGGCTTGTAGCATCCTATGAACTCGCAAAGGCGAACCTGAAGGTCTTCGTCATAGAGCAGAACAACTATCTCGGTGGAGGTTTCTGGATAGGTGGATACTTTATGAACACGATTACCTTCAGGTATCCCGCGAACGAGATATTTGACGAGCTAAATATAAGGTATACCGAAGTGGAGGATGGTCTTTATGCCACTTACGGATCATTGGCTGCTTCCAAGCTCATATACTCCGCGGTGGAGGCGGGTGTTAAGTTCCTACAACTTACCTACCTTGACGATCTGATAATCAAGGATGGGAGGGTAAGTGGTGTTGTGGTAAATTGGAGTCCGGTTAGGGCGCTTCCCAGATCCATAACTTGCGTGGATCCTATAGCGTTAGAGGGGAAGTTTGTTATAGACGCTTCGGGGCATGATGCGGTTGCGGTTAGGAAGTTGGCAAACAGGGGTTTGGTTGAGGTTAAGGGACTTGGAGCTATGAACGTTAACGCGTCCGAGGATGCGGTTGTGGAATACACGAAGGAGGTTTATCCGGGGTTGGTGGTTGCGGGTATGGCGGTTGCGGAGACTTTCGGGCTTAACAGGATGGGTCCCACCTTCGGGGGAATGCTCCTTTCGGGTAAGAAGGCGGCAAAGATAGTCTTGGAATCTTTAGCTGTTAAGTTAGAGTAAAGGAAGGATAAATATGACACAACTTGAATCTGCAAAGAGGGGTATAGTTACCCCAGAAATGGAATATGTTGCGAAGGTTGAGGGATTGGATCCGAGGGTGGTTATGGAGGGGGTTGCGAGAGGGGAAATCGTAATACCAGCCAACAAGATCCACCTATCAAAGAACCTAAAAAAACTTACCGGGATCGGGAAAGGTTTAAGAACAAAGGTGAACGCAAATTTAGGGACTTCGTTTGATTACGTAAATGTAGAGGAGGAAAAGCAGAAGCTCCTCGTTGCGGTTGAGGCGGGGGCGGATACGGTTATGGATCTCTCAACGGGTGGGGACCTTAGGGCGATCAGGAAGGCCTTGATGGAGATATGCGAAGTTCCTATGGGTAGCGTTCCGGTATACGAGGCGGAATTTGAAGCCGCGAAAACAAAAGGTTCAATCTTTGACCTTGAGCCGGATGACTTCATAAAGGCGATAGAGACGCATGCAAAGGATGGTGTTGATTTTATGACGATACACGCGGGTATAACCCTTGAGGGGTTAAGGTTTATGAAGAATCAGGGAAGGACAACATGGATAGTGTCAAGGGGAGGGGGGCTTTTGGCGGCTTGGATGATGTACCATAACAGGGAGAACCCACTCCTTGAAAGGTTTGACGACATTTTAGACATATGTAGGACCTACGATGTTACAATAAGCTTGGGGGATTCCTTAAGGCCCGGGAGCATCGCCGACAGTTTTGATAGGCCGCAAATACACGAGCTTTTGGTTTTGGGAGAGCTCGTTGATAGGTGTAGGTCCGCGGGTGTGCAGGTTATGGTGGAGGGTCCGGGACATGTACCTCTGAACGAGATTCAAGCCCAGGTGATAGCCCAAAAGAAGATAACAAAAGGGGCACCTTTCTATATTTTGGGTATGCTCCCCACGGATGTTGCCGCGGGTTGGGATCACATAGCGGGGGCTATAGGCGGTGCGGTTGCAGGATGGGCAGGGGCGGATATGCTTTGTTATATAACCCCAGCGGAACACCTCGGACTTCCAACAGTTGAACACGTAAGGGAAGGGGTTATAGCCTTCAAGATAGCCGCGCACGTTGCGGATATTGCGAAGGGGATTAAGGGGGCTTGGGAGTGGGATCTGGCGATGTCAAGGGCAAGGTACGCCCTTGATTGGGAAACCCAGCTTAAGCTTGCCCTTGATCCCAAAAAAGCGAGGGAAATTTACGAACAAAGGGCATCCAAGACGGTTGCCTGTTCTATGTGTGGGCCCTTCTGTCCTATGAACCTCGTGGAAAAGTTCGTGCAGGATGCAAAGAAAGCAAGGCAGGAAGTGAGGGAGATATTAGAAAAACTCACCCTGCCTTAAAATATGTCCCTTATGTTGATAAACTACGGGAAGTGTGGAATAGGTGCTATAAGGTTGAACCTTGAGGTAATAGGCAAATGCACGAGGTGTGGAAAGGATGCGATAATTAATCTTCCTTACGCGAAACAGAAGCTTTGCAAGGATTGTTTTAAAGATTTCTTTGTAAAAAGGGTGAGGAGGGTGGTTGAGGAGTATAGGATGTTCAGGGAGGGCGAAAGGGTTGCGGTGGCGGTTTCCGGTGGCAAGGATAGCGTAGCTTTACTCCACGCATTAAAGATGGCTTTCCCAAAGCAGGAAATCTACGCCTTTTACATAAACCTTGGGATAAAGTATTATTCGGATCATCTTGAGAAGAAGGTTGAAAAGCTAGCGGAGATGGTGGGGGTCCCTTTGGAAATTTACAACCTTAAGGAAAAAGAGGGATACACAATTGACGACTTTTTTGATAACAAAATATAAAAATGAGATGTGCTCGGTTTGTGGGACGATAAAGAGGAACATTTTTACCCTTATGGCAAAGAATGTTGGGGCGGATGCAATAGCAACGGGACACAACCTTGACGACACCGTTTCCACAATGATGTCCCTGTTTTTTGCTGGGGACTTTGAAGAGATAGCAAGGTTAAAGCCCGTTTTAAAGCCCCTCCTACCCGGACAACCTAGGAAGATAAAACCCCTTATTACAACGCCCGAGATAGAGGACCTGTATTATGTTGCCTTAAATGAGCTCCCCGTTCAGGAATGCGGATGCCCGCACGGCGAATTTACACCAATAAAAGGTATGAAAAAGTGGCTTGACGAGATGGAGAAGGAACAACCAGATATAAAGTTCAGGCTACTTTCAATCTTCAGAAGAAAACTAATACCTCTTGTGGAAAAGAATATGGCAAAGGAGGTTCAGGAAATAAAAGCCTGTACGGTCTGCGGTATGCCATCATCCTCGGATATATGCGCAAAATGTAGGAGGGTTATGGAGCTAAAGGAGGTTATGGGAAGGATCTCATACGAAGAGCTTGAGGTTGATATGGAAGATATCCAAAATCTTGGGGAAAACGTTATCCTTTTGGATGTAAGGGATAGGGCGGAATACGAATCTTACACCTTAAAAGGGGCCATAAACATACCCGCGGAGGAGATAGAAAAACGCTGGAGGGAACTGGCAAAATACAAGAAAACCCACAAGGTCGTTGTTTTTTGCAATTCTGGAAGAACGAGCTATTCCGTTGCGGTTAAACTGAGAAATTTGGGGTTTAAAGCTTACAACCTTAAGGGTGGAATAATGGCAAGCATTTGACTTTAGTGGAATTGGACGGCGTTATAATATCTGGCGTATGAAAGGTTACCTTTTACGCACTTCCACGCTATGGGGTAGGGGGCTAATATTAGCCCTCTTAAGTGTGTCTCTCGTCG
>LBFQ01000008.1:0-1433 GCA_000980735.1 Candidatus Caldipriscus sp. T1.2
TTGCCCGGGTCCTTGGCGGTTATAGTTCCTATACTAGTTGGTTTAATATTTGGGGCAGAGGCACTTGGTTTCTTCCTCGGTTCCGCCCTCTTAGTGGGAGCTTTAATCGCGATCCTTATGGCAAACGGTGGAGGGGCGTGGGATAACGCAAAGAAGTACATTGAGGAGGGGCACTTTGGAGGTAAGGGTTCTCCCGCACATAAGGCAGCGGTTGTTGGAGATACCGTGGGAGATCCCTTCAAGGATACCACCGGTCCCTCAATGAACATACTAATAAAGCTTATGTCGATCGTTTCGTTGGTTTTCGGTCCTCTTCTTCACAAATACGGGGGAGTGATACTGAAGCTCTTTGGTCAGTAGAGCTACTTAAGCGCCTCCTTTAATAGGTTTATCAAGTTTGCTTTATGTACGATCTTTACCTCGCCCCTTATAAGGTCCTGGACCTCCACTTTATCCTCCGCCCAATGCTTCCCGATCACCACCCTAATTGGAATCCCTATCAATTCCGCATCGTGAAACTTAACACCCGCGCTCTCCTGCCTATCATCCCAAAGAACATCAAAACCCGCGGAAATTAAACCATCGTAAATCTCATCCCCCTCCATGATCAGGTCTATGATGTGCACGTCAAAGGGAGATATGCTCTTGGGCCAGATCATAGAGTTCTCCGTACCGTAAAGCTCCACCGCAGACGCCATTATCCTACCCGGTCCTATTCCGTAGCTTCCCATTATTACCGGCTTCCTCTCCCCATCCCTATCCGTAAAATAAACCCCCATACTCTCGGAATATCTCGTTCCTAGCTTAAATATATGCCCAACTTCTATTGCGTTCCTGATGTTGATTTCTTCCCCACAATTCGGGCATATATCCCCCTTTGAAACCATCCTTATGTCGTAGAATTCAACATCCCCAATATCCTCCAAAGATACACCCACTATGTGGTGATCTGGCATATTTGCTCCAACAACAAAGCCTTCCATATTCCTAACCGCGTTGTCCGCAACCTTTCTAATTTTAACATCCACGGGTCCGATAAAGCCCACATCTACACCCAGAATCTCTTTAACTTCCTCCGGGGTAGCTAAGCGGGGTTCCGTTAGTATGCTTGCCAGCTTATTCTCGTTCACCTCGTGATCCCCCCTTATCAGCACCATAACCGGCCCTTCTTTCGTGATGTAAAGTAGAGATTTAACGATATACTTGGGTTCTATCCCTAGTTGGGCGCACACTTCCTCAACCGTCCTTGCCCCCGGCGTATGCACCGTTTGCGAAGATCTATAGTTTAAAACCACCCTCTCCCCTCTATCCACCACGGGCGCCACCTCAACGTTAGCGGCCCAACCGCAATTTTCGCATATGGCGAGTTTATCCTCGCCCGCATCTGAAAGCACCATAAACTCCTCGCTCTCCTTTCCCCCATGAGCCCCGAA
>LBFQ01000008.1:1453-8015 GCA_000980735.1 Candidatus Caldipriscus sp. T1.2
GCTTTCGTTTAGTCCTTCCCAAGACGCGTCAAGACTATAGGAATCCTTCATTATGAACTCCCTAACCCTTAATATTCCCCCTCTGGGCCTGGGTTCGTCCCTGAACTTCGTCTGTATCTGGTACCAAATTTGGGGAAGGTCTTTGTAAGATTTTATGTATTCCCTTGCGATTTCGGATATCACCTCCTCGTGTGTGGGTGCTAAGGCGTACTCCCTACCCTTCCGATCCTTAAGGCGGAACATATCTTCCCCAAAGCTCTCCCACCTACCGGATTCCTTCCATAGGGAGGATGGGGTGAGGGATGGCATGAAGAGCTCCTGGGCCCCTATCGCGTTCATCTCTTCCCTTATGATGTTTATTATCTTATGTAGGACCCTCCAACCTAAGGGTAAAAACGTATATACTCCGCTACTTAGCTGCCTTATATATCCGCCCTTTACCAAGAGCTTATGACTCTTGGTTTCCGCATCGGAGGGCGCTTCCCTGTAGGTTCTTATAAGGGAAAGGCTTTGACGCATAGGGGGTTTATTCTAAAGGGGAGAGTGTTAAAGTTTGCTTAGCAAATGATACCCTTTTAATCTCAAAATCGTAGGTTTTCCCAACTTCCAGATCAACATCGCTCCTTGCGTTTATTATTGGATATTCGGGAAGGAAGACCTCCCGGGCGGATATCGTAATTCCCCTCAACCTCTTCTCCCTTGAAAGTTTATAAAGGATCAGAAAGTTGGTTCTATCCCTCTGAGCCTTGAAGTTTTTATATTCGCCGGAAAGGGCAGTACCCATCTCCTCCATAACCTTCTTCTCATCCAAGGCTTCAAGGTAGCCGAGAACTGACAAAATCTGGTGCTGGTTTATCACGTCCGAGTACCTCCTTATTGGGGAGGTGGCCCTTACGTAAAATTCGGCGCCTATGGTTAAATTTGGTCCGGGTTCCGTTGAGGATCTTACGGTCCTTGATAGGTTTTTTATTTTTGCGTAATATAGCGGGTTGTTTTCCTCGGGAATTTCCCCTTCTATCTTTTGATCCTGGATCCTGTAAATTGCGGGTATGCGGTGTTTCGCCAGGAATTCCCCCGCCTTTATGTTGTAAAATATCATCAGCTCCGTTATCAACTTTACCGCCATGTTCGGATAGAAAACATCAACGAAAACCTCGTTATCTTTAATATAAACCTTTACAAAGGGACTATATAGGGCTATTCCCCCCCTCTTCACCCTCATTTCCCTTAAATTCTCCGCAAATTTCACCAATTTTTCCCAAATCCCCATTTCCCTTAATTTCCCCTCCGCATCTTTATAGCTCATTTTGTGCTTGTTTATTACCCTTGCCACCTTGAAGCTATAACTGTAATCTCTTAGATCCACCTCCAAAGTTAAGGTGCTCCTCTCCTGTCCGGGAAGTAAGGAAGAATCCCTTACCACCTCAAGGGGATACATATTCCATTTTCCGTCGGGTAAATAAAGGGTTGAACCCCTCCTTAGGGCAAACCTATCTGCGGGCGAACCCCTATAACATATCCGATAAGGTAAGGCTATGTGTATGTAAAGCTTGTTTCCATCAACGGATATTGCGTCGTCTATATCCTCCGTATCCTCGCTATCAATGGAGAAGGTTTCAAGATGGGTTAGATCCTCATAGGGGATTTCCCTTCCAAAAAATTCCAAGTTATTTTCCACCATGAGCTCTCTTATCTCGTGCGGTATATCATCAATTCCCAGAAATCCAGCATCTATAAACCTCTCCCAAAACTCAGGTATCCTTTTTATAACCTTTTCTACGTCCGGGTCCCCGGATCCGAAATTATAGATCTCCAAAACCTTTTCAATTATTGGGCTACTTTTCCCGCTCAAAACCCCCTCTATCTCCCTAAGGATCCTCTCCCTCCTCTCCTCCGCCATCCTTGAAGATATTATGCTATTTACCTCCCCTTCACTTCTCCTTATCAATTTCTCCCCCTCAACCTTGAAATATGGTGAGGAGGATAAAATGAGGTAAGCCCCAGCCCTGAATTCCGCGGAATTTTTCCCAAAAATTGAACAGAACGTGTCTATATCCAGATCCTCACCGATTTCCCATATCTCCCTAACCTGTTCCTCCAAAAAAATTCCCCTTATCTTCCCAAAATCCGGGAACTTTGATACCTCCCCGCATACGAATTCCACCTCCCTTTCCTTTAAATTTACTACCCTTCCCAGCTCATCCTCACCGACAAACTTACCCTCCCTGAATTCCCCCACCGCTAAGTATCTCCTTCCCCCCTTTGAGTATATTACCAACTTCAAATCGATACACCTACCCTCGCAGGTTTAATAAGCTTATCCCCAAATTTCCAACCCACCTCAAAAACGACCGCAATTTTACCTTTGGGAAGCTCGGATGAAACGGCGGTTAAAGCCTCGTGCTTCTCTGGATCAAAATCCTCCCCAACCGAGGGTGAGATCTTTTCGATCCTAAGGTTCCTTAAGGTGTGTTCCATCTTCCTGTATATTACGCCGACGCTTTCCTTCAGGTTCTCGGGGATATCCAGGGAAGATAAGTGGTTAAGGAGTCTGTCTATGTCCTCAAGGAGGGGCAATAACTCCTTTACGAAGGATTCTTTTATGCTTTCCTCCCTCTGTTTTGCCTTTACCTCCATAACCTTCTTCAAAGCTTCGTAATCGTTCAGGATGTTATAAAGAGAAAGTTTTATCTTTAAGTTTTCCCCCTTAAGCTCGGATATCGTTTTCAGCTCTAAGACTTTTGCGGAATGTGATAACAACCTTTCAACCTTCCTCATATTCTATCGGATTTTCCAAAGTAAAACCTTTACCACTTATGGAAACCTTACCCCAATCCCCGGATAAAGTTTTCACGAAAACCCTGTGAAAGCTTTTCCTCATTATGTAATCTATCCCGGCGGATAGGCTACCCGTGGCGCATCCCAAGGCTTCCGAAGGATGCCCCTGCTCCCATGTTCTAACGAAGATAATTTCTCCAAAGGGTTTATAGAAGTTTATGTGGTAATCCGTATTTTCAAGGAATGGTTTGAAATTTGGGTTTTCGCTCGGAAATACCATATGTTTCACCCCCTCCATATGCACCGTTGAAAACTCCCCAAAGTTCCTATATTCCACCTCAAGCTCTATCCCCACCATATTCCCGTTTAGATAAACCTTCTTTGGACCCTCAGCCCAAACGATGTAATCCCTCAGATTTTTCCTCATCATATTCAGGAAACCCACCACCCTCGTGGCGTTCCCGCAAAAGGGTACTTTTTTCCCCAAGTAATTTATATATATCAACCTCTCCTCATCCTCCACTATCCAACCGCTTATTCCCCTAACCCTTAAATCTATCTCCTCCTCATTCTTTACCACCACAAAGGTATCCCCCCCTATCCTGAACCTCATAAGTACCTCCCGATGATCGCAAAAAGCGAGGCAACCAAAGCCCCCAAAATTGAAGCTTCAATTTTAAAGCCGAGCTTTATTAGAAAAAAGAAAAGGTCTATTTCAAGATTTTCAAGCCCGAATTGGAATTTGTGTGTTGCAACTTCGAGGGCACCGCTTTGGGGGAGGAGTTGGGGTAAGGAGGAGGATAGGAACTCCCCTACGATGAAGCCAAGAATGAAGAGGATGACATAGAAAATTGGGGGTTTTCGGAACAAGTGCCGGGGGCGGGACTTGAACCCGCACGGGGATTTAACCCCAGAGGATTTTAAGTCCCCTGCGTCTGCCGTTCCGCCACCCCGGCAAAGAAGATATTTTAAAGTTGAAGAGCAACCTTAAAATATCCCGATATGCTTGATAAGAGAAAAGGAATAATAAGGTGGCTTTTTGGGGGAAGGTATAACCTTGAGGCTTATATGTTTGCCCTTCACAGGATAACGGGGATAGGTCTGGCGATATACTTACCGATGCATATAATAGTTACAAGCACAAGGGCTTTTGGACCGGAGGCTTGGAAATCGGTTATGAGCAAAGTAGCCGAAGGTCCCGTAGTACATTTTCTTGAGTGGGTTTTGGTGGTTGGAATAGCTATACACGGTTTGAACGGGTTAAGGTTGATCCTCACGGAGTTTGGACTGTTCTTAGGGAAGCCATCAAAACCCATATATCCCTACAAAACCTCCATTGATAGGCAGAGGCTCCTTACGGGCGGTGTGATAATTTTATCTGCGATATTTATGATATACAGCCTTATAGTCTTCTCACCGAAAATTTTATGAGGGTTTTCATAGCCCTCAATCTCCCCAAAGACATTAAAAGTATTCTATTTGATCTGGGAAGGGAAATAAGAATTAGGTATCCCTTCATAAAGCCCGTACCCGAGGGAAACCTTCATATTACCTTAAGGTTTTTGGGGGAGATAAGTGAGGAAAAATGCGAGATTTTGAAGGAAAACCTTAAGGACCTGGGTAAGTCCTTCCCTTTGAAGCTTTCGAAGGTTGGGGGGTTCCCGACGGAGATGGGGGCGAGGGTGATATGGGTGGGGTTTGAGGAGGATAAAGAGCTTGTTGAACTGAGCTTTAAGGTTGACACTATTGTTGATTCTTTGGGATTTCCGAAAAGGGATAAACCTTTTGTTCCGCATATAACTTTGGCGAGGACGGAAAAGCCCGTAAACGTTGAGAACTTTAAAGTGAAAAATTTAACTTTTTTTGCTAAGGAAGTGGTAATTTACCAGAGCATCCTCGCAAAGCCCAACGCAATATACAAATCCCTGAAGGTTATACATCTTGAAGGCGATTGATGGAACAATAACCCTCCTTTCCTTCCTATGGATCCCTAAGGCGAAATTTTACTATTTTTACTCCGCCCCCGGTGATAGCTTAGTAATAAAAGTTAAGGCAAAAAAGGAGCTTGATGGGTTGTATTTTGGAAGGTTCAACGAAAGGCCTTTGCTTTCGGAGGTTTACACTAAGGAGGTGGTTTGGAGCACTAAATCTGATACGCAAACCCTATGGTTCATAATGTTCCTACAGGCAGGCTTTTTTGAGAAAAACGAGGTTTCATTTGAGGTTTGGAGGTTTAACAACGACAGCTCTTTAAAAAACTTTAATACAAGGGTGATATTTGAAAGGAGGAAAGTTTTTTATGTTGATACCCTTTGGGATAGTGTGCCGAAGTTATACAAAACTTGGAGGGTTTTAATACCGCCATTATCAAGCTCCCTTTACGGTGCCCTTTTTGATGGTGAGCTTTCTTTTGAATCGGATGGGGAAAATTTTGTACTCTGGGTTGCGGAAAGGGCTTACGACGATTCCCTTAGATTTCTCTTTGGGGAAAGCTTCTTTGAGAGGCGAAGGTGCACATCGGCGGCTTTCGGTAAGGTTTTAAATGCGTTTATTGTGCATTATGTAAGTTTAGATACGTTAAAGTTCGTAAGGGTAAGCCTAAACTCCTGCGAAAAGTTCTATATACCCGAGGGGAAATATTTGCTGATTTTGGAGAATTTATCAACGGATAGGGTGGATTTGGTTGTGAGGTTGTTGAAAGTGAAGCTAATACCTAAGGAGATAAAAAGATACAAATATGTGAGTTTTCCAAGGAGGGAGGGCGACTCGCGTTAGAATTGGGGGATGGAGTTTTTCGTAGGGTTGAATTTTAAACCGCTTTATAAGAAGCATCCGCCCCTTTATTGTGTTTCCCAGCATAGGGATGGTAAGATAAAACTTGTGAGACTCGGAACACTAAAGGATAGGAAAGAAATAGTTGAAATTTGTAGGGAATTTGGCGTTAAGACTTTCTCCTTCAACTTCCATTATGGGGATGGAAGGTACAAGCTTCCCAAGATAAGGGTACGGTTTTACGTTGATGCGCTCTTAAAGTTCATGTCGGAGGTTAGGGAGGAGGGATACGAAGCGGTACCTTTGTTTTCTTCGTCGGTTTACGGTTCGGGAAACCTCCCTTCTGGGGAGCTTTTGGAGGGTTTAAATTTTAGGTTTGAAGCCTTGGAAAAGTTAATATCCAACTTGGATATAAACCCCCTTAAATTTCCCTGGAGGGTTTATCCTGTTGATGTATTGGATGTTATAGCTACATCGGTGGGTCTTTACTTTTATTCGGTTGGAAGGTTTGAGTTTGTGGATTTTGAGGGCTTTAAGGTGGTAAAGGTATTATGGAAGTTGAGATAGTTGAAAAGAACGACCTTGAGGGGGCAATGATAGTTGAGGAGATGACGGAAAAGATTTTCCCAGAATTTGTAAGGTGGCACCGGAATTCGGTTATTAATTATCTGAGGCTTGGGGGGAAGGTTTTCGTTGCGAGAGTTTCGGGAGAGGTGGTGGGTTTTGCATTCTTTAGGAAAATACACGAAAAACTTTGGGAGCTAACCCTTATAGGGGTTTTGGAGGAATACAGGGGTATGGGAATCGGGGGAAGGCTTTTGGAGGAGGCGATGAAGGTTATTGGGGGCGAGATCTATTTACACGTTCAAACATCTAACCTTCCCGCAATAAGGCTTTATGAGAAATTCGGATTTGTAAAGGATAAACTTATAAGGGGGTTTTATTCCGACGGCTCGGATGCGTACCTTATGGTGAGGAGGGACTTTTTGTAAAGATTTCTCCTTTATTTGAG
>LBFQ01000009.1:0-1520 GCA_000980735.1 Candidatus Caldipriscus sp. T1.2
TATTATCACCCTACAACCCATACCCCTCAACCTCATCGCTATTCCCTTACCCACCCATCCAAAACCCGCAACAACCGCCATTTTCCCGGCAAGAAGGATATTTGTAGCCCTTAAAATCCCATCAACCGTACTTTGCCCCGTCCCGTACCTGTTGTCAAATAAGAACTTCGTATAAGATTCGTTTACCGCTATTATTGGGTATCTTAAAACCCCTTCCCTCTCCATCTTCCTGAACCTCGCGACGCCAGTAGTTGTCTCTTCCGTTCCACCCCATATCTTTTCCGCCATTCCGATTTTGTGGGCTTGGACCGTAAGGTCCGCCCCATCGTCTATTGTTATATTAGGTTCAAATTCAAGGCATCTTTCAATATCCGAATAGTATTCCTCATAACTTTCTCCCCTCACCGCAAAGACCTCTATCCCGTAAAACTTAACTAAGGCGCTTGCCACATCATCTTGGGTTGAAAGGGGATTTGAGGCGCAAAGTCTAATTTCCGCACCGAGCTCCTTGAGGGTTATAACCAGGTTTGCGGTTTCGGTGGTAACATGCAGGCAGGCGGAGATCCTTACACCCTTTAGGGGTTTTGAATCTTTGTAATCTTCCCTTATGCTCCTCAGAACGGGCATCCTACTTTGAGCCCAATATATTCTTTTTTTCCCATATTCCGCGAGGGATGGATCTTTGATCCTTGACAAATGGGCGCGGGAGGACTCGAACCTCCGACCTCCGGTATGTGAGACCGGCGCTCTAACCAGCTGAGCTACGCGCCCAGAAATCGGGGTGCCGGGATTTGAACCCGGGACCTCTTCCACCCCAAGGAAGCGCGCTACCAGGCTGCGCTACACCCCGATTCCCAAAGTCGGGGCGCCCGGATTTGAACCGGGGACCTCCTGCTCCCAAGGCAGGCGCGCTATCCAAGCTGCGCTACGCCCCGACAAATCGGGGCGAGAGGACTTGAACCTCCGACCTCCCGGTCCCGAACCGGGCGCGCTACCAAGCTGCGCCACGCCCCGTAAAATGGTCCCGGGAGGATTCGAACCTCCGACCTCGCGGTTATCAGCCGCGCGCTCTAACCACCTGAGCTACGGGACCCTGAATTGTATATTATAAGGTGGTAAAAACCACCTCATAATAATTTCTTGCGATCCCTAAAGCTCTTATTCCTTTTGTTTTCAACCTCCCTTAAGGTGGAATCAGAGTATAGGCTGAACTTTCTCTTTGCCCTGATTAGCTCGCTTATAAACCTCTTGGGTAGTTTGTTTGGGCTCGGGCTCTTTTATAGGATAACCAACACCCTGGGTGGTTGGTCCTTTGACGAGGCTTTGGTGGTTTTGGGGATCTTCGTTCTTATTGAGGGTTTTTCGCAATCCATCCTGATGGCAAACTTAAACACCATAGTTGAGTACGTATGGAGGGGTACTTTGGATTTTGTCCTTTTAAAACCCCTTGATAGCCAATTTTACCTATCCTTCAGAAACTTTTCGGTATGGGGGATCCCAAATATGGTTTTTGGTTTGGC
>LBFQ01000009.1:2198-3487 GCA_000980735.1 Candidatus Caldipriscus sp. T1.2
GATCTCTTATATTCCTCTATAAGCCTGTTCTGTATATCCCTTGGAGCCTCCTCGTAATGCGAAAAGGTATAATTTATCCAGCACTTACCCTTGGTTATTGACCTGAGGGGCACTATTAGGTCATATACGTTCTCAAGGGGGATCTGGGCGCTTATTTTTTGGTATCCCCTCTCGTAAGGTTCAAACCCCAAAACCCTTCCCCTCCTTGAATTTATTTCCCCTATGGTATCCCCAAGGTAAATTTCCGGAACGAAGATCTCGACGTTGTATATGGGCTCGAGGATGTAAGGGTCTGCCCCCGCGGCCGCATCCTTGAAGGCCAAGGTTCCCGCAACCTCAAAGGCAAAGTTTGAAGAATCTACGGGGTGATATTTCCCATCGTAAAGATCAACCTTTACGTCTATTACTGGATATCCCGCTATAACCCCCTCCGCCATCGCCTTCTTTATCCCCGTCTCAACGGAAGGTATGTACTCCTTAGGTATTGCACCGCCAAATATGGAGTTTTTGAATTCGTAATTTTGTCCCCTGGGCAGGGGTTCTATTTTTATCATCGCTATTCCGTACTGCCCCCTACCGCCCGTCTGCTTTACGAACTTTCCCATACCCTGCGAAGGCTTCCTTATTGTCTCCCTGTAAGGGATCCGGGGCTTAGTTATCTCAACCTCAACGTTGAACTTGTTTTTTAGTTTGGAGATTATGGAGCTCGCATGGGTTGCCCCCTGACACTTTAGCAAATGTTGGTGAAGCTCAACGTCGTACTCGTAGGAAAATGTTGGATCCTCCCTCAAAAGCCTCTGCATAGCTTCCGAGATCTTTTCCTCGTCGGATTTACTTTTTGGTTTAACCGCAACCACATAAGGTTTGAATACGTCCTCAAAGGGTTCAAAATCAAAGTCCGATCCCTCACCCAGAAGGACATCCCCCACTTGCGCATCTTTAAGCTTGGGCAAGAGGATAAATTCACCCGCTGAAACCCCCTCAACCTCTATCCTATCCTTACCGAAAGGAACGTAAAGGTGGGAGATTTTCTCCTTGGTTCCCGTCCTCTTGTTTAAAAGCTCCATGCCTTTTGATATTTCACCGAAAGCCCTCGCGTAAAACTGCTCCCCCATTGATGGGTCAAACGTGGATTTGAATATTACCGCCCCCCGATTGTTTCCCCCCTTGTAAGGTGGCATAAAGTGTATCAAGAAGAAGAGGAGGTGCCTTATATCCGCCTCGTTCTCAACGAAGAATACTGGATGTATGTGGGTAGTTCTTAAAGCCCTCTCCATAACGTTCAAAAG
>LBFQ01000010.1:0-1060 GCA_000980735.1 Candidatus Caldipriscus sp. T1.2
TCCTCAAGCATGACGTTGGGCCTTAGGGAGCTTGCGTAAGCCACGCTTGCCCCTACGTATATCGGAGCCAAGAAACCCCCCGTGCATTCATAAACATGATGCAAAGGCAAGATTGAGAAGAAAACGTCGTTTTCGTCGACGTCTATTATCTGGTATAGTCCCTCAAGGTCGCTCATGATGTTTTTGTGGGTAAGCATAACACCCTTTGGTGATCCGGTAGTTCCCGATGTAAATAAGATCTCCGCAAGATCCTCACTATCAAGTTCCACCCGATCTATCCCCTTGTATTTTTCAAAAATCTTATCCAGATCTTCCATAGATAGGATAAAGTCAAACTTTAGCTCCTTTTTAGCCTCCTCCATCTCCATAAGGTAATCCCTTGAGCAGATTACACCTTTTACACCCGCAAAATCCATCAGAAATCTCCTCTCAACATCCGTGAGCCGGGCGTCAAGGGGTATTACCGTTCCACCCGCCCACTGTATCGCCAAATACCCCCAACCCCACTCGGGCCTATTCTCCGAAACAAGGGCAACGAAGTCCCCCTTTTTTATCCCCTTTTCCTTCAAGTATTCCGCTATTTTCCTAACATACCCAAGCACCTCCCCGAAGGTATATTCCCTCCAAACCCCTCCCCTCTTGATCTTTGACATAACCCTGTTCGAGTACTCCTTTGCGGACCTCTCAAACATCTCGGTTATTGTTTTATATCCCTTCGGTTCCCTGATAATCCTGTGTTTCATAACTTATATTTTAAGGGGGATAACCCGTAAGTTCATTTAGATACGCTTCTTATTACCAAAATCGCTAAAATCAGCTTTAACAGATCGCCGGGCAAGAAAGGCAAAAATCCCATTTGCAGAACTTGATCCCAACCCACAAATAAGGCAAGCCAAGGCAATCCAAAAGCATAAATGATCACGTTTCCCAAAGCAAAAGCTATTATAGTTAAAACCAGATTCTTATACCAGCCTTTTTCCAATAGCCAAATGTAGCCCCCCGTTGGACCGAATAATACCGCAATCCCACCCTTTAGGCCCGCAAAAACCGACAAACCGGT
>LBFQ01000010.1:1945-3537 GCA_000980735.1 Candidatus Caldipriscus sp. T1.2
CGAGGGATATAAGTTCCTCATCTCCTATCTCTAACGCCAAATTCTTTGAGAGGTTCAAATGGGATTTTAACAAAGCTTCGTCCTTTCCGTAATAAGATAAAACGTAAGCCAAATTTTCCCTAAGGCTCATAACCCTAAATGCCCTCTCCCTTTCCCCCTCGAGCCTCCAAAACTCAAGGACACCCCAGATCGTGAGGAAAAAGGTAAAGATGGAAAAAAGAAGGATCGCCAAGAACCATCTCATAACGCCCCCTTTATCTCCTCCCTTAATTTTTCAATTTCGGATGAAAACCTCTTGTTGGCCTCCTCGAGAACATCACAAAGTAGATATAGGGTCTTTAAGGCACCGTAAGGTTCCAGATTTATCCTGATCTCCCCATTTATCTCCACAAAACCTAACATCGGATCCAAATACGGTTCCTCTTCCGCATATTTCAGCATAATTTCCCTAACCTTTCTCGCTACGTTTTCGTCAGATTTTATCATCTTCTGGTATATCCCATTCAATCTCGGGAGGAAATTTTTTAGATGGTACGCGTACGTCCTTTCCATTAGGGGACCCTCAACGGAATACGCGTACATCTCGTAAACCTCTCCATCCTTAAGGCTCTCCTTCAAATTTACTGACTTCCTCTTTGAAAATGCCCCGGCTGGGTTTCCCGACAGGAATATTATAGAGATTAGTTTGGGACTTTTTATCCTCAAAACCCCAGAGAACCCCAAGTTTTTCAGATCCCCAAATATCCTACTTGGGTAAGGTGTGATGGATTCCATAACCTTACCACCCCTGTGTATCAGGGATATTATGGCTATAACTTCCGAATTGTGGGGATAAAAATCATAAGAATAGGGTCTTACCCTTGATGAAGCGGAGACACCCTTCAGGAAATCGTCATAGCCGAATGTGTAGAATCTATCCCCCTCAAATGATATACCTTCCAAAAAGTTTCCCGAATCGTAAAAGGAAACCAACGTTTCCTCCATTCTCTTTAAAACTAATATCCCCGTCAAGGAGTTATCCTTTATGCTCCTTATCGTCCCAAAGATCTCCTCCCAAAGCCCCTTGCCTGAATACAAAGGGTTCGTGTAGAAATCCTCAAGGATTTCCGAGATTTCTGAGGTCCTCAAGTATGCCATCCCTTATCGTATAAGGGTCAAGGGTCCTTAAGAACGAAAATTCAAGGATCTCGCCCCTTTCAAGGTATTCCTTCACCTTTCCCGATGGATTCTCCCACTCTTCAAGGAGCCTCCCCTTTAAGTTTTCCGAAGCATCTATTAAAATTATTGAAGATAAATGATCCTCGTAGAATTTTCTCCTTATCATGAAAACCCCTGGTTCCTCGGGGGCAAACCTCAAAATATTAAACTCGTCAAAATCGTACCTATCGTGCCAATCGGGCCAAACCTTCGACATACACAAGTATTATAAAGCGGATACCTCAATTACCCTTGATACATTCAGTTTTCTAACTGAATCCCCAAAGTCCCTAAGGATAACTATGTTCTTTAGGATCACAAAGGGTTCTCCCTCCACCTCCTTAACCCCTTCAAAGCCAGCAAAGTACTTTATCCTCAAGGAAGGGGATCCTCTA
>LBFQ01000011.1:0-4349 GCA_000980735.1 Candidatus Caldipriscus sp. T1.2
ATAGAAACCTTAAAATACTCATACTATGAAAAGGTTAGTTTTGGCTTTAGCAATAGCGGTGATAGGGGCAGGCATTGTGGTGCCCATAATAAGGAGAGCTCGCAAAGCGTCCCAAAGAAATGTAGGTGAGATGTGAATCTTAGGATAAACCTACCAATATTGGGGCTGCTCATACATGCGAGCGCAAGCGCGGCGGTATCACCATGGTATAGGTTTTACGGTGGCACCGCGAGGGATGGGGCATACTCACTACAGCAAACCGCGGATAGGGGGCTAATAATATTCGGATACACCTATTCGTTTGGTGTAGGCTCGGCCGATGCTATGCTTATAAGAACAGATTCCCTCGGAAACCACGTATGGGTTAAAACTTTCGGTGGTCCAAATCCGGATTTTGGGAAATACGTCCGTCAGGTATCAGGTGGGGGTTATGTTATACTCGGCGAGACCTTTCTATCGGGAAACTTTGACCTGTTTTTGGCGAGGACGGATACGGGTGGAAACATTCTATGGGCTAAAATCTTCGGGGGATCAAACAACGAGTATGCTTCCTCGGTTCAACAAACGGGCGGTGGGGGTTTTGTGGCGGTTTCAAACACACAGTCCTTTGGTGCGGGTCAGACGGACGTGCTCCTCATCAAAACCGACGGAAACGGAAACTTACAGTGGGCTAAGACTTACGGGGGAACCCTTGACGATAGCGCGCGTGCAATAGTGCAAACCTCGGATGGGGGATATATAATAACGGGTACCACGAATTCATTTGGAACCGGTACTTACGACATCTTCCTCATCAAAACCGACAGCTCGGGAAACCTCCTATGGGCAAGGGTGTACGATGGTCCCGCCGATGACGTTGCATCCTCAGTAATTGAGACAATGGGTAAGGATATAGTTGTGGCGGGTTATACCAGATCTTTCGGTGCGGGTCTGCACGACTTTTTGCTTCTAAAAACGGATTCTCTTGGAAATCTCCAATGGGTTAAGACATATGGGGGCTCAAACGAAGATTGGGCTTACTCGGTTTATGAGACGTATGATCACGGATACATAATCGCGGGTACAACGGAATCTTTTGGTGCGGGTTTAAAGGATTTCCTTATGATCAAAACGAACCTTGATGGGATTTTACAATGGGCGAAAACTTACGGTGGCACAAACGAAGAAGAACCTTTCCAAGTCCAACAGACTTCCGATACCGGTTTTGTCCTTGCGGGTTATACCCAATCCTTCGGCGCGGGATTACTAGACTTTATGGTTGTGAAAACCGATACTGGGGGAAATGTTCCTACCTGCCCTGTGGGAAACCCAATACCTACGGAGATCTCGCAGTATATGGTGGTAAGTGCTATAAGCCCCATTATCACATCTTTATCTTTGGGAAGTAACGTTTCCCCGGGCATAACCAATCCAACGATCATAACAGGGGGCTGTCCAACAACCTCCATTTCCGAAGGTTGCCTTTCGAATAACAACATCATTTCTTTGGGCAAAGGATATATAACGGTCACACAACCCGGAGAATTTGAAGTTAAGATCTATGATATAAAGGGCAAGGTCGTGAAACGGGTTGGAGCTTCCAATTCCTTAAAAATACATCTGCAAAGCGGTATATACTTTGTTGAGGTTCTCACCGAAAAAGCGAAGGTGATAAATAAAGTGATAATATCCCATTCAGCTTTATAATACCCATCTCGGGCGGGAGTAGCTCAGTGGTAGAGCACCTGCTTGCCATGCAGGGGGTCGCGGGTTCAAATCCCGTCTCCCGCTCTTTTTTTAAATGAAGGTCGCGCTTGTTCTCGGAGGAGGAGGGGCGAGGGGTTTGGCTCACATAGGGGTGATAAAGTATCTTTCCGAAAAAAAATTTACACCCGACCTCGTTGTGGGTTGCAGTATGGGGGCAATTATAGGTGGGGTATATGCGGCAGGCTATTCCTCAAAGCTAATAGAGGACATAGGGAGGGAGCTCGCAAGGGATGCTAACAGGGAAGTTTTAAAGCCCAGCCTTTCCCTAACGGAGCTTTACGATTCTTCAAGGTTTGAAAGATTTCTAAAGAGGCTTGTGGGGAAGATAAGGATAGAGGAGATGCCTATAAAGTTCGCCGCAAACGCTTACGACGTTATATCCCAGCGCGAAGTAATACTTGATAGGGGGAGCTTAGTTTCCGCCCTTAGGGCTTCCGCAAGCTTGCCCGGGGTATACGAAACTATACACTTCCAGAGGGAAAACCTCACGCTTATGGATGGTGGGGTCGTAGATCCTATACCCATAGGTATAGCACGAAGGATGGGGGCGGATTTTGTTATAGCGGTAAACGTTTTGGAGAGGTTCCCGAAGGGGCAAATTTTCGCATCCTTACCCCATTTCCATAGGAAAAAGGGGATCTTACCTTTCTTGGGTAGGGCTTTGGCGTTTAAGAGGGAGAACGTCCTAAACGGTTTGATTGCTTGGTTTATGGCCTCTCAGGGTGCCTTAGTAAACTACCTCTTGGAGACGCAAAAACCCGACATCCTCATAGAACCCGACCTTATGGGTATAAGCTCTATTTTGGATTTCTCAAAGTACGATGAGATAGTTTATGCGGGTTATAAGGCCGCGAAGGAAAAACTTGAGGGGGTTTTGGAGAACCTAAGAGGTGATAAGGGTCAAAGATCTCAGGAAATCCTTCGGTAAGAACCATGTACTCAGGGGGGTTAGTTTGGAAATTTCGGATGGGGAGACAGTTTTGATAGTTGGGAAAAGCGGTATAGGGAAATCCGTTTTGGTAAAGTGTATAGTGGGTCTCCTGAAGCCCGATGAAGGGGAAGTTTGGGTGGATAACCTCAGGGTTGATAAGTTGAGCCACAAGGAACTAAATAGGTTGAGGAAGAGTTTTGGATACGTTTTTCAATATTCCGCCCTATTTGATTGGATGACGGTTTTGGAAAACGTCGCATTGCCCCTAAGAGAGATGGGATTTAGCAAAGAGGAGGCTTACGATAGGGCGTTGGAGGCTTTAAGGATGGTTGGGCTTGGAGGCTCGGAAGGGAAATATCCACAGGAGCTTTCGGGTGGTATGAGAAAGAGGGCGGGAATAGCCAGGGCAATAGTGACAAACCCCAGGTATATATTTTACGATGAACCCACCAGCGGTCTGGATCCCCTAACCTCAAGGCTTATATACGAACTTATGGAGGATCTACACAGCCAACTCTCCGCAACTACGGTAATAATAACCCACGACCTTGAGCTGATAAGGAGGTTTGGGAAAAGGGTAATATACCTGGACAAGGGCATTATAGAGTTTGACGGTAAAATCTCGGATGCGCACTTATCCCCTTCTTTCTCCGAATTCTTGGGAAATTATCTCAACTATATCAAGGGATGAATTGGGCTTTCCAATTCTTTTGGCGTTTTCCGACATAAGCTGAAGCCTTTCCCTATTTTTCAAAATTTCAAGTAAAACTTTGAGGGCTTTTTCTGGAGTGTGGGCGTTGATACCCGCCCCGTACTTCTCAACTACCCTTGCGTTTCCCTCCTCTTGACCCGGCATACTTCTTATGAAAATGCAGGGAAGCCCTACCGCTAAACTTTCGGCTACGGATACTCCCCCAGCCTTTGTTATGAATACATCCGAAGCCCTCATAATATCCGGCACAAAATCCACAAATGGATAAACTACACCCTCAAGGTTGGCATCCTTCAAAAGGGATTTGTACTTTTCGTAAGCTTCCTTTCTCTTTCCCGAGAGAACAACTATAAATATCTTACCTATCCCTTTCAGCCCCTTAATTATGGGTTGTATTGGAACCGAATCGTAAGAACCCGCGGAAAACAAAATAACCGTATGATCCCTCGGATATCCGAGCTTATCCCTGAAAAATTCCTTATCCCCGTTCTCCCAGAAAGTCCTTCTTAAAGGGATCCCTGTTGTATGGATCCTTTCCCTATCAACTCCGTAATTTATCAGATCTTGTGCGGTATCCTCAAGGGCGACAAAATAACCGTCCGTCCCATCCCAAACCCAAAGGGGATGGGCGACAAAGTCCGTCACCACCGTATAAACCTTGGTCTTAAACCTCGTTTTGTATATCAAGCCTATTAGGGATGTCAAAAAGTGTGTGCTTATTATAACGTCTGGTTTAAAGTTTCTCAAAGGTTCCATAAATTTGTCCTTAAAGACAAACTCGTAAATTCTTCTTACGGGTTTTGATGATGGTATGGGGTTGTAATAAAAGAGCCTCCAGGCGAGATGCCCCCTCCGCATCATCACCTCAAATGCCCAGGATGAGAGCTTTTCTACCATCCCACCCGCCTTAACCACGTCAAGGGAAGAAAACTCTATACCCTTGGGGGATCCTCTAGAGTC
>LBFQ01000011.1:4369-8985 GCA_000980735.1 Candidatus Caldipriscus sp. T1.2
TTTACGAAAAAACCCTTAACTATCAAACCAATTATCCCCAAGGAAACGAAAATGTCGGCTAAATTGAAGGTGAACCACCTGAGGTTTCCGATCCCAACATCTATAAAATCCACTACCGCTCCGTTTATTATTCTATCCGTTATGTTTCCGATGGCTCCCGCCAATATCAAGGAATACATTAACTTTGAGAAGGTGTTCTTTTCCTTCACGAGGAGATAAAGGACAAAAAGTGCCAAGGCTATGGCGACGGGTGCGTACGGAAAATTCTCCCCTAAGGAGATCCCAAAGGCGGTATTCGGATTCATAACTAGGGTTATCCTCAAAAATTCTCCGAAAACTTCAACAGGTTGAAATTGTTGGAAATTTTTTAATATCCAGAATTTAACCGCAAGGTCTAGGAAGCCCAAGATTACGGAAAGTAAAAGGCTACTCAAAGTCTTCATTCTCCATTTCCATCCTTTCCTTTATCTCCTCAACGTCTATCAGGGTTTCCTCAACTATGGAATAGGAGAGGTTGCGCAGGAACCTTTCTGCTTCCACGTAGGTTGGGAAAACTTCCATAACCACGGGTTCGGAGCCGAATATATTTGCTATAACCCAGAAATTCCCCTCTTCACCCCTTTTGATATAAAACTCATGGACCCTATCAAGCCTCACTATCCTATCTGCGAGCTTAAGCCACTTAAATTTCATTTCGCCCTTTGAAGCTCCTTTTTCCTCTCCTCAATCACCTTTTCCGCTATGTTTTGTGGAACTTCCTCGTAATGGTCAAAGAACATAACGAAATATGCCCTACCCTGTGTCAGGGACCTAAGGTCGCTTGCGTATGCCATAAGCTCGGATAAGGGCACAAAGGCGGTGATGACCTTCGCGTTACCCCTATCCTCAATTGACTTTATATGACCCCTCCTCGAACCTATATCTCCGATCACATCTCCAAGGTACTCCTCAGGTGTCACCACCTCAAGCCTCATTATAGGTTCAAGAAAGACTGGGTTTGCCATCTTTAAAGCTTCCCAGATTGCGGTTTTTGCCGCTATGTTAAAGGCTAGATCTGAGGAGTCAACCTCGTGATATGATCCATCAACCAGTTCAACCCTTACGTCTACCGTGGGATAACCCGCAAGTACTCCTTTCATAAGGGCTTCTTCAACGCCCTTTTGTACCGCGGGTATAAAGGATTTGGGAATTTTACCCCCGACGATCTTATCAACAAATTCAAACCCTTTACCCCTCTCAAGGGGTTCTACGTTTATTACCACGTGTCCATACTGACCCCTACCTCCCGTCTGCCTGATGAACTTACCCTCAACGTTATACACAGGTTTCTTTATAGTTTCCCTGTACGCCACTTTCGGAGGTCCAACCTCTACGTTCAAACCATAATTTCTGCGCATTATATCGACCTTTATTTCAAGGTGAAGTTCACCCATACCCGCAATTATGGTTTCCCCGGTCTCCTGATCCACCCAGAACTTAAAGCTCGGATCTTCCTCCGCAAGCTTTATTAAGACGTTTGAAAGCTTCTCTTCGTCGGCCTTCGAAGTTCCCTTTATCGCTTGGGAAATAACGGGTTCAGGTATTTCGAGACTTTCAAGGAGTATTGGGTTGTTTTCATCCGCCAACGTGTCTCCAGTTATGGTGTCCTTTAATCCCACCACCGCCCCTATATCTCCAGCTCTCAGCTCCTCAACGTCCTCCTGCATATTCGCATGCATCCTAACGAGCCTCGAAACCCTCTCCTTCTTCCCCTTGTTTACGTTTAAAACATAGCTTCCCGCCTTTAGAACGCCCGAATAAACCCTTACATAAACCAATTTCCCAATATACTTATCCATTTGTATTTTGAAGGCCAAAGCGGCGAGGGGTTCTGAATCCTTCGGTTCCCTTATCGCCTCTTTACCATCGGGCGTCTTGCCCTTAATGGCACCCCTATCAAGGGGGGAAGGGAGGTAATCTATAACCGCATCAAGGAGGGGTTGTATTCCTTTGTTTTTGTAAGCGGAACCGCAAAATACGGGAACCGCCTTAAACGCCAAAGTTACCCTCCTTATAGCTTCCTTCAATTCTTCGTTTGATATGGGTTGATTTTCCATATACTTCTCAAGGATATGTTCGTCCACCTCCGCAAGCCTCTCAATTAAAACGTTCCTCCAGAACTCTGCCTCATCCCTTAGCTCATCCCTTATCTCCCTGTATTCGTACTTTGCCCCAAGGGTTTCCTCAGGCCAAACTATCTCTTTCATCTCAACGAGATCTATTACGCCCGAGAATTCGGATTCCATCCCTATGGGATATTGCATAGGTAGGGGAATGGTTCCGAGCTTCTTTTCCATAGATTCTATGGATTTGAAGTAATCCGCACCAACCTTGTCCATCTTGTTGACGAATGTTATCCTCGGGACCTTGTACTTTTCCGCCTGACGCCATACGGTTTCGCTTTGGGGTTCAACCCCCTGCGACGCATCAAGGATGAATATAGCCCCGTCTAAAACCCTAAGCGCTCTCTCCACCTCTATGGTGAAATCCACGTGTCCGGGTGTGTCTATTATGTTTATCTGGTACCCTTTCCAGAAGCAGGTGGTTGAAGCGGCGGTGATGGTAATTCCCCTCTCCTTCTCTTGCTCCATCCAGTCCATGGTGGCGGAACCCTCGTGGACCTCCCCTATCTTGTGTTTCCTTCCGGTGTAATAAAGGATCCTCTCAGTCGTTGTAGTCTTACCCGCATCTATGTGCGCTATTATCCCAATGTTCCTAACCTTTGTTATGTCAAACACTTCCCACCTCCTTTGAATGGGAATTATAAGGTTGAGGGTTTATCTTACGATCACCTTACCTTTAAGCCTTCTCCCCTCAACCACCACGAAGTAAGTCCCGGGTTTTAGGTTTATGGTTGTGCCCTTTGAACCCTTCACGAAACTTATCAGCCTCCCGCCCTGATCATAGATTGAGATTTCCGCATCACCCTCAAGCCTTATGTACCCCTTACCCACGGATATGATCCCCTCGAGGGTCTGACTTTCAGGGACCGAAAGCTCTCCATCTGAAGATAAGGGACAAATATCCGTTACGCTGAAGCTAGAAAGGCTTATAGGCCAAGAACTGACCGATATGCTCGTTCCAGTTGATACATTTACAACGTCCATGGTGGGGTTGCTTATGGGTACGGAGGATATAGTGTTTACGGTGATAGGGGGGTTGCCCACGGGACAGGTTCCCCCTATTGTCCCATCCCCCCTCGTGCGAATAACCAATATGTCGTCCAAACCCGCCCCGTAAGAGTTGGTAAGACCCCCTATAACCAAACCCCCATCCGAAGTTTCCTGAATGGATCTACCCCAATCTCCACCCGAACCCCCATAGCTTCTCGCCCATATAAGGTTTCCCGAGGGATTAACCTTTAAGATTAACACGTTGTCATTCCCCCCGTATCCTGACCATCCGACTATCACAAAGTTTCCATCACTTGTGGGATAAATAGATCTTGAGGTTTCGTTAGAGGATGTGCCGTAAGTTTTTGCCCAAAGTAGGTTCCCAGAGTTGTCTATTTTTATCAGGAATATATCCCTTCCACCCGCGCCATAATTGCTTGTCCCCAAAACCAAATAACCGCCCGATGTTACAAAAACATCGAAAGCGGTATCAGCCCCGCTTCCCCCGTAAGCCTTAGCCCATTGCAGGCTTCCGTTCGAGCTTATTTTTAAAACGAGAAAATCGTAGTCTGGGAACGACCACAATATAAAGCCTACCGCTATGTATCCCCCATCGGGTGTTGGTTTGATAGAATAGGCAACTTCATCGTTCGTGGAGGAAGATCTCCCATAAGCCTTTCCCCAAACCAAATTACCCACGCTATCAATTCTGAGAACCATAAAGTTTCTCGCGGACACTTATACCAGGACCCCAGGAGCCCGTTGAACCCACCAAGACATAACCCCCACTTGGATGTTGAATAACCCTCCAACCCTCATCCGCACCAGCACCTCCGTAAACTTTCGCCCAGCTAACCGTCCCCGTGGATGTCACCTTTACGAGGAGAAAGTCCGCGCTTCCGGCACCATAAGAGTAAGTTTTCCCAAATATAGCATATCCACCATCGGAGGTTTGAATAACCGAGACCCCAGTATCCGCCCCTGTACCCCCATAAACCCTCGCCCATTGAACGTTTCCGGTTGATGAGAGCTTAACGAGTATGTAATCTGCTGAACCCACACCGTAGGAGAACGTATATCCCCCCACTATATAACCACCGTCGGAGGTATGGTATATGGATCTGCCAACGTCTACGTTCGATCCCCCGTACGCCCTTATAAACCTAGGCATTTGAGCGTAAGCGGGATATAACCCGAACGAAAGAATTATTACTGCAACCCTCTTCATAATGTGGAATTATATAGCGGAAATCTACCTCGCCACCACCTTAAATGTTGCCCCCTTGATCTTGACTATATAAATCTTATCCCCATCCCTATAGATCCCCTTCGCATAAACCGAACCGTCCGAACGGTAAATTACGACCTCACCCGAATAGTTCCTAACGGTTATATAACCGTTTGAATATTCAAAGGAGGGATTCCTTACGATGTTGTTCTCCTCACACCCAGTTCATCATCGTC
>LBFQ01000011.1:9054-9913 GCA_000980735.1 Candidatus Caldipriscus sp. T1.2
GTTGTGTTGTAAGTACTATAGTACGACCAACCATAAAGGGCATACGTGGAAGTGGGTGTTAAGCCCGTCAAACCCGCATACTTTGCCCAGTCATTTGCAACCGCATAGCACATTGAGTTTGTCCCATCCCAGTAAAAGTAATTATCGCCGAAGAATCCCGGGCTCATATCCCAGTCTATGTACCTCTTGAACTTTACGCCCGTTAAGGTGACTGAAGTTAAGTTTGTAATGGTTGCCCTTACCCTAACAGCGCCTACGGATGGGCAGTAGGAGTATTGCTGATATACCTCTATCCTATTGTCCGATGTTCTCGTTCTTGTCCACCACTGATACACGGAAGGACCCCAAGTTCCGTACCCGGAGCCCCAGTTAGAAAGTCCGTATCCCCATGTGTACCCGTCATCATCATCCGTATATCCATAAAATGTTCCGCCGTAAGTATGCCCGACGCCAAAGCCGTTGCACATACAACCCCACCTGTAGTGCTCCCTTCCTGGAGGGTACTGGAAGGTATATACCTGCGGATCGTAGAAAGAGACGGATATAACGCCTGCTGGGGGACTAAAAAGGGTAAAGGGGATCCAACCCCCTTCCCTCATATGCTCCAACTGCTCTTTTGATAGTACCTGAGCAAGCAAGGCTACCATCATCATACCTGTATTCTACACCCGATCCATTTGCAATATCAAATTATACAAAACAATAAGGTTATCATATTCATATACGCCCCAGTAGCGGAGTTCAATTAATTGCCCCCTTAAAATTTTCTCTTATGCTTTCCTTTTTAATTTCCGCAAGCTCAGATTATTTGAAGATATACGTTTTGCATTGGAATGATGCCCACGGACATTTGGGTTAT
>LBFQ01000011.1:9933-13243 GCA_000980735.1 Candidatus Caldipriscus sp. T1.2
TTTGTCCCTAAGCTCAGGGAAAAGGAAGAACCGGATATAGTAATTGCCTTATCGCATTCCGGATACAGGCACGATCTTAGGAACGCGGATAGCGTAAGGGGGATAGACCTTATAGTTGGTGGGCATAGCCATACGGGGCTTTATAAACCCAAGTTTTCAAAGATAAATTCCACTGCAATAGTTCAGGCTTTCTCGCATATGTCAAACCTTGGGGTGGTTGAGATACTTTATAACAAAAGGTTAAAGAAGATCGTGGATATTAAGGGTAAGATCATAACCCTTACCGCGGAGAGGGTTCCCTCGGATCCCTTCGTGGATTCGGTTATTACGATATACGAAAGGGAGATTGAGAGGATATTCGGGGAGGTTGTGGCGAGAAGCGAGGGGGAATTCAACAGGGGTGGTTTCATAGAGAGTTCTATGGGAAATATAATATCGGATGCAATGAGGTGGTACGTGATGGAGAAACTTGGGGAGAAGGATCATCCGGTAATTGCGCTGTATAACGCTGGGGGAATTAGGGCGAACTTTAAGATGGGGAATATCACGAGGAGGGACGTTTATAAAGCTGTTCCTTTTCCGAATGTTGTTATGTATGGAGAAGTGAAGGGTAGGGACCTTTTGAAGATTTTGGAGATCGGGTTTAACGGGCATCACGCGATATTCAACGTTTCCGGGTTAAAGATGCTCTACAACAACGATAGGCTATTTGAGGATAGCGTAAAGGTGGTTTTGAGAGATTCAATAACTTTGGACAGCATAGGTACTAAGACATACAAGTTCCGCTTTGCCAAGGTTAAGATCCTTGAGGTTGATGGAAAGCCCTTCCATGAAGATTCAACGTATATAATCGTATCAACGGATTACCTGATAAACGGGGGTGGGGAGTACGTGGTCTTCAAGACTATGAGAAATATAAGGGATACGGGTAGGAAGATCTACGATGTTTTAGAAGATTATTTGAGACATAAGAAGGTGGTAAAGCCGAGTGTTGAGGGTAGGATAAGGAAATCTAGGGAGATATGAGGAAGTGGTGGATCCTTATTTTCCTATTTGGTTGTTCGGGACAAACCCTTTTGGAGGGTTGGGAGAAGAGATCGGAGAAAGAACCCGTTTCCGTTTTGAAGGAGATAGGGGATAGCTTATCTTCTCCAAGTTTCAGAAAGAAAGCTTCCCTTGACCCTACATCCGATAAGATCTTGGACCTTGCATTAAGAATAGCCTTAAGCCTGAATTACCGGGATATGCCCATAGATTCCCTTATAGAGACCGCGCAGGGGTTGAAGGGGGTAATCGCGTTTTTGTACGATTTTGGGAAGTTTGACGAGAATTGGACGAATTCCATATTCGCATACAAACAGATATTAAAATCGGCTTTAGCGAAGATGGAAAAGATCAACAGTCTCGATTCCCTTGAGTACATAACAAAGGCTTTGGAACCCGTGATAATGGCGGGATCTTACAGGGGGGATTACGAGAGACTGATTGACCTTTATAGGGAAAGGTCGGTATCGGATGGTACGGTAAGATGGGGTATGAGCGAAGAGGATGTTATAAAAGTCTTCGGGGAACCCGAGAGGGTTGATACTGTTTATTCCGTATCAATGGGTTCCTTTGGGAAGATGATGATATGGAAGGATAAGGGGGTATTGGTGGTGGATGGAAAAGTTTATGAGGTCTTTGAAAGGTGATTAAAAACGTCTTCCCAAGATGCGTGGAAGGTTCTATATAGGGGGACGGTCCTTAGGATCCTTGAAATTTCGGAGAAAACCTTAGCATCAAAAACCTGGGTATTTACGGAGTTTTGGGTTATGTAAAGGAAAACCTCATAAGGTTCAACATTTTCTATCCTGGTTTGATCTCCCCCGACGAACTTTATCATATATATGGCGGAAATCTCCGAAATTCTTCCCACCTTGAATTCCCTCAACTTATTACTTATGGGTGGGGAAGGGTAGACCTTGAAGTCCCTTAGGGAAATATTGATCATATCCTCCGAAAGGTAATTCCAAGAATTCTTACAAAATCCCGAAACCATGGTGCTTTTTCCGGAGGCATGACCGCCTAGGAAAAGGACCGCCTTTCCATCCCTTTCCACCGCCCCACCGTGAAGGATAAGGTAATTCTTTACATGCGGTGCAAACAGGTTTCTTATGCTCCTTCCGAGGATCGCGGAAACGACCCATTCGTCTGCATCCCTTCTCAGCTCAAGCATTCCCCTCTTCGGCAAGAAAATATTTCTATTTCCCTCGTATGCGCAAATTTCCCAAGTTTTTTGGAATTCGGAATAGAACATTGAAATTTCCTCCAAAACCCTAAACTTCCCTTCTAAGGAACCTTCCGCCTTTATTTTGAAAAGATTTTCGTATGCTAAAATTTCAACTCTTTTCAAGGAAGGAAAGCTTTATAACGATCTCGTCTTTATTTACGAGCTCGCCCTCTTTCTTAAAAACCCTTTCCACGATCGCATCATCGGGCGAGGATAAGATTATCTCCATCTTCATAGCGGAAACCGCCGCCAAAGCATCTCCCTTCTTAACCCTTTGACCCTCTTGTACCTTGATTGATACCACCTTTCCCGTTATTGGAGATCTTATCTCGTCCCTCCTTTCTTCCTCCACCTCTTTAATTTTTCTATCTTTCCCCAGCTTATAAACCTTGCCGTTGTAAAAAATATTAAACTTCCCACCAACCTTAACAAAGTAGAATTTCTCGCCGTTTAATACGAACCACCTACCTATCCTTTTCATTTTTCATTAGTATATGGTTCATCTGGGCATCAAGGTTATCAACGAGGTGAACGAGCATCGCTTCTGGGGTTTTGGGTAAAACGGGAGAACCTCTTACGTATTCACCATGATGGGAAAGTATTATATGCACTATCTCGTCCGCGATCTCCTTGGGAATATTAAACTCCCTCGCTTTTTCCCTTACATAATGCGCTCCAAGGAATATATGCCCAAGCTTTGAGTAATAGCTGTTGTGTTCAAATTTTGGGAAAATATCAAATTCCCAAACCTTCCCTATATCGTGCAGAATGGCTCCCAAAAGGACTATGTCGGTTTTAAGGTTATAAAACCTCGCGAGGTTATAAGCAATTTCCCCAACATTTGCACTATGTTGTAATAGTCCTCCGATATACGCGTGGTGATAGTTTTTTGCCGCTACTCCTTTTTTGAAGCTCTCCCATATTGGCTCAAATAGGGCTTTGGCGAAGGATCTGAGGGTAGGATCCTCTATCTTCCCAATCAAAGCCCAAAACCTTTTTTCATCCCCTTCTATAGTACCTGAAACGGGTAAAAACTCCTCC
>LBFQ01000011.1:13263-27191 GCA_000980735.1 Candidatus Caldipriscus sp. T1.2
TTCCTTACCATCACTACCACCTTTATATCCACCGCCTCTCCATCATCTAAACTTTTAAGAGCGGAAACCTTCATAAAGCGGTTATTATAATTTCGGTTAAAGGGTTTTTAGGAATTCAAGGGTTATGTCCTTTGCGTACTTATCGACACTTCTAACCCTCACAAGGACCCTATCCCCCAAGGTTATCCTTTCGGTTTTGTTTTTCTTAAAGAGCATAGCGGAGTGTTCCTTTGGTAGAGGTACCACCCTATAGTTTTTAATGGATCTTATGGGTATGTATCCTTCCGCGAGGTGTTGGGTTATTTGGACAAATATGGCTTCTTCGGATATTCCCGTGACTATTCCCTCAAACTCTTCCCCTAACTTCTTTTCCATAAACTCGCATATCTTTAATTGCCAAAGCTCCCACTCCGCCTCCTCCGCCAACCTTTCCATCTCCGAAAGGTGTTTCCCTATATTTTCAAGTTCTTTGTAAGTGTAGGGAAGCTTATCCCCTTTTAGGGATGCCCAAAGTTGTCTGTGTACAACGAGGTCCGCGTACCTCCTAATTGGAGATGTAAAGTGTAGGTAATCCTTAAGGGCCAAGCCGAAATGTCCTACGTTTTTCGGGGAATAAACTGCCCTCGCCATACTCCTCAAAAGCAGATAGTTTATTAGGTTCTCCTCGGGCCTTCCGGAAAATTCCTTGAGGATATCGCTTAAAAACTTCGGCGTGATTTTCCTATTTTTGAATGATCTTCCTAAGAGTTTCTCAACGAGCCGTATAAACTCCTTTATTTTCTTCTCCTTTGGGTTGGGGTGTATCCTGTACAGGGTTGGTATCTTGTTTTTTGTGAAGTACTGGGCTACCAAAGTGTTTGCTGTTATCATAAGTTCCTCAATTATTTTGTGCGTCCATAGCCTTTCTTTAGGTGAAACCATAAGGACCTTTCCGTCATCCATAAGAAATTCCGCTTCGGGTAGATCAAAATCTATGCTTCCCCTATCTTCCCTCTTTGCCCGTAGGACCTCCGCCAAATTGCTCGCTTCCTTCAAAACCCTTTTCACCGCCCCCAAGGCGCCTTTGTATATAACCGTCTCCCTGTCCTCCGGCAAAGAGTCGTCTAAAATCCTTTGTGCATCCTCGTAAGTTAGCCTCGCCCAAGAAAATATCTTGCTCTTGTAAAATTTCGCGGTGTTCGTTAAAATTTTTCCATCCCTCGTTATCTTAACCTCAACCGTAAAGGTTAGTTTTGGCTGTCCCGGCAATAGGGAGGCAAGGTTATCGGAAAGAATATGAGGAAGCATCGGGATAACCTTCTCTATTAGGTATACGCTATTCCCCCTCTTGAAAGCCTCCATATCCATATGACTACCTTTCTTTACCCAATGGGATACGTCCGCTATATGCACCTTTAAGATCCACCCTTTCTCGTATCTCTCCACGTAAATTGCATCGTCGTAATCCTTTGCGGTTCTTGGGTCTATGGTTATGGTAAATTCATCGGTTAGATCCACCCTTTTATCCTCTACATACTCAAAGTTTTCAGCCTCTTCAAAACTTCCCTTGGGAACTCCTCGGGAAGGTTAAAGGTTTTAATGATAATATCGTAATCGTCTGATCTTACCTCAACTATCCTCCAATTTTTCTCGCTTCTTTTTACGAGAACAATATCCCCCTTTTTCACCTTGATTCCCTTCTTTATCTTCGCATCCACAATGCCCGCCCTTGAATCTTCCACCTCAACCTTTCCCTGACCCAAGTATTTCCCAACAAAAAATATCCTCGCCCTTTCAACCACCCTCACGACCCTACCCTCCCCTCTTTTCGGCAAAACAACCACCTCAACTATATCCCCATCCTCCGCATCCTTCAGCGCCCAACTTGGAACAAAAACATCCCCCTCGTCGGTTATCACAAACCCAAAACCCCCCCTCTTCACCTCAAGCCTACCCGTAAGCTTTTTCCCTATCCTTTCGATCAGGGCATAACCCCTCCCGTATCTTATAACCTTCCCCTCCCTTATAAGAACGCTCAAAGAGGATTTTACCTTCTTTTTGCTTACCCCCAAAATCCTCGCTATTTGGGAAACCGTCATTACCCCCTTCTTTGACTTCCTCAAAATCTCTTCAACTTCCCTGATCATACCTCAATAGATTTTTGTAAGGGTAGGAAATGGCCCTCCATTTTGAAAGCTGGGCTTCAACAAAAGCAAAGGTTTTGATAACCTCAAAGTAAAATTGGTTGATCTTCCTCCCTCCACCTTCCAAGCGCCTTCCCGTCAACCTCATATTCATCCACCCTTGAGTAAAATTCCGCTATCTCATTGTAATTTGCTTCCTTAGGTTCATTTTCTCCGCTATGGTAAATTATGTATTTTTCCGATATAACCCATCTCTTCAGGTTTTGGTAATTTGCCTCCGCCCTAGCCCAACTTTGGGAATACGAGGTCAAAAAATAATTCCCCTCTATAAGGACCACGGTGTATACCCCTAAGGCTTCGGAAAAGGAGAACCTGGGTGAGGGTAGGGTTCTAGGGAAAACTCTGTGCTCGGAATCTGAGATGTAAAGGATATATCCTTTCGCCCCATCCTTTAGGGTTATTTTTTGAGTTTTTTGAAGGAAGTTATCAAAGCTCCTTATTGCGGATAGCGGAACCATAATGGTGTAATCTTTCATAGTATAACCCTCAACGGATAAACTTGGATTTTTTACGGTTTTAAGCCTTTCATAAAATTCCTTTTCATCTTTTGCATCCAGAACCGCAAGCCTTTCATCAAGGCTTCTGGCAACAAAAGGGGAAGGTAGGGCAAACTTTAAATTATCAAGCTCAAATGTGAAAAAGGGCCTTTTTTCAAGGGGGGTAAATTCGTAAATTGTCCAATACCTTTCCCCCCTTATATCCTTAAAACCCAAATCTTTGTAATATTCGTATATCTCAAGGATCTCAAACTTCCCTTTTTTCGCGCTTTCCAGAACCCTGTTGTGGAAGGTAGGGTAATTTTCCCCTTTAACACCTTCCAAATATTTGGTTATACCCGTTGTCGTGGGAAGGTCCATATCCTTCAAAGCCTGGAATACCTCCAAAGTTTTCTTCTGATTTTCGTAACAGCATTTTTTAAATGGTTTTCCGCTTCCACATGGGCACTCTTCGGCTCTCATAAATTCCGTGTATTTTAAAGTTGGAAATTTGCGACATTAGAATTCCCAACAAATGCCCATAATATTGGTTTCAAATGACGATGGGATAGAGGCGGAGGGTTTGAGAGTTTTGGAGGAGGTGGCGGGGGAGTTCGGCGAGGTTTGGACGGTAGCGCCCTTAGAGGAGCAAAGTGCATCAAGCCATAGGATAAGCATAGGAAGGGATGTGAGGGTTTATAAGTTTGGACCAAGAAGATATGCGGTGGATGGTTCTCCCGCGGATGCGGTTCTAATAGGCATATTTGGAATCTTACCAAATCAACCCCATATAGTTTTAAGTGGGATAAACGCGGGATATAATTTATCCGAAGATGTCTTTTATTCAGGAACCGTCGCGGCAGCGAGGGAAGGAGCCATGTATGGATTTAGGGCTATAGCCTTTTCCCTTGAAAGGTCGGAAAAAATGATGTGGGAGACCGCGAGGGAGGTGGCTAGGATATTAATAGGGAAGTTCATAGAGCTTGAAGGGTTCAGGCTCCTTTCCGTTAATATACCCTCAATACCTTTTGATAAAATAAGGGGTTTTAGGTGGACGTTTTTGGGAAGTAGGGTTTATCAGGCTCCGGTAAAGGTGGAGGGGGAAAACCTTTTCAGAATAGAGGGAAAACCCATATTCAGAATGCCCCCCGGCTCGGATATACACGCGGTTAGGAACGGATATGTTTCAATAACTCCCTTAGGGTTTGATTTGACGGATTGGGAGGTTTTGAAAAGATTCAAAGCAAAGGTTCCACTTTAGGGGGACCTTCAACCTTAAAATTATATCGTGTTATCTCAGGGTATGACGCTGGAAAAGGTTGAACCCTTTGAGGTACTGGAGGATTGGGAGAGGATATATGAGGAGGCAAAGATCGGAACAATATTCTCCCATCCGAAGTGGTCGATCCTATCCGCGGAATACAGCGGTGGGGAACCTATATACTGGGCAATTATCAACGAGAAACCCGTGGGGTATATTTCCGCCTCCTATTATCCCACAAGGGAGACCCTTATAGTTCCGGTATTTGACCCAATATTTGCCCCTTACTCCGAATTCGTAATTTTGCCAAAATACAGGACCGCTGGAATAAGATCCTTCCTTGAAGGCATAAAGAGAGATTACAAGAAGGTTTTTGTTGGTCCCATAAGGGAGGATTCTCCAACCGTTTCCGCCCTTTTGGATGTTGGAAGGGTAATTTCAACGGTTAGTATAAAATACGCGAAGCTTAAGGGGGATCCCCTTGAGCACCTTTACAGGCTGAAATCTTACGAATTCATAAAGGCTTTTGACGGAATGGAGAGGAAACTTAATTTAAATGTTGAGGTTGAAGGTTTTGAAAGCTTTGATAAGGTGATAAACGGCTCTTACAAGCTTTCGCCTCACAGGGAGTTCGCTCTAAAATCCGTTCTATCTGCTTGTAGGGAAAAGGTAAGGATAATAGGGATGTGGGAAGGAAAGGAAAACGTAGGTTATACCGTTCTAATAGAGGGGGACGGGAAGCTCTTCGCCCTTCTCAACACCATACCTGAGGATAAGTTCCTTTTGGGAATCTGGAAGTATATGTACGACAGGAATTTGAGGGATATAACCCTTGAGGTGCCAATACCAAACTTTACTTACGATAAGGAACTGGGATTTAAGGTTTTAAAGGCAAACGTTTACGAGATCACTTGAAACTTGCACCTTCCTCCTTTATACCTTTCTTGTAATTGCACCACCTTGCGAGGACAAAGAATAGGTCGGAAAGCCTGTTAAGGTATATTTGGACATTTATGTTTATCTCAATCCCGCTTTCCATAGCCCTCACGAGTTCCCTCTCCGCCCTCCTGCAAATCGTCCTGCATATATGGAAAAGCGCGGATTCTTTACATCCCGAAGGTAATATGAATTCCTCAAGGGGTTTTAAATGCGAATTGTAGGAATCTATAAGTTCCTCAAGTTTTTTTACATCATTTTCCGATACCCTATTTATTTGGAACTTTGCACTTAGAGGGGTTGCAAGGTCCGCCCCCAACTTAAACATGTCGTTTTGTATTTCCCTTAAAAGGTCGTCCAATTCCTTCAATTCGGGGGAAAGTTCAGCCCTCAAGAGTCCCATAAAGGAATTTATCTCATCAACCTCACCGTAAGATGAAACGAGGGGATGGGATTTTGAAACCACCGTCCCATCCGCCAAATACGTCTTCCCACCGTCTCCAAACTTTGTATAAACCTTTGTTATGCGCATCCTGGATATTTTAACGGGGCTTTAAGATATTGTATAGGTGATGATCATCCGTAAAATTCCCCGTTATGATATTCTTTCTCCTTTCATCCGCAGATACTTTAATGAAGGCTAAGGCGTACATTAGGGGTTTTTAGGATTGAGGGGCTTGGGAAGGAAAGGACTTGCGCGATACATATTCACGAATTTGGAGATTGCTCGTCTCCAAGTGCTTCGGGTGGGCATTTTGATCCTTATTTTTCTGGAAAACACGGGAATCCGAATGATCCTATAGGAACCCACCATTCGGGAGACCTTCCAAATATAACCACGGATAAAAACGGGGTCGCGGAATTCACATACAACTTCTCCCTATTCCATCCTCGGAAGGTCCGTTATTATCCATATGCAACACGACGATTATATGAGCCAACCCGCGGGAAATGCGGGTGATAGGATAGCATGCGGGATAATAGGAGTGGTCAAGTAAGGATATAATCCGCCATAACCCTTTCCGCATCTGGAAGGAAGTATTCTTCAAGTTTTTTCTTGTATTTTTCGGAATTAGCAAGAAGTTTTTCAAGAATTTCTAAAACTGTATCACCCTTCGCATTGTTTTCCAAAAGCATCTCCGCACCTCCAAAATTGTAAATATCCAAAGCATTGAAAACCTGATGCCCACCTGCATAAGGGTAAGGTATCAAAAGGGCTGGCTTTTTGAAATATGCTATCTCACCTATTGAGGACATACCCGCCCTTGAGATCAGCACATCCGATGAGCAATAAAATAAGGATATATCCTCAAAGAACTTTACAAACTTGTAATTTTCCCCCTCCTCATTCTCCCCCCTTTTCCCCACCACAGCCAAGACGAAAAATTTTCCCGTATTTACCAAAAATCTCGCTATTCCATTTAGGAACTCTGAACCCTGACTCCCCCCTATTATTCCCACCACGGGTAAGGATGTTTCAATTTTTAGGATTTTCATAGCCTCTTCCTTTTTGATGATGGGGAGTTTCCTTACGGGTATTCCGACGAATATACCGTTTTTGAAATATTTTGTTGCTTCCCTAAATGCGCAAAAAACCATTTGGGCAAAAGGGGAAAGGAATTTGTTGGACTTTCCCGGAAGGGCGTCGGGCTCAAAGAGGTATATACTTTTGTTGTTTAAAATTGCGTTAAGGATGGGGGGAAATTGGGGGTATCCGCCGAACCCAACAACCACATCCGCGTTATTTACCGCATCAAAGGTTTGAAAAACCCCCTTAACTATCTTTGGGATACCCCTAAGGTTCAATTCCCCAGCGGAAAACTCAACATGATCACCTGCCGGGAATCTTACCTTTAAACCCCCAAGCAAAAGTTCGTTAGGAATATTTCTCCTCCTTAATTCCTCCCTAAAGGCTAAAGCGGGTGCTATATGCCCACCCGTACCTCCGGATGCTATTAATATTCTCATTCTTCCCCGAAGATCAAACTTTCAACGTAAAACCAAGCGTCATTTAAAACATCCTCAAAGGACCTACTTCCGTCAATAACCTTTATCCTCTTCTTTGCCCTCTTTGCCAAGGCAAGATACCCATACCTAACCCTTTCAAAGAATTCCAGACCCAGGCTCTCGTAATGGTCCCTTTTGTCTTTCAACCTTTCAAGGGCTATTTTTGGATCTAAATCTATCAATATCGTTAAGTCGGGTTTTAGTTTTAATGAGGCTATCTTGTTAAGGTGTGTCACGAGGTAGTACTCCAAACCCTTACCGAAAACCTGATAGGCGAAGGTTGAATCCGAATACCTGTCGCAAATTACTATTTTCCCCTCCCTTAACGCGGGAATAATCTTTCTTTTCGTATGGTCGTACCTTGCGGAAAGTAGGGCAAAGAGTTCCGCTAAGGGTTCCCTATCAACCTTTTTTGCCAACACATCCCTTAAAAGCTCGGCAAAATCTGTACCCCCCGGCTCCTTTGTAATTAAGATTTTTTCCTCTTTGATCCCCTTCTTTAAAAGCCTTTCCTTTATTGCGGATATTAAAGTACTCTTTCCGCTTCCGTCTATCCCCTCAAAGGTTATAAACTTTCCCCATCTACCCAAGGGAGATTATACCGACGATAAACAGGGCTCCCAATATTATCCAAAGGGCGTAGGTGCGAACGGAGGATGTTTGAATCTTGGTAAAGAGGGAACCGATACCGTAAGAGAGCCAAGCCAAAGCGTTTATGATCCCATCTATCAGGATCCTATCAACCAAAAGGAATAGGATCCACTTTGAAATGAAGTTCAGACCCTTTACGAAGATGAAGTTATAAATCTCGTCAACCCAATACCTGTTGTAAAGGACGAGGTATATGGGCCTGAAGGTTTTTGCCAATATAACGGGGAGATTGGGTGAAAGGACGTACATAACGTAGGCTAAGGCTATTCCTAAAATTCCCGCGCTTAAGCCGAGGAGCATGGGCAGGGAGGAGTGGGATATGTGGAAGTGTTCGGGTAGGACGAAGGTTCCTTCCAAAATCTTCGCCCAAAGGCTTTTCTCCCCTCCCAAACCTACAAAACCCGCAAGTATAGAACCTGTAGCGAGGATAAGCATAGGTATGAGCATCACGGGGGGGCTTTCATGCGCGTGCTCGTAAAGGTGATGATCCCTAGGTTTCCCCAAAAACACCATAAAGAACATCCTGAAGGTATAAAATGCTGTTAGAAAGGCGGTGATAACCAAAAGCCAGAATACAAAGGGGAAATCTTGGGTTGCCATTAAAATCTCATCTTTGCTGAAGAATCCTGCGAAAGGTGGGATCCCAGCAAGGGCAAGGCCCCCTATTAGCATAAAAAGTCCCGTATATGGTAGCTTTTTAAATAAGCCACCCATCCTCTGAATATCAAGGACATCGTGTAAGGCGTGCATAACCGAACCTGCGGATAAGAATAATAGAGCTTTAAAGAAGGCGTGGGTGTATAGGTGAAAAACCCCCGCAGAATAACCGAGCATACCGGAAGCGGAGAACATATAACCGAGCTGGGATATAGTTGAAAATGCCAATATCCTCTTTAGATCGTTATTCACAAGGGCCATGGTTGCGGAGAAGAAGGCAGTTAGGGCGCCTATTAGTGCCACGGTTTGAGGGGCGGAAAGTCCAAAAAATACGGGGACATCATGGACGGAAGTGTAAAGGAAGGATGTTCTGCCGATCAAATATACGCCCGCGGTTACCATCGTTGCGGCGTGTATTAGGGCGGATACCGGCGTGGGACCTTCCATGGCGTCAGGTAGCCAGACGTAAAGGGGGATTTGCGCTGATTTACCCGTAGCAGCGAAGAAGAACAAAAGGGCCGCTATACCCAACGGGATGGCAAGAACTTCCTTGTTTTCCAAGACGAACTTCTGAACCTCGGAATACTTAAGGGTTCCAAAAAGGGAGAAGATAAGGAACATACCCAAGAGGAAACCCGCATCCCCTACCCTGTTTACCACAAAAGCCTTCAAACCCGCATTTCTTGGCGCATCCCTAAAGTACCAAAAACCTATAAGCAAATATGAGGCAAGTCCTACACCCTCCCAACCCACGAAAGTTAAAGGGAAGGAGTTCCCCAAAACCAAAATTAACATAAAGAAAACAAACATGTTGAGATAGGCGAAGTACCTCCAATAACCTTCATCCTTCTCCATATAACCTATGGAGTATAGGTGGATCCATAGGGAGACGAAGGTGACGACGAAGAGCATAACACCGGTGAGAGGGTCAAGGAGGTATCCAACGGTTATATTCAGCTCACCTGCAAACATCCAAGTGTAAAAGTCCCTTTCAACCACGAGGTGGTTGAATAGGGTTTGATATGCCAAAGTTCCACCCGTTATCGTTGAGATGGTAAGCATAAGGACCGCTATCCAGCCTGCAAGTTTTCCGAGGGATCTACCGAAAAGTCCGTTTATTAGGAACCCAAAAAGGGGCGCACCAACCGTAATTATTACCAGGATATCCGTCAAGTTCATAAGGGGATATTCTAAACTTGAAATTTACTCAAAAACCCCCAAGGATACGAGCAAACCCAAATTTATCCCTAAATAAAGCATGTTGTTAATTGTTAATATTCGTAACACTCCCTTTAAGACTTGGACCGTAATCAAAGAATATCCCACCACCAATCCCCGACAGGACCTATGGAATAATACAGATTTCGTGAATCCACCGAATGCCAAACCTTTAAAGTCCATCCTCTCTGTATCGGGTTCCCCCTTTGCTTTCACCGAATAAAGAGCATAAGCGGGATAAAAACCCAAATAGCCCTTGAGCATAGGGAGGGAAAGCTGATAGGCTACAGGGAGCTTAATGTATGTCCTCTTAACTTCCAAAGTATCCTCAAATACCTTCTGCGTTCCAGCGTGGAAGTCTAAGCCTAATCCTACCGCGATAGGGATGGGCTGTAGGCTTACACCACCCATAGTGCCCCTAACTTCACCAAACCCCCCAAGATTCAACCCCACACCTAAGCTACCCCATAACTCTATCGCATATACTGGCGACAGCGCTAAGGGAAGTAATAAAGCGATTTCTTTACCTCAATATCACCTTCCTAAATCCTCTCCCCTCCCTTACAAAATAAACCCCTTTCTTCTCCACTCTTGAAACCCTCCTACCGCTTATATCGTAAATCTCAACCTTTGAGGATCCAAGTTTTACGATGTTTTCCTCGGAGAAAGTTAGCACCGGGCAATTTGGAGTTGTGGAGTAAAACAACCTTATGTGGAATGTGGCGGAATCACCGGGGTTAAGGGTGTAGGGTCCGGAGCTTAACATAACCGACCAATCCGATATTGTGTCGGGGGAGAAGGTTAAATCTCCTCTAAGGAAGGAGAATTTTACGCTGTCAGAAATTGGGAACCATAGGGAATTTCGGATAAAGGAGATGTTCGCGGTTGGGCTTAAAGCTTGGATTCCTATATAACCCGTAAAGCTTCCATCCACCGCACCCATAAGGGCGCACCTTAAAGACGAAAAGAGAAATCCCGTATCCCTACTTGGCCTACCTATATCAAGATCCGCAAAGAATCCCAAATAACCCGATATTGTGAAAGGTGTGGTATTTTTAACGGTGAAAGAGAAGTTTAAGAAAGAATCACCACCGTAGCCGTATCCGAGGAGGGTATAAGATAATCCGAAGGTATCAGCTTGGGTTATGTAATATCCTTGCGGGACAAAGGACAAAATTTTAAATGTATCGGTGGGGTAAAAGTCCCTATCGTTTCCCAAAGTTCCTACCCAAGCGTCCGATACCCTGTTATAATCCATACCGAAGGCAAAGCTAGCAAGGTAAAGGTTTGAAATGCCGTTGTAAAGGAGTTTAAAGAGCTTACCCGTTCTTGTGAAGGAAATCTTTAAAGCGGTGGTATCTATCGAGACGAAATCCTTTGGTGTTCTACCGAAGGGAACCAAAATTTGGTTGATGGTACTGTCGGAAAAGTGTGACTTAAGTGTAAATGGTATATATTCTCCATCCGTTATACCACTTCCGTAAATTTCAAAGATTAATGAGAAGGTGTCGTTTGGTGGGACAAGGAAGGTGAAGGGAGGGGTATTAATTGAAACCCTGCTATCGTTGGTGTTTAGCGAAAAGAGGGCTGTTGAGGAGTTTGATGTGTAATTTTTTAGGGTTATTATCAAGCTGTCCAAACCGTCAAATGTTCCGTCCTTTATTCTCCAGCTTAAAACTACGGGTAATATCGTTGATGGGGGAGGTGTATTCCTTACCGCCTTCCATGCGTTCACCCTTCCGAATCCGTAAAGGTTGTTTGGATATGGGGAACCCCAGGGGAATGTATCCGTGGATGAGGTTAAGATCCTATAAACATCTTGAAAGGTGAGGGATGGGTTTTTTTGGAGCATAAGGGCAACTATACCGGCTGTTATAGGGGAAGATAGGGAGGTTCCGCTTGCGGTTCTAAACCCCCCACCTATATCCGTGGTTAAGACGCTAACCCCAGGCGCAACCACATCGGGTTTTAGGAGATTCCAAGTGGGAAAGGGCCAATAAGTTGGATCGTTCCAAGGGTTTTTGTTGGGGGCAGGTCCCCTTGAGGAGAAGCCCGCGAGGGTATCCCCCCTATTCGTCGCCCCAACGCCTATCACCAACGGGTAATTCCCGGGGGAGAAGTTTCCATACCACGTGTTTCCCAGGGCGAATACAGGTATTATCCCGGCCATCCTGAGAAGCATTATATTATTCCAGTACTCTAAGGAACCGCTCGTATCTCCCGTCTTCCAAGATCCGTTATAAACCCTTATGTTATAAGCGGAATCTATCTTCCATTCAAGGATCTTTGAAAAGCCCAAATGGGTGGAAACCTCGTTGGATGTAATATAAGTCCCAAAGATCCTAACAACCGCTATCTTTGCGCCCGGTGCAACACCCGTACTGTCTCCCACTAAAACACCGGCGACTATTGTGCCGTGTGGTAAAATTGGGGAATCTGTAGGCCTTTCGCTACCCTCCACCGCATCGTACCAAAGCCCAGACCATTTGTTTATTAAGTAAGGGTGTGATGTATCTATCCCGGAATCCATTATTACTACAAGGACACCTGAACCATTATAACCGTTCGCCCAACAGGAATCCGCCATTATCTTATCCAATGCCCAAGAACCCGTTGATAATGTAGAAAATTCTGGGGATATAAGCTCAACATACCCAGCCTTTCTATACTTCAGTGCTCCCGTAAGGTTCTTTAAGGTTTCAAGGTTTTCTACCCTCGTATAAACCGCAACCGCGTTTGCTGAGGGTAAAGGTATTACGCTATCCGAAAGCCCCGAAATCCTTATAAGTTGAGCTTTTTGTTTTGTCTGAAATTTTAGCATTTGGTAAAGCATAAACGCATCCTTTACCCCGTAATTCAAAATATTCCCAAAGGATAGAATATACCAACCCATAAGGTTAATTTTAAGGCGGTTTCACCTTAAAATATTTTCTTGAGGGAAGTTAAGGAAATTCTGGATAAGATAGTTTCGGGTAAAAAAACGGGGGTTTTGAGGGTAAGCAGGAAGAATTTTCAGGATCCTTTGTTGCATGTAACCTTCTTGAAGGGTGTTCCCCTTTACGCCTACTCCTTCCTCGTTAAGGATAGATGGTATGAGGGGCTATTGAGTAGGGAGGAGATCGAGAATAACCTTTTCGGGAACATATTTGAGTATGCTTTCAAAAATTATGGGGAAAAATACTTACAGCATATGACGGAGTATTCAAAAAATGTTATACAGAAGGCTTTGAAGGGTGCGGCGGAGAATGGGTGGCAGTTGGAGGCGGAGTTTATAGAGGAGGATGAGGATACGGTTAGGGAAATGGTGGGGATAATTAGGGCGAAATCGGATATTGAGGCATTCGCAAAAACCTTAACTTCTTTGGGAGCAAAGCAGGTTTATTTACCAAAAATGGGTAAAAAATTGGGATATGGGGATGCGGAACTTGATGAGATCTACGAATTTTTAACAAAGACCTCTGGGGAATGCGATGCTATAGTTTCCACACCCTTCGCAAACATCTTCCTGATCCACAAGTTCGGGGATCCCATAATATTCTCAACCGATAATCTGCTCGTTGAAGAACTTGAGGAGAATTTGAAGAATTTGATCAATGGGGCGGATAAGGTTTCATGCGAAAGGGATATAGAAGTGGGGATAGATTTCCCAATATTCAAGGGTATAGGAAAGCCATTTTTGGTAGCAATAAGGAAGGATGAGGAATTTTTGACATTTTACATAAAAAAGGATTTCTTTCTTGTTGATAAAAAGCCCCTACAAAGGGTACTCTCAAGCATATTTGAGATAAACGAGAAGTTAAGCATTGCTGTTTATGAATCCCTCTTAGAGCTCTCGGGATCGCAAACAACCATAACCTCGCAGGATATAATAGATATGAAGGTTAAGGTTTTGCTTATGAAGTTCCCGAACCCAGAGGATTTTAGGGAAGCTTTCAAGAAAGAAAAGTTTTAACAAACCTCAAAACCTCATCCGTAAAGGAAGGTTTCTCATAGTTAATTTTTGTGTCCAAAAGCACCGAGACCTTGGGCCTTATACCCATTTCGGGTTTAAAGGTACGTATTGGAGAGGATGAGTTTAATATGTCCCTAACCATAATCGTTCCCTCAAGGGGGATCCTCTAGAGTCGACCTGCAGGCATGCAAGCTTGGCACTGGCCGTCGTTTTACAACGTCGTGACTGGGAAAACCCTGGCGTTACCCAACTTAATCGCCTTGCAGCACATCCCCCTTTCGCCAGCTGGCGTAATAGCGAAGAGGCCCGCACCGATCGCCCTTCCCAACAGTTGCGCAGCCTGAATGGCGAATGGCGCCTGATGCGGTATTTTCTCCTTACGCATCTGTGCGGTATTTCACACCGCATATGGTGCACTCTCAGTACAATCTGCTCTGATGCCGCATAGTTAAGCCAGCCCCGACACCCGCCAACACCCGCTGACGCGCCCTGACGGGCTTGTCTGCTCCCGGCATCCGCTTACAGACAGCTGTGACCGTCTCCCGGGAGCTGCATGTGTCAGAGGTTTTCACCGTCATCACCGAAAC
>LBFQ01000012.1:0-11279 GCA_000980735.1 Candidatus Caldipriscus sp. T1.2
CCCCTGGAATTCTTTGATGTTTTGAAACTTGAGGAGGTTTTTGAGAAGTTTGCGATCTTGGGGATAAACATAGAGTTCATAGCAATGACATCTGGACATTTAGGAGTGGCATTCAGGAGGGCTAAGCTGGAAGATGTGGTGGAGATGTTCCAAGCGGAGGTGGTAAACGTCTATTGATGAGGTTGGTCCTCGTTTTAGTTCCTTCAATTATCGGATTTTCCTTACTTACCTTTAACAACGAGAATTTGGACGAAAACGTACCCACCTTTGTGCTTCAGTTCGTAATTTTATCCGTAGTTTCAATTCTCACCTTATCTTGGATCTTTAACATTATGAAAAGCCCATTTATAAAATGGGCTTTTTTATTACTCGGATTGGGCAACCTCATCCTCGCTCTATACTTATTTTTCAAGTTTTGGGATGGTTATGTCTCTCTACCCTTTTTTCTTTTATCCTCCTGGTGCTTCTTTAAGGCAAATTAAACCCCCCTCCTGTTTCCCCATATCCTTATATGTATCCTGTCCGAGTACCTGAAATTGTGCTTAATGCAAATTTTCACCACCTCCTCCGCGAGGGGCAGTTCCCTTGTTGTACCCTCCGGCATAAGGAAAACGGAGAAGGGGATAATATCACGGGGAAGGTCTAACTTTTCTAAAACTTCAAGGATCTCAGCTTCATCCCTTTTGGGATCACTAACAACGAATTTTAGAAAAGCCCTACCCTTCAATATTAAAGGAACAAACTCCCTTAAAACATCAAGTTTTATTGCTCCCTCGTTCCCGCTACTTTTAAGCTTGGGTGAGAGCACAAAGAAAACCCTATCATCATCTTTTAAAATCGGTGGGAATGTTCCGTTTGTCTCAAATTGGAACTTCCCTCCCTCCACCTCCCTTATCCATTTTTCCCATATCCTTGAGTAAAGGAGGGGTTCCCCTCCCGTTATTACTGTTAAAGGTGCCTTTTTAATATCTTCCCGAAATTCTTCAAAGGTATAAACAAATGTCTCGGAAAAAGAGGATCTTTTTACATCCCATGTGTAAAAACTGTCGCACCATACACATTTTAAATTGCAACCCCAAACCCTCAAGAAGTTTGATACAACCCCCGCAAAGGGCCCCTCCCCCTGAATACTCAAAAATTTCTCAACCAAGCGCAACATCAAGGAAGAGCATAAGGATAAGGCCGATTATTAATCCGTAAGTTGCAAGTCTTTCATGCCCAAACCTATGAGTTTCTGGAATTATCTCGTCGCTTATTACAAAGAGCATGGCTCCAGCGGCAAAGCCCATTGCGTAAGGTAATATGGGTTTGAAGATATAAACCAGGACCGCACCGAGGATCGCCAAGGGAAGCTCAATAAAACCGGACCTCAGGGATGTATAGATAGCGTAAAACTTTTTTCCGAAACCAACGCTTATAGCACCCAAGGAAACCGCCAAACCTTCGGGTATGTTCTGTATCCCAATAGCCAACATTAGGGTTATAGCCTCGTGGAGTTTGCCGGAACCAAAACCTACACCCACCGCCAAACCCTCAGGAGCGTTGTGTATAGTTATGGCAATTATAAAGAGCAAAACCCCCTTAAGCCTCCTTGTATCTATCCCTTCCCTACCCCTTATTATGTGCTCATGCGGAATTAGATGGTCCAAGATGTCAATGGTTAAAGAGCCTAAAAGTAAGCCTATAAGTACGGGGAAGACCCCTCCGATCTCTATACCTGGAATTATCAAACTTGTGAAGCTCGCAGCAAGCATAACCCCCGCCGCAAAACCCAAGGATACATCCAAAAATTTCTGCGATACGTTTCCCAAAAAAAGAACCAATAATGCCCCAAGAGTGTTAAATAGGACTATTACAGTACCTCCTACGAAACCGTACCAAAGGGGGTTATTTGGAAAGATTTCAAGTATTTTTATGAACCACTCCATAGAACCCTCCTCACCTCCTCAACCGTCTCCTCCGCCCTTTCCCTCGCTACCTTTGAACCCTCCCTTATCACATCCATAATTAGATCATCCGAAAGTTCTCCAGCCTTTTCCCTGTAAGGTTCAAGGGCACTTATCAATTTCCCCGCTATCCTATTCTTACAATCCACGCAACCCAATACCCCTTTCCTACAGTTTTCCTCAATCTCGTAAGATTCATCCGGATTGAAAGCCTTGTGTAGATAAAAGATTGGGCAAATTTCGGGCCTCCCCGGATCCCCTTTCCTTATCTTCATAGGGTCGGTTATGCTCTTTTTCACCTTTTGTGTTATCTCTTCGGGAGTGTCCGAAATGAATATGGCGTTGTTGTAAGATTTTGACATCTTTCTCCCGTCTATTCCCAAGATCTTTGGGATTTCGGTTAGCAGAGGTTCGGGAATTGGGAAAACCTCGCCGTATATCCTATTAAAGTCCCTCGCTATTTCCCTCGAAAGCTCTAAATGGGGAAGCTGATCCTCACCCACAGGCACAAGCTCCCCCTTGTATATCAGTATGTCGGCAGCCTGAAGAACCGGATATCCCAAAAATCCATAAGAAATTTCGGATGGAATTAGGGAATCATCAAAATCCAAAAAGGACAACCTTTCCAAAACCTCCTCCTTTATCCTGCCTATTACCCCCCTCAGGAACTTTTCCCCCTTCTCCTTATCTTCCCCCTTTATGAACTCCACAATTCCCCCCACCTCGCCTTCAACCGATAAATTCTCAAGGTTTAAGGAGAGTTTGATTTCGCTCTTTTTCTTCCTTAGTTCCGAAACCTTCTCCTTAAAGGTCGGGTTCCTCAAGAGCCTATTTACGGAAACCAGCATGGAAAATATAAGGTGAATTTCCGCATGTTGTGGAACCAAAGATTGCCTAAAGATAACCGATTTTTTTGGGTCTATCCCTACCGCAAGCCAATCCTTAACCATATCCAAAGTGTTCCTTAAAACTTCCCTGTTCCTCGTTGGTTCATCGGTAAGGGCGTGCCAATCCGCAACTTCAAAATAACATTTGTAATTTTCCTGAAGCTTAACCCAGTTTTCTAAAACACCCTTCAAGTGTCCCACGTGCATCCTTCCCGTTGGCCTCATACCGGATAATACGACCTTCATAGCGCTCTATTCTATTGGCGTTATGTTTCCCCTTTATAATACCCAAACCTATGAGAAGGTTTTATCTTCTTTTTTTCTTGTCTTTTCTCTTTTATCTCGGATGCAGGAAGGCGGATCAGGAAGTCCTAACAATAAATCATGGGAAGGTTGAGGAGATAACGATAAACGTGGATCCCGCCCTCGGGATAGTCACACCCAAAGCGCTGGTATATCTTCCCCCCAACTACGACCCGAATAAAAACTACCCCATAATATACCTCCTGCACGGTTTCGGTGGGGATTACAGGACGTACGTTTACTTTAATGGTGTTCATGAGATCTTGGATTACCTGATATCGACGGGGCAGATAGAACCTGTCATAGTTGTTATGCCTGACGGAAGGAACCTGGTGGGAGGTTCCTTTTACACAAACTCGAGGTTTTACGATCCGGCAAGCGGTGGATATATGCCCTTGGTCGCCTTTGGGGATTACGAAACGTATATCGTTGATTCTTTGATTTCTCAGGTTGAAAGAAGGTATGGGGGTTTGAGGGATAGGACGAAAAGGGGAATTATGGGGCTTTCGATGGGTTCTTACGGTTCAGCCAAGCTCTGGCTTAAGCATACGGATAAGTTCGGGGCAGTTGCCCTACATTCTGGTCCTTTGGCTTTTGATAAGCTCCTTGACGATAACGTAATAGATAGCCTTTTTAAGGATTGGAATAGCATAGGTAGGAAGCTTTGGATAAAGGAATATCTTGGTAGGGAACATATATGGCTAACTTTGGGGAATGGGCTTTCCGCGGCCTTCACACCGAGGGTTACCGCTTACGCCAACCCTTCAGATTGGAACGTTATACCCAACTGCTACTATAGTGGAGGATTTGACTCCACCTACGGGGATTTCCTATTGGATACCCTAACCGTTCCTTCCCTTGGAATTAAGGTTTGTGTGGGTGTTAGGTTCCCAATAAAGTTGGATACAACCACTCCTCCCGCCCCCTGTGTTGATCCTTCAAAACCCGGAGCTAGGTACGTCTCGAACGATTTCTGCGTTTGGAAGAGGCACCACGACCCTTACACTTTGATAGATTCCGCTCTGGTGAATTATCCGGGCGAATTTTCCAACACGAAGGTTTATATAGATGTGGGTCTGAAGGATGAGCTTACCCTCCTTTCCCATAATAGGGCTTTTAAGGAGAAGCTGAAAAACAATGGTCTTGATGGGAATTTGGTTTACGTTGAGTTTGATGGGGCTTTGGGATATCCAGCGGAGATGTTTCCGGGTATGCACAACAACTGGCTATACGTACGCTTAAAGAAATCCTTCATATTTATGGATAGGGCGCTGAAAGGTAAGGATATAAAGGCGGGTGAGTATAAGGAATACGAGGGTAAGGATTATGAGTGAGATTTTCTCCGTTTTGAGGGAGGCTTTGGGCAATAAGGTGGGACCTGAGGTTGAGGGGGGAATATATGTGCAAAGGGAGGCGATAAGGGAGGCGGTGAAGTTCGCAAAAGAAGCCTTGGGGTTTGATATGATAATATATATCACCGCGGTTGATTATTGGGGATGGAAACATAGGAGGGTAACACAGAAGAGGTTTGAGGTGGTGTATCACCTCTACTCAACATCAAGAAAAAAGAGGATAACCTTTAGAGTTGCTGTAGATGATGGCGAAGAAGTTCCCAGCATAACCGATATATTCAAAGGGGCGAACTGGATGGAAAGGGAAGTATACGACATGTTCGGGATAAGGTTCTCGGGACATCCGGATCTAAGGAGAATCCTACTCTGGGAAGGGTTCCCGGGACATCCCCTTAGGAAGGACTTTTCGGAGAGGAGGTTCGTTCCAATACCCCCAAACGAGTGATAATCTTAATTTCCCTTGATACCCTAAAGCTTGATTCCCTTTGGAATATAGCGAGGAAGTGGAGGGCGGGTTTTGATGTGGAAATTGTTGATTCTGCAAGAAACCAAATAATTGCTATGGGTGAGGGGGCGGTGTATTACATAATAACGAGGAACATTACAAAAAGGGATCTGCTTGGTATTAGGGCAATAAGGGATATATGCCGAAAGGAACCTGAATATTGCGGTAGGGGGATCTTGGAAGCCTTGAACAGTAAAGATAGCATAACCTTGAAAAATGCACTATTTGTCGCAAGTGAAGTGGAGATCCCAAAAATAGGTGGAAAGCTTCTGGAACTCTTGGGAAAACAGAGGGATGGGATATGGATAAGTAGGACCTTAAGGGCACTTTACAGATCTGGGGATAGCAGGGTTTGCGGGGTTTTGGATAAATATATGCTTCACCCTTACGAATACGTCAGGATGAGGTCGGCCCTCTTGGTTGGACAAAAGGAGTGTAAAAAAATTAAGGGGAGACTTTGGGATATGCTGGGCGATAGTGTTTTTACCGTTAGGGATGCGGCGAAAATCTCGTTGATAAAGATGGGGTTTTCGTTGAAGGAGTTTGAAGAGAAAATTAATAAGATCCCAGAACACGAAGTTATGAAACTCTTGTACCTCAACTGCCCATCACCCGAGTATTTAGAGATTGCAAAAAAGAAGGTTAGGCGGGAGATCTTTGAGGCCTGGAAGGGATACGTAAACTGCAAATAGGGAAAACCGCAAAAAGCGTATTAAACCTATTTTTGGGACAGGGATTTTCCTTTTTGATAAATTCCCTCTTGGGACTTTACCTAATTTACCACATGGAGCCGGGGGAATTTGGAATATACAGCATCCCATCGGATCTTATAAACCTAATTTCCTTGGGCGTTTTATCCCTGCTTACAAACTCTACCCAAAGGTTTTTAGCGGAGTATAGGGGAAAGGGTGAAAGGGAGAAGATCTCCGGCTTACTCTTTTTCTCCTTGATGTACTTTTTAATCTTTGGGTTCGTACTGTTCGGGGTTTTTCTGGTTTTCGCAGAAAATATATCCTCTTTTTTCCTAAAGGATCCCAATTATGCTTATGCGATAAGGCTTTACTCCTTAGGCGTTCCATTCTTGGCACTATCCCTTTATCTGGCATCCGTCCTATATGGCTTTGGTAAATTTAGGGAAGTTTCAATAAGCGACATACTAATTCCCACAATTTCAAGGGCTATTTTTCTTCTCCTCTTCCTTCCGATTTATCCCTCAAAGGTTTTTGTTGCGGTAAATTCTATTAACATAAAGTACTTAGTAAATTTCTTGGGGAATCTATTTGCCACTTTCGGGATCCTTAAAGAAAACCTGCCTGGGAAGAGAATATACGAATTCAAAGCTTGGTTTAGGTACTCCTTCCCCATATGGTTGAAGTACTGGCTTTCCCTCTTCCAAAATAGTATAAAACCCGTGATAGTTGGGGCATCTTTGGGGGCATCTTTGGGTGGGATATTTAAGGCTTCCTCCTTGATCTCAAGCGGTGTATTCATCCTTGAGGTTGCCATCTCAAACGTCCTTTTCATTGAGATGAGTAAGGATTTTGGGAAGTTCGGAACTTTAAATACCGCTCTTAAGCTCAGGGGGATCACATATAAGGTCGTACTCATTATGGGGGTCTTTTCGATTCTATCATCAATCTTGGGGATATTCGCCTTGAAAATTCTAGGGAGGGGATACGAAGGTGGCAATATTGTCCTGGCGGTTATGATCCTTGGGTATTTTTTAAATTCCCTCTCAGGGATCTGGCAGGCTGCCTTGCAGTCTTTCGGAAGGTCGGATATGGTTTTTTTAATAAGCGTAAGTTATACGATTTTGGATATATTGCTTGCTATAATTCTCATTAAACCTTTTGGAATTTTGGGAGTCGCCTCGTCCTTCCCGATCTCGGCGGTTTTTATAACCTTTCTTAGGCTCTATTTATTCAAAAAAGTAAGCGGTGTGAATCCCCTAAGTTTAAAAACTCTAATTATCACATTAATATTCTCCGCCCTTCTCGTATTGGTAATTTACCTCGCACAATCCCTTGCTTAAATTCTTCACCCTATTTTTTATGTTATCCGTCCTTATCCTAAAGAAGTCTGCATAAACCTTAAAGTATTCCGCAAAGCTTATAGTGCCCATTTGGTAATATTTCCAAGAAACCTCAAGGAGGTTTTTATAGGCGGATAGATCGGAGAGAATGGGAAGGTCAATATCAACCTTGCTCTTACTTATTTCCCCCATTATCCTTTCCATCTCAACCGCGGATGATATTGCTTTTGCTTTCAATCTTCCGCTCTCGTCAAATTCTACCGTTATCCTAAATCCCGCCACCGTTGAGGGTGTCTTTACGTTTCCACTCCAAACCTCACCGAAAATATACAACTTAGGGAACCACCACAAGGATTCCCCCAATCTCCTATAATACATCGCCTTTATTTTCAGGCTATCCGGAACATCCAAACACTTTGGTGTGAAGTCCTCCCCGATTTTCAAATTTTCCAGATTTATCTTCAAAAAACCTTCGAGGGAATCCTTCAGCATGTTTCTAAATCTCAAGATCTCCTCCCTAAACCCCCTCGCCCTTGAGATCTCCGCTTTTACAAATAAAACCTTATCCTCCCCCAATCTCCCCAATTTTCCTAAAGTATCAAGCCTTTCAACCAAACTTTCCCCCAAATATATAAGACTATCCGATAAAATTATCAAACTATCAAGGTTCTGGAGGATCCTTAAGTATATCCTTAAGTTGTTCATAAGGTTCTCCTTTAAAATCCTCATTCTTGAAACCTCAAAATCTTTAAGGGTTTTTGCGGAGATGACGGAAAATATAATTTTTGGATTCAAGGGGTTCCAGAAAACCCCAAAACCCCACCTCCTAAATGTGGGATATCCCAACTCTATCTCCCTATCAACGAGCCTAAAATTTACCGTATCCGCATATTGCACCCTAAATGTGGGTATTGGGGAAATATCGATGTTGTCATAAAACAGATAGAGCCTTGGAAACAAGTACCCCTTTGGGAAAAGGTAAATGTCCTTTATTAAATTTTCGGCTTTTTTTAATTCATCGTCAATCTTCCTCTCAAAAACCCTTAAAATGCTATCTTCGGTGATGGCAAGGAAAAAGAGCAAGGGGATATTTTACTGTAGAATATCCGCATGAAGGTTTTGAGGGAGGAGGTTGTATATAAGGGTAAGTTTATGGATTTTGTGGTTTTGGAGTACGAAAAAGGGGGTAAGGTTTTTAGGAGGCAGTTGGTGAGGCATCCCGGGGCGGTGGTTATAGTCCCGATCCTTGAGGATGGGAAGGTTATTTTTGAGAGGCAGTTTAGATTTTCGGTTGGGGATTATATCCTTGAGCTTCCCGCGGGAACCTTGGAGGAAGGGGAAGATCCCCTTGAGTGCGCAAGGAGGGAGCTTTTGGAGGAGACGGGTTATATTGCGGAGGATTGGGAAAAGGTTGCGGAATTTTACCTTGCGCCCGGTTATTCAACGGAATATATGCACCTTTTCTTCGCAAGGAAGTTAAAATTCTTGGGTGGGAATTTGGATGAGGACGAGGATATAGAAGTTCTGAGCTTAAGTAGGGAGGAAATTTTGAGGAGTATTGAGAGGGGAGAGATAAGGGATGCCAAGAGTTTGGTGGGGAGCCTCCTGTATATTTTACGAACTTAAAATATCAGGATGGTTAAGTCGGATTCCTGGATAGAAAAGATGGCAAAAGAATACGGGATGATAGAACCCTTTGAACCCACCCTAATTAGGGAAGGGAAAATCTCTTATGGATTATCCTCTTACGGGTACGATATAAGGGTGGCGGATGAGTACTACATTTTCACCAACATATACACAACCGTCGTTGATCCAAAGAACTTTGACGAGAGGTCTTTCGTTTATCACAAGGGAGAGTACTGCATAATACCTCCCAATTCCTTCTGCCTCGCAAGGAGCGTGGAGTACTTTAGGATTCCAAGAAACGTAATAGGTATTTGCTTGGGTAAATCCACATACGCCCGTTGCGGTATAATCGTAAATATTACTCCCCTTGAGCCCGAATGGGAGGGACATCTAACCATAGAGATCTCAAACACCACTCCCCTACCCGCAAAGATATACTCCTTTGAGGGTATAGCCCAGCTTATATTTTTAGAAGCGGATGAAGTTTGTAGAATAAGCTACGCGGATAGGAAGGGTAAATATCAGGGGCAAAGGGGAATAAACCTTCCGAAGGTATGAAAAGGTGGGTGTTGCTCGGTGGGAAAATCCACGAGGTGGATCCGAAAGAGGAGAACGTAAGGTTCTTTGAGCTGGGAAATGGGGTAGTATTAGCGTTTTTGGAGGATAAACCCGTAATTTTTAGGTTGAAGAACCGCATAATAGAAACGCCCCTTGTTTATGCTGAATTTTCCGTCCTAAAATCCCTACCCAAAGACCTATCCTCTTCAATATCTTCAAACGTCCAGCATATAAAGTCCCCTATGCCCTCGCTCGTTGTTGAGGTGAATAAGAAGGCTGGGGAAAGGGTAAAAAAGGGGGAAACCGTAATAACGATAGAGGCGATGAAGATGAGGACTCAGCTTAAATCGAGGATAGATGGGGTGGTTAAAAGCGTTTACGTTTCTCCGGGTGTGAGCGTAAACAAGGGTCAGATCTTGGCGGTTATAGAGCGGGACTAATATCTAACATCAAGCAAGTATAAACCATAGGGGGGTAAGGGTTCAACTTTAACCCTTTGCCCACTTTTAAGGGAATTTAAAATTTCATCCTTGCTTATTTTACCTTCGTGGAACTTTAAAACTGTCCCCGCAAGAAACCTAACCATCTTCCTCAAAAACCTATCACCCTCAACATCAAGGTAATAAAACCTTCCCACCCTTGAGATGTGCATAGAAAATATTGTGCAAAATTTGTTTTCCCTCTCGTCGGCGGATAAACCCCCAAAGTTATGCCTTCCCAAGAAAACCTTCAAAAACCCGTTTATTAAATCAACATCCAAATCCCCCTTTATGTAAAATGCCCTGAACCTCATAAGGGGGTCGTATTTCGTTGTGAAGATATACCTGTAGATTTTTGATTTTGCGGAATACCTGGCGTGGAAATTTTCATCTACCACAGAAATATCCTTTAAAAACACATCACCGGGTAAAAGGGCGTTCATCTTTTCCCTCAATTTCTCCATCGGAACTCTCAATTTCCCATCAAACTTTAAATTTGCCACGAAGTTTATCGCATGAACCCCCGCATCCGTCCTACCGCAACCTATAAGTTTAAATTCCCCATCAACGAAGTTTTTAAGAACGTTCATTATTTCACCCGATACCGTCCTTTTGTTGGGTTGATATTGCCATCCGTAAAAGTTTGTTCCATCAAAGCTCAAAACGAGCTTTAAATTCATACCTCAAAGAATATATCCGAAAGTAAATATGCAAAGGAGAGGTAGAAGAGACCCATAACGAGCATAAGAAAAAAGAATATCCAGGGGTTTTCTGAGCTTAAGAAACCATAGATCCCAAGGAGCAAGGGTATAAGAAGGATGGCGGAAAAGAACTCCAAATTTACCCTAGCCATCTCCCCTATAATGGAAATGGTGGAGGTTAAAGCGCCCGATGAAAACGTCCAAACCAAAACCCCCAATATTTCCCTAAAACCGAAAAAGTTGTATATCAAAAACGAAAGCAGGAGGGTGGAAAAGTTTACTATAAGGGAGACAACCACAGTAAGGAGATAAGGGATAAGAAATCCCCCTTCCCTACCGTACATAAGGATCACCCTGTTTATAGCCATATCTTCCCAAAAAGCCCTTACGGTGTTTGAGGAGGAGAATATTGATGAGAATAAAGTGGAAAGGGTAAAGCTTATGGGGAAATCGTACCCTACAAGGGAAGAAAAGAGTAAAACGGTTATGGAGATAAGGAGGGGTTGGAAGATCCCCCTCCTTCCGAGGAAAAATCCCATATCAACCTTTTAACCTTTCCACCCCTCCCACCATTGCCTGCTTCCTTGAAACCTTCACCCTACCCAACTCGTCAATTTCTATCACCTTAACGAGGAGCTTATCCCCAATTTTTACAACCTGACTAAGGTCCTTTACCGGATTCACGTCAAACTCGGATATATGCAAAAGCGCCTCCTTCTTCCCTATCCTAACAAAAACCCCATACTTCTCTATCCTATAAACTTCGCCGAGATATACCTTTCCAACTTCAAGTTCCTGAGCGACCTCGTTGATCATCCTCTTCGCCTTCTCCACATCCTCCCATTTTTCCCCATAAATAAACACCTTCCCCGTCTTGTCATCTATGT
>LBFQ01000012.1:11728-13057 GCA_000980735.1 Candidatus Caldipriscus sp. T1.2
GCTTGCATGCCTGCAGGTCGACTCTAGAGGATCCCCCTATCTCCCTCCTTGATGGTCCCCTTAAAGGTTTAACTTCTCCCGTGGACATGGGTGGGAAGTTATAGTGAAGCATAAACCTTTTAATATCCTCAACATCTAGCTCCGTCATTATTTGGACATCCTCCTTGGTTCCCAACGTTGTTGAAACCAAGGCTACCGTCTCACCCCTCTTGAATATTGCGCTCCCATGCACCCTCGGCAGAAGCCCCACCTCCGCATAAAGGGGCCTTATTTGATTTAAATCCCTCCCGTCTATCCTTTTATTGTTTTCCAGAATGTAATTTCTCATCACCTCCGCCTCGTAGTTATACAATATATCCCCGATCTCAACCTCCATCCCCGGATACTTCTCCAAGAGCTGGGAGATTATCTCCTTCTTTAGGTTATCCAAAGCCTCGTTCCTCTCCCCCTTCACTGGGGGTCAATAGGGCGTCTAAAACCCTATCCTTAGCCAAGCTTATAACATCCTCGTAAAGTCCCTCGGGATAGATGAGCTTAGTAGGTTCAAACTTCTCCTTTCCGTATTTCTCCCTAAGCTCCTCCTGAAGGTTTATCATAAGTTCAATGTTCGGTATCGCGTATTCAAGGGCGGAAAGTATGAGATCTTCGGGAACCTCCCTCCCCCCAAATTCTATCATGTGGAACTTTCCATAAGTTCCCGCAACTACCAGATCAAACCCCGCCTCCTCCACCTCCTTGTTAGTCGCAAAGGGTATAAAATTCCCATCTTTATAAGTTATCCTCATAACCCCTATAGGTCCGTTGAATGGAACCTCGGATATGGTTAAGGCGGCGCTTGCGGCTATAGCTCCCAAGAAGTTCCCTTCAAACTCCATATCGTAAGATATTAGGAAGACCTCAATCTCAATTTCATCCGTCATACCCTTTGGGAATAGGGGCCTTAGGGATCTATCTATGGCCCTGCCGTAAACAATTTCCTTATCCCTAGGTTTTCCTTCCCTCCTGAAGAAACCCCCAGGGATCTTTCCGGCAGCGTAAGCTTCTTCCCTATATTCCACGAGTAGGGGGAGAAAATCCCTTTTGTTTTTTGGATCTGCCCTTTTGTAGGTCACCGCCGCGAGGACCATGGTATCACCCATTTGGGCTATGACCGCCCCCGATGATTGCAAAACCAGATCGTTAGCTATGTATAAAGTTAGAGTTCTGTCCCCTATCTTAAGCGAGTAATTATCCATACTACTTTACATCCCTCAACCCCAGCTCCTTCAAAACCCTAACGTAGCTCCTATAATCCGTCCTCTTGAGGTATTTCATAAGACGCTTCCTCTT
>LBFQ01000013.1:0-1226 GCA_000980735.1 Candidatus Caldipriscus sp. T1.2
GAAAGCTTTGATTTCGGCGGAAGTTTCAAGCCTTGGACCTTCCGTGGCTATATATGTCCCCTTCGGTATAACCTTTAATCCCCTCCTTGAAAGCACCTCATACGCTACCTTCCTACCCTGCGGGCAAAAAGGTTCGCTCACATCAACGTGTACCACCTTCTTTTCCGACAAAGCCTTATAAACCCTATCCATTCCCAAAGCGGGATGCTCGAATTCCCCATTCGGCGTAAATATCCCGTCATAGAAGGAGATGTTTCCCCTCGTTCTTGTGAAATCTATGAGCTGATCCGGTATCACTATGCTCCCTATTTCAATGTTCGGATCTATGGTCCCCACCGCCGATATTGCAAATATCCTATCAACCTCCAGCAACCTAAATCCCCAAATGTTTGCCCTGTAGTTTATCTTATGGGGTGGTATCCCGTGGTTATTTCCGTGCCTGGCGAGGAAGACGAACTCATGCCCATCCTTCCCTGCTATTATGTAATCCGCCGAAGGCTCACCCCAAGGTGTCCTCTTTATGTGCCTCCTGTCAAGGATATCAAAACCCTCTATAGTGTAAAAGCCGGAACCTCCTATTACGCCTATCCTCATAGCAGGGATTTTACCGCTGTTAAAGGATGGAAATTATCCCAAACCATATTATGAAAGATAGGAGAAAGCTCAGAATGAGTCCTTCCCTGTAAAACTCATATGCGGTGAGAATCAAAGCAAAGGGAAGGGCTATAACTTGAACGAGGAACATAACCGCGAAGAATGGGGGACTTCCTATGCTTGCAAGGTTCGCCAAAATTGAGAAAGCCAGGGCCACCTCAAGGGGTAAGAAAAGGTTCCTTTTTGGGTAGTCCAATTTTAAGATCCTTGAGATAAGGAAAAAGATGGGAAAGAAAAGGAGCCCCCTTATGGAGAACGTTAGGGAGGGTAATATCAGCTCCTTGGAAACGAAAGAGAAGCTCAAGAGATAGAGGGCTAAGATTAATGTGAAAATTGCGGTGTATTTCACAATAAATTGAAACCCCTCGATGTCCCCAACCTCGTGGCACCTGCCTTAATAAGTTTTATCGCAAAATCCTTTTCCCTAATTCCACCGGATGCCTTAACTTCCAAAGAACATGCGCTTTTCATAAGGAGAACATCGTATATTGTGGCGCCACCTCCGAGGAAACCCGTTGAAGTTTTTACAAATTTTGCCCCCGCGTTTTCCGAGATCTTACAAGCTATCACCT
>LBFQ01000013.1:1453-9476 GCA_000980735.1 Candidatus Caldipriscus sp. T1.2
AAAAGCCGTATTCCGCGCTCCTCCTACAGAATTCTTCAACCTCCTTGGGTGTTGCCTCAGGCTTAAGTATGGTATTTTCTATGTATCCCCTCAGGTCCAATTCTTCAAATTTCCCATTCTCTATTTCCTCCGCCAGTTTTTTGATTCTCTCAAATTCCATCAGTACAGATACCCCCTGTAGTCCTTTAAGGGCATAAGGTCTTCAAGGTCGCGCTGGAGGTTGCTTAGGATCTCAAAGGCTTCCATCTGTTGGTTCTGTAAAATAAGCTGTTGTACCCTCTTTTCGAAATCTGCCCTATCGGGTTTTAATTCGTACTTCTTGAAGATATAGTAAAGCCCATCCTTATAGTCAAAGGGTCCGCTCCACTCTTTCTCTTTTGAAATAGCCAAAGCCCTGAAGAACACCTCCCTATTCGCCACACCCGGAACAAAGGTGTTAAAATTGGCGCTATCCGCGGAACCTAAATAAACTTCCGGATATTTTGCCCTTATGCTGTCTGGACTTTCCCCCCTCTTTATCCTCTCAATTACATCCCTCGCTATAGCCTCCGCAATCTTTCTTTTCTCCTCAAGGATGTATGCCCTCTCCACCTCCCTCCTAACCTCCTCAAATTTCGGAATTCCCCCCTCCTTCTTTCCAATTATCTGAATTACCGCATAATATTCGGGTTTGTATATTATGCCCGAAATATCTCCCTTCTTACCCTTCCTTATAAAATTTATAAGGCTTCTATCTGGACCTATGAAAGGTATAAAACCCAAACTTAGCTTGAATTCTCCCGTACTATCCAGTTTAAACCCCAGCTCCTTCGCCGCCTCCCTAAATCCCCTCTTTTTAGCCAGATCCAAGAATTTCAAGAGGGTATCCCTCAGCTTTTGCTTTGTCTGATAGGATGTCTTTATTGATACGAAAATGTGCGATAAATTAACACTGTCCCCCTTCTTGTTCTTCTCCAAAACCTTGACTATATTATAACCCCCTGGAACATCGTACGGTCCCAAAATCGCCCCCGTATCCGATTTTTCAATGTCGTTTCTGACGTTTTCCGGTAAAACTAAAACATAAAGCCAACCAAGATTTCCCCCTAAATCCTTAGTTCTCAGGTCCTCGGAGTAAGTTTTAACCGCACCGTTCCAATCCCTCTCCGCTTCCTTCTTAGCCCTTAAGATAAGCTCTTTTGCCTGCAAGGAATCCTCTTTCGATGGGGATTTTTCAACCCTTAGGATGTAAATATCGGCGGAAGGGGGTTGCTTGAACTTCTCTTTATTCTTCTCAAAATACCTTTTAAGCTCATCCTCAGAGGGTTTTTTTACCTTATCGTCACTTATCCTCGCATAAACTATATTCAAGAAATCAAACCCGTATTTGGTGTTCTCAAAGGTGTATTTCTTCCAAAGGTATTCCTTTGAAGGTAGGGGAATCTTTGATATCAGGAATCTCGCAAGATCCAGAGGTACCTCTTCCTTAAGCCTCGCCTCGTAAGCGGAGAAAAGTGGGGCGTACCTTTTATCGTTTAAAACCTGCAAATAAAGTTGGTAGTTAAAATTCCCATCCCTAAAGAAGTTGGTATCCCTCATAAGTTCCGGAGGAGGTAAGAGCATAACTAGGGTGAGTATGGCCTTATCTGAGAGCTTTATTCCCAGCTTTTCCGCAAGCTTCTTCCACCTTATGTTATCCACCATCCTATAAAAAACCGCCTCCCTTATGCTTTCCTCCTCCTCTGGGGGCAAGAACTCAACCCCCCTAACCCTTAAAGTTTCCTGTATCTCCGCCTGAACCAAATACTCATAGTATTCCGATGAGATCTTGTAGTTTCCCACCTCCGCTACTATTCCCCGCTCCCAGGGCTTTGGGTTCGTAAAATTCAAAATACCCGCGCCTATCTCAAACACCAACCAAGCTATAAAGGCAATCGCAACGATCCAAACTATAAACTTAAAATTCTCCCTAAAGTTCCTTAAAGCCATAGATGGGAATTATACCGTTGTATAATAAAAGGTTCCGATGAAGAAGGGAGTTATCCTACTGACGGTTATTTTGTCTTATGTTTTGCTGGTTTTTGGGAGCGCGGTGGCGGCTTATGGTGCATGCCTCGGATGCCCCGACTGGCCATTATGTTACGGAAGCTTTTTACCCCCGGAACAGGTGGGGGCTCTCTTGGAGTATATACATAGGGTGATAGCCGCCATAACCTCCGTTTTCGTTTTTTCCACCGCATTCATAACTCACAAGGATTTTAGGGGAAGCTTCCTTTCAAGGGCGGGTTGGCTTTTGGCCCTTGTAGTTTTCGTTCAGATATTTGTCGGTGGTTTGACCGTAATACTTAAGATGCCTTTTTGGGTTTCAATAACGCACGCATTTTTGGGACTTTCAACCTTCGTTTTAGCCCTCTTTATACTAAAAAAGTTTAACTCCCGTTCCTTTTCCATAAACTTCCGTTCATCCACCTTCTGGATATTTACCCTTCTATTCTTACAAGTATTACTTGGGACTTCCGTAAGAAAGGCAAACGCGGGTTTTGCTTGCGGTCAAGACCTATTCCTATGCTTAAACGTACAATGGGACGGAGATGTGTTGCTTCATTTAAGCCACAGGCTCTTTGGATTTTTTATACTCATTTTCGCTCTCCTTTCCCTTTTTGACAAGGAGAACAGGAAAATTAACGCCCTATTGTTCTTCTTAATCTTGCTCATTATAACCTTCGGTCTCCTCTCAGTTTATAGTCTATTAAGCCCCACTATGGTCTCCATGCATTACGCTCTTACGCTTATTGCAATTGGCCTATCCTTCTGGAGATCCGTTAATTGAGAAAGATTTTACCCTTTCTTCTCCTCCTTTCCTGTTTCCCTCAAAAAGAGCCATTAAATGTGGATCTCTTCGTGGTGAAGGATGGGGGAAGCTTTAGGGTGGTTGGTTTTATTCCGGCGGATTATATACGGGAGGAAGCTTATATTCCCACCATACTCTTTCCAAAAAGGATGATCCTTGAGGTTGGTGGGAGGAAGATTAATATTTATGCGGATGTTTTGGCTTTGACATTGGATAAGCAGAGAAAGTTTAAGAAGGCTTTTTTGGTGAGCGACACTTTTAGCTATTTCGGGGAGAGGGTTTATAAAATAACGGTTCTTAAGGGGGAAAGGAATGTTGGGGAGATTTTGGGGAAATTGATTTTTACGGAGCCCAGATTTGAGGTTGAAAAGAAGGAGATCGCTAAGTTCGGCAACTTCTGGCACGTTTATGTGTTCGTAAAATTTATACCTGCCGCAAGATCATTCCCCAAGCTTTTAGCCATTAAAAACGGAGAAGTTGACACCTTTTTCCCTGTTGAAATCTCAAAGTTCTTGACAAAATATCCCCCCAGGGATGACTTTAAGTACAGAAGTTGGTATGACGAATGGATCTTTGTTGCAAGGTTTAAAGAGTTGCCTGATACCGCCTTTAAATGGATTTTCATCGGTGAAATATTTGGGGATAGCCTCTAATGTGCGGGATATTCGGTGTATTGGGTGAAAGTTCGGGAAAGGAGGAAGAAATTTTAAACCTCTTATCCCACAGGGGTCCGGATGATAGGGGATCTTGGAGGGATAATGGGATATTCTTGGGGCACTGTAGGTTATCAATAATAGACCTTGAGGGTGGAAAACAGCCTTGGGTTGAAGAAGGGAAGGTTTTGATTTACAACGGGGAGGTTTATAATTTCCTTGAGATAAGGAAGCTTTTGGAGGAGAGGGGGGAAAATTTTAAAAGCAGGTCGGATACTGAGGTCGTATTTAAAACCCTTAAGGTTTTTGGTGTTGAGGGGATAAGGATGTTTGATGGGATGTTCGCCTTTGCATTCTGGGATGGAAAAAAACTTCTTCTCGCCCGGGATAGGTTCGGAATAAAACCCCTGTATTGGACTAAGGTAGGAAAGAACTTCGCCTTCTCATCCGAAATAAAACCCTTATTGAACTTGCCGTTTACAAAAAAATCCCCAAACCTTGAAGGTTTAAAATTCCACATCACATTCCTTTGGTGTCCATATCCCCTTACCGCCTTTGAGGGTATATACAAGCTACCACCAGGAAACGTTTTAATATACGAGGATGGTGAGGTAAAAATTTTCCCATTTTTCACCCCAAGCATTGACGAAGGAAAGGTTGAAAAGGAAGAAATATTGGAAGCTCTAAAGGAGAGCGTTAAGAAACATTTAATTTCGGATGTTGAGGTTGGAATATTTTTAAGCGGTGGGATAGATTCTTCCGCTATAGCGGCGCTAACCGAAAAACCCCTAAGGGCCTTCTCCCTCATCTTCAAGGAAAAGGATATCAAAAGGGATATATTCTTTCAGGAGTACGAATATGCAAAGGAAGTTGCGGATAAATTCGGGCACAAAATATATCCTGTGGAGGTTGAGTTTAGGGAGGGGGAGTTTGAAAGTGTAGTTTATCATCTTGAGGAGCCTATAGGGGATGGCGCCTCAATATCAAACTATCTACTATCAAGGGGGGCAAGGGGTATGGGTTTGAAGGTGGCGCTTGCGGGAACGGGGGGGGATGAGCTTTGGGGGGGATATCCTAGGTATAGAGCCATTCTCTTGGCGGAGAAGTTTCCAATTTTAAGATTTTTGCCAAATTTACCCTTCTCAAGGGGGAGGCTCGGAAGGATCGCGAGGGATATAAACAAATTCAAGGGTGCCCTATCCTATCCCTTCCCTATAAGGTACTTAGTTTGGATGTCTTACTACCTTGGGTTTCCCGAGGTTTTCAATTATCTATTGAAGGATTTTCCAAAGGGGGATAAGCTCAACTCCTGCATGCTTTTTGACATAAAATATTTCTTACCCGAGCACAATTTACTTTACACGGATAAAACCTCCATGGCTTTCGGCTTGGAGATAAGGGTCCCAATGTTGAGCAACAAACTTTTGGAACTTTCCCTGAAAACCCCATCAAAATTGAAGGTTAGTCCGTCTTCTGGGAAAAAGATCCTTAAAGAAGCCTTAAGGGGAATTCTGCCCGAGGTGATAATAAAAAGAAAGAAAGCGGGTTTTGGAGCGCCCGTTAAGGGTTGGATATCCGGAGTTTTGAGGGAAAAGGTTTGGGAAATAAAAAGTGATCCTCTAATTTCCGAGCTTTTACCCCAACACTTCGTTGAGTTCGTATTAAACGAAAACCTGAAAGGTAAAGGCTTTACATACCTAACATTATTTGAGCTACTAACGATCTCAACCTGGAGGAAGGTTTTCTCCCTTTAGAAGGAGTACCTTAAATTAGCAAACAGGGATCTTCCCGGTTGAGGTATCTGCGCCGGATCCAAGGTTTTATACGCTACCGCGTTGTTCAGGTTGTGCACACCCAAATTCAAACTCCACCTCCCCTTGCGAAATCTCACGCCAATATCTACTATAAGGAATTCGGGCTTTCTCTCCTCTATATGCGCAACTTCGGAAGCTTTCGCCTGATAGAAAAGGTTCAGGTAAGGTGAAAATTCCCCCAAATACCCCAACCTCAACGAAATTCTGGGTGGGGTTATATTTGAGATCTTCTCCCCTCCGGATCTACCCTCAAGTAAGGTGATGGATGGGTTTATGTAGAATTTTGAGATTGTTAGTTGTGCCTTACCCTCCAAACCGAATATTTGGGCAATTTCGGGTAGGTTCTTGTAAGAGTAAATTGTATCGCCATCCATAACCCCTTTCCTGTACATCTCTATGAAGTCCTTTACGAAAATGCCGAAGGCAACCACCTCAAAGTTCCTTGAACCAAATGCACCCTCTAAGGTCATACCCTTTTCGGGTAGAAGGTTTGGGTTTCCCTCTATGAAACCCCTGGGCCTTTGCGAATATGCATGGGTCTCAAGGAAGCTTGGAAACCTGTAAGAACCTATTATGTTACCCCTGATATACCAATCCCCCAATCCGTAAACCGCCCCAAGGTGTCCCGTCGGGAAAACCCTTATTTCCTTGCTCCCGGAGTTTGAGTAAAGCCCCAACCTCGCCCCCACGGAAACTTCCAATTTCTCAAAATTCCTGTTCCACAAAGCGAATGTTCCATATTCGTGGGATGTAGCATTTTTAAGCTCGTAATACTTAAACTCCCCGTTCCTATAAACCTCGGACCTTACGTTCCACCTACCGAAGTAATCAAACCCCACCATAATCCCGAAGAGATCCGCAAATGTCCTCAAAGAAAAGTCGTTCCCAAACCTCCTTATCTCCCTAACATCGGAAACCCTTACCCTCCTACTTATGGTTCCGTAATTGTGAAAGCCCAATTCAAAATTCTTCCATCCAATAAGGGCGAAGTGCTCATTAATCTCGGGGAGATAGTTTATGTCGGTTGTTTTAAAGCTCCTGTAAAGGTCCCTGGCGAGGAAGGAAACCAAGCTCAGACTTATCCCCCCATATTCCGCGGAAATAAGGGTGGCGTACTTCCTGTAAGAGGAGTTTTTCGCCTGAGTTAGATCGGGACTGTAAAAACCGTTTCCTTTTATGGTATCCGGGAAGTAGTAGTTGTTGGCATTATATCCACCAAAACCAAAGTAAATACCCCTTATGGGTTTATAACCTACGTATCCACCCAAAAGCCCGTTGTTTGAGTTGTAAGAAAGTTTAAATTCGTTTGGCGATCTCGTTCCCTTCAGGAAATATAGTACTGAACCCCCGACCGCATCCGAACCGAAAACGGTTGAACCCCCCTTGATCACCTCCGCCCTTTCCAACAAGTCTGGAACCGCGTAAAAAAGCGAGGGACCTATCTCCCTCTCCGTGGAGACCCTCATATTTTCCAGATAAACCGCGGTCCTAAACCTCGCCAAACCCCTTATTGCCGGAACGGAACCCGCCACATCCTTCCCCTCGAATACCACACCTGGTACATTTAATGCCTCCTCGGGCTTAGCATAAGGATTTTGAACTTCCAATTCCTTTATCTGTTCAACGGTTTTGGTCCTCTCCACGTACCTTACAGGTTCGGATTCCACGAGGATCTCCGAGATTTTGTAAGGCCTCTCTTCCAAATAAACCTCTACATCCTGGCATGTTATGACGAATTCCTTCGGTTCGTACCCCACCGCGCTTATCCTCACCCTCTCCCCTTCCCTACCCTTGACCATCGCTTCACCCTTTGTATCCGCGTAAGTTGAAAAACTCTCCCCCCTTATGTACGCGCTTGGAACCGTCTTAATTTTGAACTCACAAATTGAGGAAAACAGTACAAGTACCATAGGAAGGAGATTATAACGGTGGTCCATAACCCAAGTACTCCCGAAGGATTATGTAAGCAGAAAGACTATCTATGAGGTGCTTATTCTTCTTGCTTATCTTTATCCCCATACCCTTCAACATCTCCTCCGCCTCTTTTGAGGTATACTCCTCATCCCAAAAAATGACCTCGGACTTGTACCTCACCTTAAGGAAGCAAGCCAAAAAATAAACATCAAACAAAAGTTCCTTTCTTGGGGGTTTTCCCAATACCACCTTCCTGAAAGGTTTTTCCGAGTAGATCTTCCCTATGTGTGAGAATATATCCTCCTTTTTGAGGTCAAGGGTTTCAAGGGGAAAGGCAACCTTTCCAGATGGGTCGCTAATCGCAAACCCAACCCTCCTCTTCCCGTAATCTATCGCTAGGACCCTAAATTCAGCCTCCACCTTTCCCATTCATCCACCGCGGATATATCCCCTCCCGCCTTCTTCGCTTCCGACTTCCTAAATTTCACCAATAACGGTATCTTTACGAAGGGTCCCAACAAAACCGCTTCCCCAGGATTCAACGCAGATAGGTAATTCAAGAGGTCCCCGCTTAAAGTTTCCGATGCCCTCTGTATATGTTTCTGATCCTCAGGCTCCACGATCCTCAATATCACCCAGTTGTTCATCTGGGAAAGTATGTCTGGATCCAAACCCTTCGGCCTCTGGCTAACCAAAATCACGCCAAGTCCGAACTTCCTCGCCTCCCTCGCTACCTTGGATAGGGCATCCTTGGTCCTCGTTGAGCCCCCGTAAGGCGCGAATATATGCGCCTCCTCTATAACCACAACCAC
>LBFQ01000013.1:9845-20202 GCA_000980735.1 Candidatus Caldipriscus sp. T1.2
CTATCCCCATGCACGCTCTTTTTTCTCTCCGAAAGGAGTTTGTATAATGTGTGGGAAACTATAACATCCATCACATCGTAATCCAAGCTCTTCATATTAAGGACGTTTATAAAACCGACTTTTATGCTATCCACAACCGACTTTGCCTTATCGTCAATCCTTTTCCCCAGTTTCCTCCTAAGGTTCTCAAGCCTTATATAAACCCCCTGAAGCTCCTCCTTCTGAACCGCATGATAAAAACCGCACTCCCCCGGAATTATCCCCTCAAAATCACCGTATTCCTCCTCCCCCTCCTTCTTTTTCCTGCTCTTGGCATATATCATATTCTCCACCGTCTCTATTAGCTCGTCTATGAATGCCTTCCCGGAATCCTCCAAATCCTCAAAGGTATCTAATATCCCGTTACCGGGTATGTTTAAAAATTTCTTCCTCTTTTTACTTACGCATTCCACTAACTTTTGTATCACAAAGTATTGCCTACTACTCCTTTCAAAATCTATACCGCACAATGTCGCAATCTCGTCCGCGGAGAGATCCTTAAGGTTTATTTTAACATCTATAACGTTAACCACATTTTTCCCCTTCTCATCAACGTACTCCGCACTTTCGTACTCCCCATGCACATCAAACACTATAACCGTCCCCCTCTTCTTCGCTATCTCCTCAAGTATTACGGATACCGCGTTGGATTTACCTCCACCGGTTATCGCCAAAACCGCCAAATGCCTTGATACTATCTGGTTAAGATCCACGGAAACCTCAACATCCTTATGACCCAAAAGTGTCCCGATCTTTATGTGGGATTTACTGTTCCCTTGTGAGAATATATCCTTAAGAGTCTTTTCATCCGGCCTAAAAACCCGCGAACCGGGCCTGGGCGGAAATCTCAAATTCTGCAAATTCAGGTCTTTTTCAAGCAATCCCCTAATTGATACGGTAGCCCTAAATATTCCAGGGCTCCTATGTAAGTTCGTTATCTTCTCGTAGACCTCGGGATGATAACTATCCTTATCAAGGAATGTGTCCAATCTCTCAACGGATGTGACTATCCCCAATATCTTCACCTTCTCCCCATTAATCTCCTCAGATTCTATTATCACGAACTCGCCCAAAGAAACCGGCTCTTCGCTCGTAAATATTACCTCGTCAGGTTTTAAGATCCCAACGCAATAGCCCAGCCTCTTCATCTCAATTTCATCATATAAAAAGTGCCATCAAACGTCTTGCTCCCCTCCTCCCCAACCTTCCCCTTTATATTGTTCTTATCCTTTATCAAACCAAAACCCGTAAGGGTGTAGGAAGTAAACGAAGCTTCCGATATCCTGAAATAAACCGTATCATTTCTTATAAAACCTTCAAACTTTCCTCCCCCTTCAAACTCCCCAAATAGGGAATCCCCCTTTTGCGTAAGGTTTAAGGTTCCGAAACCCGTCCTCCATCTCCCGCTTAAATCCGTTTTTCCTCCGCATGCAACCATCAAAAGGAGAAAGAGTAAATATCGCATAGATAATATTTTACGGTCGTAGAATTGGGAACTTGGGTTTCCTCCTTTCGCTACTCGTTGCCATTTTGGAATCCTTCAAGGATATATACTCAAAGGGTATCTTAAGGGATTACAGCCCCCTTCTCCTTATGACCAACATGAAGATTTTGGCATCCTTATTCCTCTTTCCCTTTGCAGTGCTTCACCCCCAAATTTCCGACTATCGTACATTTTTATTGGTTTATCCAATAAACCTTTTTCTAAATTTTTTCGCATTTTACTTGTATTTTTCCGCCATAAAGGTTTCTCCATTATCCCTTTCCCTTCCCATGCTTAGCTTCTCCCCCGTCCTGCTTCTTTTCACATCAAGGGTTATGTTGGGGGAGGAGCTTTCGGGCATGGGGATTTTGGGGGTTTTTATGGTTTTTACGGGTTCGTATATTTTAAATATTTCAAAGATCAGGGTAAGTTTGCTTGAGCCAATTAAGGCGATCTTCAAGGAAAGGGGAAGCGTTTATATTCTCATCGTGGTCCTCATATGGAGCATTACAGCTAACCTTGATAAGATGGGGGTTAGTTCGTCTTCCCCAATCTTTTGGTCCTTCTCCATGAGCCTAGGTTTGGGGGTATTGGGTTTGTTATTCTTAAAGCTTAGGATGTCCTTTAACTTCCCCTTCCTTTACTTATCCTTGGCGGATACCCTATCCACCCTCTTTCAAATGATCGCAATTTCCCTCATTCCCGTCCCTTATGTGATAAGCATAAAGAGGCTGAACGTTTTATTTTCCTCCCTTTGGGGGATAATTTTCTTGGGTGAGAGTGCAAACCTTATAGGGATACTCTTTATGATCCTGGGAGGGCTCATAATATATTACCACCTATAAACTATTCCGAAATTCACGATGTGGGCATTGAAGGTGTATTTACCGGGCAAATAATGGGAATTATAGGAATATGAAGGTTCGGGTTTTATCTCCCTGTCGGGTGCAAAGGTATAGGTATACGCGAAGTTAATGGTGATGTAATCGGATAGATTATAGCCGAAACCCCCCGCCACCCCTACCCTCTTGCCCAGATCGGGTATGAGTGGGTTAAAGGTGGAATCGGGTATTGGGGATTGATCGTAAGCAAAGCCCGTCCTGAAAATAAACTTCTCACCAAGATAAATCTCCACACCGGCCCCTACCTCGTAAGTATCCTTCCAGTGGAAATAAAGGGTATCGGAACTTATTTGATTGAAAAGGATCACAAGGTCCTCCATGTTCATAACGACTTTATCCAGGACCCTCCAGAAGACGTAATTGAATCCGAACTGAAGGGCGAAAGCCTTTACGGGCCTAACCGAGAAACCTATACCCAAGTCCGGCGGTAGAGGTAAGGATGTCTTTCCCGTTCCATCCCCCTTAAAGATATAACCGCTTACTAAGGTGGCAGCTTCGGGAGCGTTTTCCGCTATGTAATCGTTCCTCGGGGTGAAAAGCTGAAGCTTTATGACACCATCTAACTTCATGGGAGTGTATGCCCTACCCGTTATAGCGAACCTGAAGATCTCACCGAAAAATGCTGTAAGTCCAAAGCTTCCTCCAAGGGAATACCCCCTACCCTCTATTCTCGTGTCAATGGGCCAGAGCCTGTACTCTATGGGAAGTCCCGCGGCGCTAGGATTTATCTCAGCGGGATCCTGCAAGGTCACCTTCCTCACATATATCTTACCCACAACCGGACCTCCCGCTAAACCCCACCTAAACATCCCAAACTCCTTTCCAAAACCGAACCAAGTCGCCACGGTTTTTACATCCGATTCCCAGTCTATCTTCGGGTATTCAGGTTTTTTCCAGTTCGGATCATAAGAGTTATAAAAGTTTATAGGCGGATCGTAAAGGTCCCAAGAAGTTCCCATACCGAATGGTATGAAGATCCCAAAAGCCCAAGTAAATAAATCCCCGTACCTTGTAAATCCAGCGGAGGGTATATTTATCAAGCCTTTCTGGTTGTATGCCAGATTATCCTTCAATCTCGGGTATGCTCCATCGTATCCTGCTATGTTCGTGTTCATCTGGTAAGTTGAGGTTCCGTAGAAGTTAAAAAGATCAAATGAGAAAGAGTTGCGCTGATCCGCGAGGAGGGATGGGTTCCAGAAGACCGCCGACCAGTCGCCAACTAGGGTGTAATTCACACCCCCCACTCCGAAGGAGGGGGTTCCAAAAGCCAAGCGGAAGCCGGAAGCAACGAGTACGCTTATCATTTTCTAAACCTCCTTCCAAAGAAGTAAAAAATGTTTCCCAAAAGTATAAAGAACAAAATTACCCAATGCCCGAAGGTTTGGGACATCATCCCTATGGTCGCCAAACCCTTCGTATTTACTAACTTTTCGTAATCCGCCGCCCCCCTAAGGCCACCTATCAAACCCTTTATCTGCCCCGCCTGCCAATAAGGGTAAAGCCCTGGAGCTATAACCGCGGTGGAACCCACTATAATGGGAACTCCGTATCTGGCTCCAGTTATCTGGATCCAGGAATCGGCGGTTGCCCCCGCGGCAAAATCCACAACAAGATCAAAATCCTTGACCGTCTTAACATCCTTCAAAAACTCTATTTCCGTTATTGGTGTTCCCTTTACATCCGAGCCAAAGACGGACTTGAAATCCACCCCTATGTTTGTTAAAACCGCCGAGATCCCAGGCCTAAATCCCAACATTACCCAATCCTTCCCATATTCCTTACCCATCTGCCTGGAAACGGTATTCATCGCATCGTTCCCCATAAGGATCCCCTCAAACCTCCAAAGGGTCATAACCGCTATTTTGCAATCCTTCCTGAAGAGCTGGCGTGCCATCGCCATAACCATAGGATGAGTTTCGGGCATAGATGATGGGCCATAATCTATTGAGAATATCACCCTACAACCTTGAGGGAGGTTCTCAACAAACTCGTAAGCATGCTTTATTTCGGGGGATGGTTCCGGGGTTTTAAAGGGGATATTTGGGAAAACGAAGGGTAAGGTGAGGGCGACGAATAAAACAGCATAAAGTATCTGTCTCTCCATGTGCGGGTATTATAAAGGGGGAGAATTCGGCGTTAGAATTTATATATGATTGGATGGTTGGGTATTTCAAATGGTGCATACTGGGATTATACCCTAAGTGGGATAATGTACGGGAGCGGTTCGGAGAGGGATAGCGTATTTTCGGTAATAAACGTTCCGGGTCTCATAGGAAGGTGCGTATTTTGGGGATTTGTACCTTGGGCGAGTTTTAGGGTGGGGGTAAGTTCTTCCTTTGGCTCATCAACCGACACCGCATTTTTGTATTTAAGAACCGACAACATATACTCAACAGGCAGGCTTATGATAATGAAATATAATCCGGCTGTTGGGGATAATTGGGAAGCTTGGGATACGTGTTTTTTCCCAATAAATATCAAAATACCCGTTGGGGATATAGACGGTGATGGATCCTTTGATACGATCTGGGCTAGGCCTTCAAGGGCGAGGGTGGAGAACATATCTGGTGGGGTTTATGAGGTTTCTATCTCTCCCTTAAGGTACGGGATAAAACTCACATCACTATCTTCGTTTTTTGACTCAATTATTGTATGGGAGTATTATAGGTTCAAGTTTGTGCCCTATTTCGGAAAGGTTGAGGAGCACCTTGATAGCCAAAGGTGGAAATATTACCGGATGGGGACACCCTTTGAGGTTCCCGTCAGGGATCTTTACCATAAGGTTATAACCACCGCAATAAGCGAGGAAATAAGGGATGTTGAATTGGGGGAGAAGGGGGTTTATACCGCGGACGGTAGGTACGTTGGGAAATCCGTACCGAACAGGAGGGGAATATATTTTGTAATATCGGGCAACAAAAGGAGGAAAGTTATAGTCAGGTAATTCACCCTTATAATATCCAAGTATGATTTTTTTGGAAAAAACCAAAAATCGGAGATGATATAATTTACAAGCCATATCGGAGGTGGGTTGAAATATGGGCAGAAGAATAAGAACGAAAACAAGCTCTTTTGGATCGCCAGGTAGAGTAAATCATGATTCATCAGCTTTTTATTCTCGCAAGTTATTCCAAGATCTTCCAAAAGAAAAATCGGTTGAGTACGTTGAGAACAAAATACCAGATGAATTTCTAAATAAAATTTTCTGCAAATCAAGTGAAGATATGAGCGAACTTCCTTCAAACAGTGTTCATTTAGTTGTGACATCTCCCCCTTACAATGTAGGCAAAGAATACGATGAAGACCTTGACCTAAATGAATACAGAGAATTTTTAAAAAGGGTTTTCCGTGAGGTAAAAAGAGTTCTTGTGCCTGGTGGAAGATTGTGCATCAATATTGCAAATCTTGGGAGAAAACCCTACTTACCCTTACACGCTTACATAATACAAGATATGCTTGATCTTGGCTTTTTGATGAGAGGAGAAATTATATGGAACAAAGCAGGTGGGGGGAGTCCATCAACCGCCTGGGGTTCTTGGCTTTCGGCAAAAAATCCGACTTTAAGAGATCAGCATGAATATATTCTTGTTTTCTCAAAAGATACATTCACAAGGCAAAACCCATTCGGCAGGAAAAGCACTATTTCCCGTGAGGAGTTTCTTGAATTCACAAAAAGTGTATGGACATTTCCGGCAGTATCTGCAAAAGAAATAGGTCATCCAGCTCCTTTTCCTGTTGAACTACCATATAGATTAATTCAGCTCTACACTTTTGAAGGTGAAGTGGTATTGGATCCATTTATGGGAAGCGGTCAAACAGCAATTGCAGCGTTAAAATCAAAAAGATTTTATGTAGGATACGAGATAGTCCCGGAATATGTAGAACTTGCTCAAAAAAGAATAAAGGTTTTTGAAAAAAGTCAAGTTTATTTGTTTTAAAAACAAAAATGGTATGAAAAATTTGGAAAAGGAACTTGGACTTTAGAGAGTTTTGGCATCTCAAATATTGGACCACATAAGATACTCTGGAAGAACTCCCACCATTTATCTTTTGAACTGTGTTTTGTTATTCATTTAGGAACTCATATCATAAAGTTGCGACCACTTCAATAAGCGAGGCTTCCAAAGAAATAACATCCGGCGAGGTTAGAGTTTATTCGGCGGACGGTAGGTACGTCGGGAAATCCTTACCGAACAGGAGGGGAATATATTTTGTAATATCGGGCAACAAAAGGAGGAAAGTTATAGTCAAATAATCACCCTTATAATATCCAAAGTATGATGTGGTTAATATCCTTACCTGTTGCGCCTATGTATGGGATATGGAGGGGTAGTATAAATACCCCCCAAGTAAGGACATCCTACAAGCCCTTCTCCCTCGACTGGCTCGGCGTAGTGGAAGGTAGATACTGGGACTACACGATAACGGGTATCCTATACGGAAACGGAACCGAAAGGGATAGCGTATTCCTCGTGGGAACCATAGGACCTACTGACTTCCCTTACTGCACCTTCTCCAGCTCCCTTCCCGGGGCGAACTACCAACGCTTTATGAATACGGACTCCACCGGTCCCCAAACCGATACAGGTTTCATATACTTCCGTCAGGGCTACGATGACCTTTACGGGGAAGATGGGCTTATAGTTATGAAGTACAACCCCTCGCTTGGAAATAACTGGGAAGCAGTGGACACCTGCCTAATAAGGCTGAACACGAGATATCCAATAGGTGACATTGACGGGGACAGTAGAGTAGACTCCTTCTGGGTTAAATCTTCAACGGCTAGGGTTGCGAACATATCCGGGTCTAGCTACTTTATAACTATATCCCCTTTGAGGTACGCGGCTTGGAGCTCCCTACTTTCGTCCTTTTACAACATAGATTCCATCGTGATTTGGGACTATTACCGCTTTAAGTTCAACGAGACCTTCGGGAAGGTGGAGGAACACCTTGACAGCGAGAGGATAAGGTACTATATGTTTGGTTTTCCCGCCTTGGATACCGCATTTAGGAACTTATATCACAAAGTTGCGATCACTTCAATAAGCGAGGCTTCCAAAGAGATAACATCCGGCGAGGTTAGGGTTTATACCGCAGACGGTAGGTACGTCGGGAAGTTCGTCCCGAACAGGAAGGGGATTTATTTTGTGGTTTCAAATAGGACGCGGAAGGTTATAGTAAGATAAAAGGGAGGGGGGCGAAAGCCCCCCTTTTTTTATTTCAAGAACATCTTCACCACAACATATCCCAAAAATAGTCCAACTATCCCCATAATCCCAGCCAAAGTTTGAGGTGCGGGAACCGGAAGTTTAAGCAATGCAAAAATAGCCCCGGTTATAAAACCCGTTAAGAAGGCGAGGATTATTTCTTTCAGGAGAGACCCCTCCTTATAGCTTCGTCTATCGCGGACCAGAAGGGATCCACCCTCGGATGCTCAAGGGGCCTTTGCCCATCCTTATCCACCAGCCACATACCCTTTTCCCTCGGTAAAAGCTCCCCCACTATCTCCGCCGGTATCCCCTTTTCCCTAAGTCTCCTTACGACCTCATCCGCCTTATCTCCAACCGCAGAAATTATTAGGGTTCCCTCGCTTATCGCGGAATAAGGTTCAATGTTGAAAAGTTTGCAAATTTCAAGGACACCTTCATAAACGGGTATTTTGTCCTTGTAAAGGATCACCCCTACGTTTGAAGCTTGAGCCATCTCATAAACTCCCCCCAATATACCGCACTCCGTTGCATCATGCATAGCCCTAACCCCCTCTTCCCTATATCCAACCGAAACCGCTGTTAAGGCATCATCAACCGTGCTCATTTTATAAAATAATTCCCTACCCTTCTCCGCTATCTCGCTCCCGAGATTTTCCGCTATGTAATTCGGGAACAAGTTTGCAAAAATTCCAACGGTTTCCACCGCGGGTCCTTTGGTAATTATCAATGCATCCCCGGGTTGGGCCATCTTTGGCGTTAAAAACTTGTCCTCGTCCCCTATGGATATGAGGTCGCTCCTCCCACCATTGGGTAATCCGTTCCGGGATATCTGGCGGTGTGCCCCGCGACCACCATAGCTCCGTACTTCTTACTTTCCTCGTCCCAAACCCTCCAAATTATTCAAACTCCTCCTCGGTTATACTCATTGGAAGGTTGAAATCTACGGAGATGTACGCGGGTGGGAAGCCGGAAGTTGTAACATCGGAAGCCAATATGTGCCAAGCGAACCACGCCGCCCTCTCCCAACCGTAAGCGGGTAGGATATACACCGGGTCGGTAGTTAGGATCATCACCTTTCCGTTCCCGATCCTTACGACCCCGTATCTACTCCATGCTGGGGAGGTACGATGACCTCCTCCCTTTTTGCCCCAAGCCTCGGAAATATATAATTGTCAAAAAATTCGGGTGAAATCTTGCCAATGGTTGGAAATTTTACCTTCATAGGTTGGGTATTTTAATGGGGTAAATGCAACTTTAAAATTCCCGACCTTGTGAGGAGATATTTTGTACTATTTGCACTACTGCTCTCCTGCTCAACATTCAGAAGGGGCGAGAAAATAAACATAGTTATTCCCGAAGAATCCTTTAAGGCGGGGATTGAACTATTTGAGAGGGGGAAATATAACGAGGCAATAAAGAAATTTAAGGAGGTTTTATACGTCACCGGTTATGGAGATCTTGCGAACAAAAGCCAATACTACATCTCCCTATCTTACTTCAAACTTAAAGATTACGATCAGGCGATCTTGGAATTCAGGACGCTTTTGGAAAATTATACGGGTTTGGGGGATACCCTTAAGGCAAGCGCCCTTTTGTACCTCGCAAGGGCTTATAACGAGAAATACAAGAATCTCTACCTTGACATATCCGAGATTGATATGGGACTATATTACGCCCAGAGACTCAAGGGAATGGGGATATTCTCCGATTCCGCGAATAAAGTAATATCAGAGATCCTTTACAAAAAGGCTACAAAACTCTTGCTTGAAGCGGATGTTTATAGGAAGCTGAAGGTTGATAGATCTTGGAGGTTGTACCTTGAAGAATTTTTAAGACTTTACCCAAATGACCCGAGGGTGGATTCCGTAAAGGCGCTTTTAAACTCCCAATGAGGATAGGTCTTTTCGGCGGGAGGTTTGACCCTCCTCACTTTGGGCATCTCCTCCTTGCCAGGGATCTTGTGGAAAAAGGAATATTGGATGAGGTTAGGTTCTTGGTAAATTATCATCCCCCGCACAAGGAGGTTTTGGCTTCTTACTTTCACAGGGTTAGAATGGTGGAGATCTTAATAGGTGGGGAGAGGGGATTAAGGGTGGACACTTTCGAAGGAGAATTGGGAATTTCACCATCTTACACATACCATGTTCTGAGGGCTTATAGGGAGAAATTTAAGTTTGGGGAGATTTATTTTATACTAGGGGCCGATCAGATGGCGGAAATAAAAAGTTGGAAAAATTACCTTGAACTTCCAAACCTCGCAAAATTCTTGGTCCTTGCAAGGGGGGACATAAATATCCCGGAAGAAATAAAAAGGCTTTTTAACCCAATTTTGGTAAAGCATAGGTTAATAGAGATATCCTCTTCGGAGATAAGGGGGAGATTAAAAGAGGGGTTGAGCATAAAGGGTTTAACCGCGGAGGGTGTAATAGATTACATAACGGTTAACGGTTTGTACGTTGGGGGTTCGAATTACGAGGTTTTCGTTGATGGGGGATCAAAGGGAAACCCGGGGGTTATGAAATACGCCTTTGTTGTTAGGTTGAATGGAAGGGAGATTTACAAGGAATTTGGTGAAATAGGGTATGGAACGAACAACGAAGCGGAATACAACGCCCTACTAAAGGCCCTAAGGTGGCTTAAGGAGAACAGGATTTTGGGCGCAAAGATTTATATGGACTCCCAGCTTGTGGTGAACCAGATTAAGGGTTTGTACAGCGTTAAGG
>LBFQ01000013.1:20222-26960 GCA_000980735.1 Candidatus Caldipriscus sp. T1.2
CCTCAGGGAATTAAAGAACCTCTGTGAAAACCTCTTAAATGAGACATCCGCAAAGATTGAGTATATTGACAGGAAGATGAACATAGCGGATAAATTTACAAGGTTATAATTCCCATATGGGAATAACTGAAATAATTGACATAATCGCCTTGGTTTTTATAGGTTTTTCTGTCTTTCAGGGATTTAGATCAAAAACGGGAACCCAGCTTTGGGCCCTCGTCGCCCTCCTTGCGGGTGTCGTAATTGCCTCAAATTTAGCCCCAAATTTTACCCATTATTTAACGTTCATTTTTGATGAAAATCTTAGATACGCGGTTACCTTTGTGATAATTTTCATCATAGTGCATCAGGGAATACAGTTCATAGCCCAGCTTTTTAAGCTTAACTTCTCCCTAGGACCCTTTGACCCCATAGGCGGTTCGCTCTTTGCCCTCCTTGAATCTTCCCTGTTTGTCGGAATAATAGCCTTAGCCCTTATGAAGATCCACGAAATCAGGTTCCACATTGAAAACTCCCAAATAGTTTCCAAACTTGCTGATATCGCGCAAAGCGTTATATTCGCGCTAGGGGGTAAGCTCTAATGTTTGGGAAGAAGAAGGATTTCTCAAGTACGGAACTTTACTTGGGGAAAGGGGCAAGGTTTTTTGGAAATATTTTTGTTGACCCGTAGCGCGGTGGTTGAAGGGGAGATTGAGTGTGAAGAAATGGAAATAAAGGGTGAGGTATTTTTGGGAAAGTCCGGGAAAATAAAGGCAAAGAATATAAAGGTTGGAAGTTTAATTTCTCAGGGGGAGATAAATACGGAGAAAATTACGGGTGAAAGGGTGGAATTTAAGGCTGGGGCTAAATTTATCGGGGATATTGAGTGCAAGATCCTTGTAGTTGAGGAAGGGGCGAAGATAAATGGAAGGATCTCCCAAGAACTTCAGGCACAAAATAAAGGTTAGGTACGCCGAGACAGATCAGATGGGTATTGTTCATCACTCAAACTATATAATTTACTTTGAGGAAGCAAGAACCGCCTTTATGGAAAGTGTTGGAAGACCTTATCACGAGATGGAAAGGGAAGGGATTTTAGTTGTTGTGATTGAATCTTATGTTAAATACATAAAGCCCGCCCGCTTTGGGGACGAGCTGGAAATTTCCGTTAGGTTTGAGAGGATGGGGGTTAAATTCAGGTTTTACTATGAGGTATTTAGGGGGGAGGAGAAGATAGCGGAGGGATACACGACGCACGTATTCACGGATAGGAATTTTAGGGTTTTGAGGACTAAATGGGGGTTTCCGTAGTAATACCCACAAAAAACGGGGAGAGGTACATAAAGGATCTCCTTGAATCCCTCAGGGCGCAAACCGTAAAACCGGAAATCATAGTGATAGACAGCTCTTCAAGGGACAAAACGCCCGAGATCGCTAAACGTTATGCTGATGTGTTTGTTTCAATAAGGGAGGAGGAGTTTAATCACGGATTAACGAGGAATTTGGGAGTTGAGATTTCAAAGGGGGATATAGTGGTTTTCTTCTCGCAGGACGCCCTACCCGAAAACGATAAGACCTTGGAGGTCCTCATAAAACCCATAGAGGAGGGAAAGGTAGTACTATCGTACGCCCGGCACATACCCCCTCCGGGAACAAAGCCCCCAGAGGTATTCTTTAGATTATTTTCCTATCCACCCAAGTCGGAAATTAGGAGCGCGGAAGATATACCGAAATACGGCCTAAAAACCTTTTCAAACTCAAACGTATGCTCCGCGTATTTAAAAAGCGCCCTTTTGGAGATAGGGGGTTTTAGGAGGGTGATCTTATCCGAGGATCTCTTGGCTTGTGCTATGCTGGTTTTAAGGGGTTATAAGGTTATGTACAACGCGGAAGCGAAGGTTTTCCACGCCCACGATTATCCACCCTTTAAACTTTTCCAAAGGTACTTTTCCATAGGAGTTTTTTATGCTGAAAACCCGTGGTTAAAAAAATATGGGGGAAGAGGGGACACATTAAGGTTCATCTTGGAGCAAATGGAGTACCTTTCGGAAAATGCCCCATTTTGGATCCCTTACGCCATCCTTGAGGATTTCCTTAGGGTTCTTGGCTTAATTATGGGACTAAATTATAGGCTTATCCCAAAAAAGTTTTTGGGACATCTTTCGGGATACAAAAGCTACTTTCTGCCTTAAAATTGTCGTCTATGTTTAATCTTGGATTTGCGGAGGTATTAATAATCCTGCTTATAATCCTCATCCTCTTTGGACCTTCCAAGCTACCCGAACTTGCGAAGGGGATGGGAAACGCCATAAGGAGTTTAAGAGGCTTTGAGGGAGGATGTGGAAGGTAATAAGGAAGAAACTAAACCGCAATAAATGAGAAGGCTCTTTCTTATTCCCCTATTTCTTTCCTGCGCATCGGTTGAGGAGGAAGGTGGGGTAAAAAACGTAATAGAAAGTTTTTCCTCCACCTTCAAGATTCAACCCCAAAGTTATGTATATCACGAGTTCAACATTTCGAAGGGACAGCACTTTAGGGGCTTTGCCCGGATAATTAAGGGAGACGATATAAGCTTTATCTTTGTTTTGTCGGAGGAAGACTTTAAGGAATTTGAGAGGATCTTTGAGGAGAGTTTGCCCCTTGATGACGTAAAGGCGAAGATAAAGCTTTTTTCCCAGATAAATACGGAATTTAAATTCACCGCCCAAGAGTCGGGGAAATTTTACGTAGTCTTGGGGAATACATCCTTCTTCAAATGGAAAGAGATCCATTTAGAATACGAGGTTTATGAGTACGAATACAGAGATAGGTAGCCTTTTTCTGATATACAGCGGTTGCCCAAACTGTGGAGGTCCCATAACGGATCGTAGGTCGATATTGGGTTTGCCATGCGAAAGGTGTTTGTCGGAGGACGGGGGGGTTTGCGAAAATTTAAAGAAAAGTGGATTTTTGAGGGAGATATGTGAAATAGAGGAAAATCTAAGGGAATTTTCCGAGGTTTTTGAAAAATGCGTGGGTTTTGAACCCTGGTCCCTCCAGAGAACGTGGGCAAAAAGGTACTTAATGAAAAGATCTTTTGCAATAGTAGCCCCTACCGGCGTTGGTAAAACCACCTTTGGCTTGGTCGCCTCAATATTGGCGAAGAAATCCTTACTGATCTTCCCGACGCGGGTTTTGTCGGAACAGGCTTACGAAAGGATAAGGCATTTTTTGGAAAAGCTGGGGATTGAAAGGAAGGTTTTGGTATATAAGGGTAGAAAAAAAGACAAGGAAATTCTTGAAAGCGGGGATTTTGATATACTACTTGGTACAAACATCTTTCTCCACAAGAACCTTGAGGTTTTAAGTAAAATCCCCTTCACCTTTATCTTCGTGGATGACACGGATTCCTTCCTTAAAAGCTCAAAGAACATTGAGGGTATATTTAAACTTCTTGGGTTTTCCGAAAGGGAAATTTCCTTAGCCCTTAAGGAGAGGAAAACCGAGGAGGATTTAAAGGAGCTTGAAAAGATAAGGGAAAGGGAGGGGAAAACCGTCCTAATAATTTCATCCGCCACACTAAAACCCAAAACAAAGAGGGTGATCCTTTTCAAAAACCTGTTGGGTTTTGATATACAGAGGGCGGTAAGTACGGTCAGGAAAGTGGTTGATAGCGTAAAGTGGGTTGAGAGTATGGATAATGCCATAGCTCAGCTTCCCACTTTGATAAAAAAGCTTGGGAAAGGTGGTCTCCTTTTTGTTTCCGCAAGGTACGGCAGGGAGAAGGTTGAGGAGGTTTCAAACTATCTAAAAAATGAGGGTTTCAAGGTTTTAAATTACTTAGAGCTTTCACCGTCAAACCTTTATAAGGAAATGGAGAAAGGGGACTTTGATGTGGCAATTGGGTTGGCGAACATAGGGAATCCCTTGGTCAGGGGGATAGACCTGCCTGGAGTGATAAGGTACGCTATTTTCCTTGATGTTCCAAAGTTTGTCTTTCCCGTAAAGACGGAAATAAACCCTTCCTCAGTTTATAACCTCCTTGTTTCGGTTTATCCCATCCTTGAAAGTGAGGAGAAGATTAAGGCGGGGAATTATATAAGGATCCTTTCAAAGTACAGGGCGATAAAGGACATTGAAAATTATCCAAAAATTAAGGATAGGGTCTTGGAAGCTTATAACTTTATCTCTTCAAAGTTTTCGGACGAGAGCTTTATAAATAAGATAAACGAATCCGACGAGGTTTCCCTTGAGAGGATAAATGAGGAGCTTTATGTGACGGTAGCAGACGCGGCTACTTACATACAGGCAAGTGGTAGAACATCTAGGTTGGTCGCAGGGGGTCTCACGAGGGGTTTAAGCCTTATCCTATATTGGGATAAGAAAGCCCTAAGGAGTCTTGAAAAGAGGTTGATTTACTACTTCCACACTTTTGAAGTTGAAATTAAGGAATTTGAGAGCCTTAACTTGGAGGAGATATTAAGGGAGATAGATGAGGATAGGAGAAGGTTTAGGGAGGGGAAAGGGGGCGGAGGTGATATATTTAAAACTACGCTTGTTGTGGTTGAATCTCCTAACAAGGCGAGGACCATAGCGGGTTTCTTTGGAAAACCCCAAACGAGGATCGTTAAAGGGGCGGTATTTTACGATATCCCATTGGGGGACAGGGTCCTATCCATAACCGCATCCTTGGGACATATACTTGACTTAAAAACGGAGGGTGGGTTTTTTGGGGTTTTGGAGGAAAACGGAAAATTTTTGGGAATTTACGATACAATAAAAAGGTGTAAGAAAACAGGGGAGCAGCATACGGAAATTGAATATTTGAGGAAAGTTTGTGGGGATGGGGAGATATTGGATAAAATTTCTACCGTTCAGGCTTTGAGGAGTGTTGCGTACGAGGTGGATGAAGTCTTTATCGCTACGGATCCTGACGCCGAAGGGGAAAAGATCGCTTACGACATATACGCCCTCATATCCCCGTTTAATAGAAGGATATATAGGGCGGAATTCCACGAGGTAACTCCCAGGGCATTCGTTGAGGCCTTAAGGGAAATGAGGGAGTTTAATATTAACAGGGTGAAGGCTCAAATTACGAGGAGGATAGCGGATAGGTGGGTGGGATTTACTTTATCTCAGATACTTTGGAGGGTTTTCAACAAGAAGGATCTTTCCGCAGGTAGAGTGCAAACGCCAGTTTTGGGTTGGATAATAGAGAGGAACGAAGAGTTTAAGAAAAAGATAGATAAGGTTGTTCTGGACCTTGGGGGAAGGGAGATAGCATTTTTGGTTGAGGATAAAGCCTTAGCATACGAGATGCAGAGGGAACCGGAGAAAATAAGGGTTATGTGGGGGAAGGAGTGGGAGGAGGAGAAGGGCCCACCACCACCCTACACCACGGATACTATCCTACAAGACTCCCGCCTACCTGCCGACAAAACCATGGAGATCCTTCAGGAGCTCTTTGAAAAGGGTTTTATTACGTACCATAGGACGGATTCCACTCGGGTTTCCGAATTCGGTAAATACTTCGTTGCAAAACCTATAATAGCGAAGGATTTTGGGGAGGAAATGTTTTATCCAAGGAGCTGGGGAGAAGGGGGAGCCCACGAGTGTATAAGGCCCACAAGACCAATAAGGCCCGACGAGCTTAGGCTTATGATGAGCCTGGGAAACGTTGAGTTCGAAGACCCAAAGAATACCCTAAGGATATATTCCCTAATCTTCAACAGATTTTTGGCTTCCCAAATGAGACCCGCAAAGGTTAAATCGGCAGAAATTATAGTATTGTATAACGGTTTCGCTTATGTTGAGGAAGTGGTGAGGGAAATTTTGCAGGATGGGTATAACCTCGTCTTTCCGAATATAAGGGTTTGGGATGGGGAATTGCAGGTGAAGGGCGTTAATTTCCTAAAGGTTCCCAAGGTTCAACCTTACACTCAGGGGACCTTGATACAGGAGATGAAGAGAAGGGGGCTTGGAAGGCCATCCACCTACGCCCAAATAGTTAAAACCCTCCTTGAAAGGGGTTATGTGGTTGAAAAGAAGGGGTACCTATTTCCCACAAAGATGGGTATAGTGGTTTATAAGTTCTTGAGTGGGAAATTTGGGGAATTCGTGAGCGAGGAATTTACGAGAAAACTTGAGGAGGAGATGGATATCATAGAGGAGGGGAAAAAGGATTTTGTGGAAACTTTGAGGGAAATTTACGGGATAAAAGGCTACTTGCAACCGTAGAATAAAATCTATGAAAGTAAAAGCGGTGGCTTTTGCGGGACAACCTCTATCTGGCAAAACCTTTGTTTTGGCGAATATACTATATATGGCAAAACGTATCCCAAAACCGGAAACCAAGTTCTTGGATTTTGAACCCGACGAACAGGAGAGGGGCTCCACCACATCCGTTAAGGTTTTCTCCCACTTAGAAAAGGATAACCACTTCTACTTCATAGATACTCCGGGCTTTGTGGAGTTTATACCGCAAAGCCAAAGGGCGATAATTATGGCGGACGCGGTGATGATATTTGTAAGGGCGGGTAGCGTATGGGATGCGTCCGTTGAGAGCATATTCCACACAACCCAAAAGTACAATATACCTTCCGCATTCGTAATAACACAATACTCAAGCGGAAATTGGCAAGAAACCCTAAAATTCCTTCAGGAACTTGCAGGACCCGATACCAAACCCTTCGCCCCTCCCGGCAGGCCCTTCAACTTGGAAAACCTAACCGAGGATTTCAAGGAGGAGATAATCTCTATGGATGATAAGCTCCTTGAAGG
>LBFQ01000014.1:0-2732 GCA_000980735.1 Candidatus Caldipriscus sp. T1.2
CCTTGGACGATAAGGCAGTTTGCGGGTTTTGGTAGGGCAAAGGATACAAACGAAAGGTTTAAGTACCTAATATCCATTGGTCAAACTGGACTTTCCACCGCCTTTGATATGCCCACGCTTATGGGTTACGATTCGGATCACCCTATGGCGGAGGGGGAGGTGGGTAGGGAAGGCGTTGCGGTGGATACCCTGGCGGACTTTGAGATTCTATTTGATGGTATAAACCTTGGGGAGGTTTCCGTATCCTTCACGATAAACGCCCCCGCAATTTTCATATATAGCCTTTACCTTGCCCTTGCGGAAAAGCAAGGGGTTCCCTTTGAAAAGCTGAGGGGTACCTTGCAGAACGACATGCTTAAGGAGTTCCATGCCCAACACGAATGGATCTTCCCACCCGAGCCATCCGTTAAGCTCGTGACGGACATAATAGAGTTTTCTTCAAGGTTCACGCCAAAATTTAACCCAGTTTCAATTTCGGGTTATCACATAAGGGAAGCGGGTTCTACGGCGGTTCAAGAGCTCGCATTTACTTTGGCGGATGGGTTTGCGTACGTTGAGAGTGCCATAAGGAGGGGCTTGGATGTTGATGAGTTTGCTCCAAGGCTTTCCTTCTTCTTCAACTCACACCTTGACTTCTTTGAGGAGATTGCGAAGTTTAGGGCGGCAAGGAGGATTTGGGCGAGGGAAATGAGATATAGGTACAAAGCAAAGAATCCGGAAAGCTGGAGGCTAAGGTTCCACACCCAAACCGCCGGTTGCTCCCTAACCGCCCAACAACCCTTAGTGAATATAATTAGGACCGCCTTTGAGGCCTTGGCTGCGGTTCTCGGGGGAACGCAATCCCTACATACGAACTCTTACGACGAAGCCCTTCAGCTTCCCTCCGAGGAGGCGGTAACCATAGCGGTTAGAACCCAACAGGTGATATTGCACGAAATAGGGGTGGCAAACACCATAGACCCTCTGGCTGGCTCTTACTTCGTGGAGTGGCTTACGGACAAGATGGAAGAGGAGGCTTACAAATACTTCGATAAGATTTTGGACCTTGGCAATGGTTCGTTCCTTGACGGGATCCTGAAGGGAATAGAGATCGGATATTTCAAGAAGGAAATATCGGATGCGGCGTACGAGTTCCAAAAGAGGGTTGAAAGCGGGGAATTTATTTGGGTTGGCATAAACGCATATCAGGAAGATGTACCCTTGGAGGTTCCAAAATTTTATGTGGATCCCAAGATAGAGGAGGAGCAGAAGGAATTTTTAAGGAAGGTGAAGGAAAGCAGGGATAACGAAAGCGTTCGTTTGGCCCTCCAAAGGCTCGTGGAAGCTGCGAAAGAAAACAAAAACCTCGTCCCTTACGTATTGGATGCTGTTAAAGCATACGCCACAGAAGGGGAAATAATGGATGCCCTAAAGAAGGTTTACGGAACTTACAAGGAGACCGTGATCATTTAGCCCAAGAAAGCCCAACGTGGTAAGAGATTGGTAAATCCGGGTGGATCTGAAAAAGGTTTATAAACTGGAAGTACCTGACATTTAAGGAGAGGCCGGCGAAGTAAGAGGGTACCCTCCCGTCGTACCTAACGGATGCAAGAATTTTAAGTATTTCCGCTATCTTCCATTCGCCCCCAATTCCGTAATTCACGGGACCATATTGATCCTTTAATACGCCCAGAGCGGTGGTTATATCTTCCCTTGGGGAGAAGGAGATATAAGAGCCTACGAAGGTTTGGAGGGGAAAGCCCCCAATTTCGGGTGAATTTAAATTTTTTGCGAAGATCCCAACCTTCCAAAACTCATATAACTTAAAGGATACCCCAAGGTTCAAACCAACGGAGGATCTATTTCCAACATCGGGCCTCGGGTTGTTTATTTGGTAATAAGAAAGGGATGCTCCCAACCTCATTCCTTCAACAGGCGAAAAGGAATACCCAAAATTTGCGGAAAATTCCCCGTACGTTCCCGAAAATTCATCTTCGCTTGGCAAATTTATAAAACTTCCCTCCGCATAAAGGGAAAATCCCTTATAACCGAACCCCAAGAAACCCTGATCAATTAGGTTGAAGGATCTCTGATAGGCGGAATATAGGGAAAAACCATCGTAGGAAACGGATGGGTCAAAGGAAACCCTCACCGGGTTGTTAAATGGGATCATCCAAAAACCGTGAAAGATCATCAATCAACCTCCATACCTTCTTTCTTGACCTCTTCCTCCTCGACCTTAAACCCCTTCTTCTTCCTGAGCTTTTGTAGGATCTTGGGTAAGTTGGTGTACTCCATCTCCTCCTCGGGTAACCTGTGGGGTTCAAATATCCCCTGCCTCCTCATGATGTTCGCCAATATGTTGGCTTCCTCCCTTGCCTTATCAAAGGCGGGATCATCAAACATATCCCTGGGTCCTATTAACCTGCCGTTGGCTATCTGGAAGCCCGCCGCTATCACCCTTGGGGGACCGTCAAACCTTGAGGGATTCGCCTGATGGAAGGGTACGGGCATAAGGGGACCCACGTGGGATCCCCTCATCCAACCCTCAACGAAGAAGGGCTTTGAGAAAGGTTCAAGGATCTCGCCAACCGCTGGAAATCCACTTTGAGCCCTAACTATCAAAACAGGGTCATCCTTACCGACGTACCTACCCGCTATTAAAGAGAGCCTTTGGGTGGATGCAACCGCACCTATCTCGTTATCGCTCTTCCTATAAACCTGATCCTCTAGAGTCGACCTGCAGGCATGCA
>LBFQ01000014.1:2752-3704 GCA_000980735.1 Candidatus Caldipriscus sp. T1.2
TTTGTGGATTCGCGAACATCTCGTATAGGGGTAAATTCCATGCGGAAGGTGATGTTTTATCCGCCATAAAGACTATAACGGGTTCGGATGGCCTTTCCTCAAACTCCATTTCCGCTACACCCGGACCCATACCCTTAACGTTTCCGCTGAAGGTATCCGAGAGTAGATCCTGCCCCGCACCGTAAAGTTTGAGCTCCTTTGCGACCTCCGTAGCCTTCTGGAAAGCCCTCCAAGCAAGGCCGTGGATCTCCTCGCTGTCCTTTCCCTTCTGGTGGGTCATTATTAGGTTTATATCGTCTCCCACCCTCATAACCACGTAGTCTATTATCAGTCCCGAGTCCCTCGCTTCTCTCAATACGTTATCCGCAGCCTCTAAGAGCTTGGGATGGGTACTTGAGTGCCCAACCCATCCACCCACATCCGCCTTTATTACGCTCAGGGTTATACGCATAGGCGGATATTTTAAACGGGTTTAAAATATTGATCTTGGGTGTGTGCCGGTGGTCGCCCCAAATGGGGAGGAAAGTCCGGGCTCCAAAGGGCGGGGCGCCGGGTAATGCCCGGGGTGGGGAAACCCACACGGTAAGGGCCACAGAAACGAGACCGCCGAGGGCGGTAAGCCAGGCAAGGGTGAAAGGGTGGGGTAAGAGCCCACCGGCTCCGCGGTAACGCGGGGTGAGGGGGTAAAAATCCCCCGGCGGGTTTTCCCGCTCTGGTAACCTCCCGCCCGGAGCAAGGCCAAGTAGCGCCGCACCCCGAAAGGGGATAAGGTGGCCCGCCGAAATGCGGCGCGGGTAGGCCGCGATGGAAGTCGGGGGGCAACTCCCGACTCAAGATAGATGACCACCTAGTACAGAACCCGGCTTATGGCACACACCCAATTGAGGAAGACCGGAAACTTTACCGATTTCATTGATAGCATTAAGGCAACCGCAATTTTGGTTGGTAGCGT
>LBFQ01000014.1:3724-13299 GCA_000980735.1 Candidatus Caldipriscus sp. T1.2
CTAAAAAATTACGATAGATTTTCTTGGGATATAGAGATCTTTACAGGTAGCGTCCCTGAATACCACCAAATAGACCTCTCGGTAATATACCTTGAAGAGCTTTCCCCAAAGATACCCGAACCCCCGCTTGATATCTTCGACGGGAGTTTTATTGACCTGTTGAAAAAGCTTGAAATTTCCCAATTTACGGGCATAGTAATTTATGAGGGTTATATTGCGATATTCAAAAGGGGTTTCCTTGGGGGAATCAGGAGTTTCGGTTCTTTAAGCAAAACGGGGGAAATTCTTGGGAGCCTTAGGGGAAAGTACGGGAGGTTTTATCTGTTGGAGTTTGAACCAGTGGAGAAGGTGGCGGGATTTATATACGGTTTGAGGGATATAACGGATTCGCCCGCTGGACATTGGGATGCAAAGAGAGTTAAAGCGATAAATGGGACGGTAGAAGTGAGCAGGGGATTTAACAAGATCTTGATAATTTCCGATGGGAGGGAGGTTTTGACGGTTTTGGGACTTTCGTCTCCACCAACTTTCACCGAAAATATCCCGAATTTATTTTTGCGTGGGAACCTCATAAGCACTTACCCATCAACGGAGGTGGAACCTGTATTTAAATACACATTCTCCGATACGGAAATCACCTCAAACCTCTTTTCCGAACTTGTAAATTCTTCGCGAAGGTTCCTCGGAGAAATTATATTCCGAAGGGCATCGGAGAAGGCTTTTAATTATTCCCTACCAAAGGATCCATATCCAGACGAAGTTGTTGATACCTTAGTTTCCCAATACAGGAAATTTGAGAAGGAAATTTCGGTTTTCACTGGGAAAGCTTGGAAACAAGAAAAGGAAAGGATCCTATCCAAATACCCCGAACATATTGTGAAATTATTCACCGCTTAAAAACTTTCCTTATCTTCCTGCCATCAACTACGAAGTAAAATCCCCGTTTCTCAGGTCTTTCCACCCTTCTCCCATCAACTGAATAAACCGATAGACTTCCCCCCTCAATTTCCGATATATTTTCCTTTACATCCGTTGCGCATACGTTTATATAAAAAGCCCTTGATACCATATGTAGTAGAAGATCCCCCGAGTTTATGGCGTTATTCTCGTTTACATCAAACCATAATGCAACAAGTAAATCGTAAGTCCCCGCCGAGGTACCGGGTGGAACGACGAAATACCTACTTCTGGTGGAGGAACCGGGAGGGATGGAAACCTTTATATCCCTCGGAGGGTCGCTTATGTAAGTTCCGTTGTACAAGGATGCCCCTATCATTATCTGGTTGTGGGTATCCTCGGCGTAGCTTTGAACGTTTAAGTCTATCCTGAAGGTGTCGCCTATGCATACATTCGTGGGAGTTGCGCTTACCGAGACGATCCTCATAGGAGTTGAGATCCTATAACCCCCCGGAGAATAGTAATGCTCGTTTATCCACTTCCATGTAAATCCCCTGTTTGCCCACCTTGAGGATCCCCACTGGCACATACCCCTCCCGTGCCCGTAACATGCTCTACCCGAACATACGGTATCACGTACGCATGGCCAACTTGACCCCGTACCCGAATACCCATCCCCGCATCCGCAATTGTTGTTCTCCGCAGAATATTCCGATCTTGCTATATTTCCCGAATTCTCAAGCATTATACCTGAGGTGTATCTCGCAGCATTTATCGTTGAGGTGTAACTGTCGTTCGGATCCCAAACCTGACAACAGGTATTATCACAAATATCATATGAGGAGCTTATTGGATTTAAAACGTACCAGGCACCGTAAGACCTGTATGGTATTGCCCCCGCCCTCAGGGAATGCGCGGCCCAGCTTGCGATCCATTCGTCATCAAGTCCAAGCTGAACGTAAGTCTCAAGGGATACGATGCTAACGGAAGAGCACGTCCTACAACTGCATGATCTACCGACCCTTATAGTGGAAGGGGGAGCAAGAAAGGGAGCAAACAGTTGGTAATCCTCATCGGAGGGTTTGGAAAATTTTTTTTTATCCTCTTCCGGCTCGTAATACTGTTTCTCCTCCTTTAATCCATGCTTCTTCTCCTCTATAACCTTTGAGTTTCCCTTCTTAAGCTGGGCGTTCATCCTCTGCGAACCCTCAAGGATAAAAACCCCAGCCTTAATATAAGAATTGTAGCCTTTCTTTGAGAAGATAACTTTCCCTTCGAGGGGCTTTTCCCCAGAACCCTTCACGGGGAACTCCACCTGATAGTATCCATTATTGTTCGTTTTTGCGGAAAACTTACCATAAGGCGTGCTTATTTCAACCAAGACTCCACTAATGGGCGTCCTCGTCTCCGCATCAACCACCCATCCGTACCAAACCGCAAAGCCCTCCTTTGCCTTTGGGGGTTGAGGGATCTCCATGGGCATAAGCATAAAGTTTATTTCCCTCGGTGTATTTTTATCCACCTTTAGGTTTGTCCTTAGATCCCTGTATCCCAATGCGGATACCGAAATCTCGTAATTTCCCTCCTGTAGTTCCACATTTGCGAAACCGTTTTCCGTTGTTTTATAAACCGTCCCGTTTATCACCAGCGTTGCCCTTATTCCGTACCCAGTTATTGCATCCGTTATGCTGAAGTTTATTGTATAACCCAACAGCCAAAGCATAGGGAGAATTATAAGGTGGTCCGCGTTAAAATTCCCCAATGATAGAGGGGGTGAAGGTAAAGGAGCTAAAGGTTATAGCGGATGATAGGGGAAGGCTTGCGGAGATCCTGAGAATTGACGACGAAATATTTGAGGGTTTCGGGCAGGTGTATTTTACCACCGCATATCCGGGTGTGGTTAAGGCTTGGCATGCCCACAGGTTCCAAACGGATTACATCACCTGCATTTCCGGTATGATAAAGCTCGTCCTTTACGATGAGAGGGAGGGAAGTCCCACATACGGGCAATTTGAAGAATTTTACATAGGTATTCACAACCCGATTCTCGTAAAAATCCCCCCTATGGTCTGGCACGGATTTAAAAACATAGGCTTGGATGAGGCGATAGTCATAAACGTTATAACACGGCCCTATGATCATAAAAATCCGGATGAGCTTAGAAGACCAGCCCACGGGGATATCCCTTACGATTGGAGTAGGAAGGACAGGTAATTATATAATCTCGCCCAGCTCCCTAAGCTTATCCCTTATCACCATGGCCTTCTCAAACTCCAGGTTTTCCGCATAGAAATTCATAAGCTTCCTTAACTCCTTGACCGCCTTTGCTCTGGGTTTTTCCCTCAAAATTTCCTCTATTTTATCTTCCAGATCGCCCTCTTCTTTCGTTAGGATCCTCTCATCCGCCACCTCTGTAATCCTCAAAATCTCTTCCTTACTCTTCTTTACCGTCTTCGGCGTTATTCCGTGAATCCGGTTATATTCCAACTGTATCTTTCTCCTCCTTTCCGTTTCCTCTATGGCTTTCTTCATGGCATCCGTAATTTCATCCGCGTAAAGTATCACCTTTCCCGCGGAATTCCTAGCCGCCCTTCCTATGGTCTGTATAAGGGCAGTGTAAGATCTTAAAAATCCGGCTTTATCCGCGTCCGTTATCGCAACCAAGGAAACCTCCGGGAGATCCAAGCCCTCCCTAAGCAAATTTACCCCAACCAAAACGTCTATGTTCCCCAGCCTTAGATCCCTCAAGATCTTCACCCTCTCTATTGCATCCAGCTCGGAATGCAAATATCCTGCCTTTATGTTCATCTCCCTCAAATAATCCGCAACTTCTTCTGCGGACCTCTTCGTTATAGTCGTGATTAAAACCCTCTCACCCCTCCCTATAGTTTTCCTTATCTCCCCCAAAAGATCATCCATCATATTCTCCGTAGGTCTGACCTCAACTACTGGATCCGGAATCCCTGTGGGCCTGACGATCTGCTCCACCACCTCTCCCCCAACAAGTTCAAGCTCAAATGGTCCGGGTGTTGCGGACATAAATATCACCTGATCCAAAAGGGACAAAAATTCATCAAACTTCAGGGGCCTGTTATCAAGGGCGGAAGGAAGCCTGAAACCATACTCTATCAAGTTCAACTTCCTCGTCCTATCCGCCTCGTACATTGCCCTCAACTGTGGAACCGTAACATGCGATTCATCTATAACCGTCAAAAAGTTTTTGGGGAAGTAATCCAATAATGTCCAAGGCCTTTCACCCGGCTTCCTCCCCGTTATATGCCTTGAGTAGTTCTCTATTCCGGGACAAAAACCGGTTGTCCTCAAGAGCTCTATATCGTACCTTGTCCTCTGTTCAAGCCTTTGGGCCTCAAGGAACTTACCCTGTTCCCTAAGTTCTTTCAACCTCTCCTCAAGCTCTTTCTCTATGCTCTTTATCGCCCTCTCTATCCTCTCATCCCCTCCCAAGAAGTGGGAGGCTGGATAAAGCACAAACTCTTTAAGCTCCTTAACGGTTTTGAGGGAAACCGGCTCGAGGATCCTTATCCTCTCAATCTCCCTTCCGAAAAACTCCACCCTCAATATAAACTCCTCGTACGCGGGGATTATATCAAGCACATCCCCCTTTATCCTGAACCTACCCCTCTGTAGCTCAATGTCGTTCCTCTCGTACCTTAAATCTATAAGCTTAAGGGCAAGATCCTTAAGGTTCCATTTATCCCCAACCCTTAATCTCAAAAAGCTTTCCCTTATTACCGCGGGATCATCAAGGGCATAAATTGACGAAACCGAAGCTACTACGATTACATCTTCCCTTGAAAGGAGGGAGGAAATCGTCCTCAATCTAAGCCTCTCTATATCCTCGTTTATTACCGCTTCCTTGGGTATATAAGTGTCCGTTTGGGGAACGTAAGCTTCGGGCTGATAGTAATCGTAATAAGAGATGAAGTACTCAACCGCGTTTTCAGGAAAGAGGGCCTTGAGCTCCCCGTAAAGCTGGGCAGCTAAGGTTTTGTTGTGGGAGAGGATCAAAGTCGGCCTACCTATTCTAGCTATTACGTGGGCTATGGTGTATGTTTTACCTGTTCCCGTTGCACCCAAAAGTACGGAAAACCTTTCCCCCCTCTTTATCCTCCTTACAAGCTCCTCTATTGCCTTAGGTTGATCCCCCGCGGGCTCAAAGGGCGCATGCAAAACAAAAGGCGAACCTTCAAACTTATAAACAACCACGGAAATGTATTATAAGGCTAAATCAACTTATCAAGTATGTCAAGGAGCAAGGAAAGGATCAGGACGTTTGAGAAGGATGTTTGAAGTTGGGCGGTGAAGAAGTCAAGCATCCCCTTCTGTATATAGTTTGGTTTGAAAGCCCAAGAGATATTCCTAAGGGCCTGAGGTAGGGTTATATAAACCGCCAAAGACCATATGGGCCAGATCTTGAAGGCTATAAGTATGGGAACGAGGATATACGCGCTCAAAATTAGTAAGGCGTAGTAATACTTTGATAGCTCGGGTCCCAGGATCCCGGCAAAGGTCCTGTATCCTGCCCTAACGTCGTCGTATATATCCCTCATATTGTTCCCATGAAGGATCCCAACTATTAGTAGGGATACGGGCATATAACCTAAGAAGGCTTTCGCATCGAGGGTTTGAGTTTGAACATAGTAAGAACCCGCGGATATCAAGGACCAGGCGAGAAAGACCGCTACATCTCCGAGGGCAAGGTACTTCCAACCTATGGGCACAAAAGCGTAGAAAAAACCGAGTATAAACCCAATTCCGATTAGATATAGGATCACCTTATCAAAGTTCAATAGATACCAAAGTGCCAAACCGCTCAGGAGGGCTATACCGTAAAGGAACATTGATAGGAGTAAAACCTCGGAGGGTTTAAGTAGTTTATCCACTATCACCCTGCTTGAGCCCAAGGTGTCCCACCTATCCGCTCCTTTTTTATAATCGAAGTAATCCGCGCTCGCATTTACCGCGAGATGAACCGAAACCGCGCCGATTAAGGTAAGTAAAAACCTTAACAGGTCAAATTTTCCGGAAATTAAGGTGCCAACAATAACAGCCGCGATAGTGGCGTATATGACCCACGGCCTCGTAGCCTGAACGTAAAGCTTCCACTTTGGCGTTTTGGGATATAATTCTTTTAACTTCTTGAAATCCTCCTCATTGAAGTTTATCTCAAAGCGCGGAATCCAACCCTTTGAGAAGTCGCTCACGAAAACCCTAGTGGGCACTATCCTAACTATAGTCGTGGGAACGATCTTTAAAAAGGGTATTATGGGGAAGTTTTTTCTCACTACTATTGTCCTTTCCCTCTCGTAATCGCTTGATGGTCCTATTATCTCAGCCCTACCGTATCCCTGAATAAACCTATCGGGCGACCCCTTCTCTATTACAAAATAAACCTCTGGGTTCTCCTTGATGTTGCTTAAAGTATGCCCCTGATCCTCTAAAGCGACGTAAATATACCCATCCTCATCCCCATAATACGTCTTCGCGGACCAAACCATCCCATCCCTGTTCTTTGTTGTTATAGTTATTGTGTTGTTTGAAGCTAATATTTCCGCGAACCTTCTAAGCATCTCTTCGCGGCTAAGCATAGAAGGTATTTTAAGGGGGTTAAAAAGATAAAAAACACCGTTAAAATACCCTCTATGGCGTACATATATAAGGCAGGCGTTGTGGGCGGAGGGACGATGGGCTCCGGTATAGCGTACGTTATTTCCTATTCTGGAATACCGGTTGTTCTAAAGGAAATAGACGAGGAGAGGGCACAGAAGGCTTACGAGACAATAAAATCCCTATACGAGAGTAGGGTTCAAAAGGGAAGGATAACGGAGGATGAGGCGGAAAGGAGGCTCGCCCTCGTTGAGGTCACCTCTTCTTACGAACCCTTCTCGGATGTTGATATAGTAATCGAGGCGGTTTTTGAAGATCTTGAGACGAAAATAAGGGTCTTTCAGGAGCTTGAGAATTACGTTCCAGAACATACGATATTTGCGACAAATACTTCCGCCCTATCAATAACCGCAATGGCATCCGCAACGAAGAGGCCGGATAAGGTAATAGGTATGCACTTCTTCTATCCCGCGCCGGTTATGAAGCTTGTGGAGGTTATACCCGCCCTCCAAACCTCCGAAGAAACCGTGCAAACCGTAATAGAATTTTCCGAATCCCTATCAAAGATCCCCATAAGGGTTGAGGAATGTCCCGGATTTTTGGTAAACAGGATCCTTATGGCTTATATGAACGAGGCCGCTTGGGCTTTACTGGAGGGTGAGGCGACCGCTCAGGAGATAGATAACGCTGCAAGGGAATTTGGCTGGCCTATGGGCCCCTTCACGCTCATAGATGAACTTGGTGTTGATGTTGGAGTTAAGGTGGCGCATATCCTTCATGAGGGGTATGGGGAGAGGATGAAGCCCGCACCCATATTGGATGTTCTAATAAAGGAGGGTAGGTTCGGAAAGAAGGCTGGTGCGGGCGTTTACGATTACGGAAAGGGTGTAAGGCCTATAGAGGAGATAGCGGAGGAGATGAGGAAGGAGCTTGGGATACAAAAGAGGAATAGCTTTGATTACAACAGACTCATGATCGCCATGATAAACGAGGCTATACTCGTCCTCCAAGAGAAAGTATCCTCAGCAAGGGATATAGACCTTGGGATGTTGGCGGGAACAGGGTTTCCGCAAGCGAAGGGCGGAGGACCTTTGATGTACGCGGACATTATCGGGCTTGATGAGGTTTTGAGGATGAGCTTGGAGTTTGAAAAGATTTACGGTTGGAGGTTCCATCCATCTTATCTTTTGAAGAAGTACGTAGATGCGGGTTGGCTTGGAAAGAAGACGGGTAAGGGGTTCTTTGAGCACGTATGAAAACCGCAATAATTGAGATCCTTTACGACCCTGAGGTTATAGGCTTTTCAAGGAGTAGGGGGGAATTCTTCGTAAGGGATCGGAAATTCATAATAAGGGATAGGTCACCTTTCTTTGCCGGTGAAGGAATTAAGTTTGTGGTGGGTTTTGGTCCGGAGGGTGGGGAAAACCTCCTCAGGGAATTTTTGGCTTTGGGGGCGGAAAGGGCTATTTACCTGAGGGTTCCGGACTACGGAGTAAAAAACTTTGACCTTTATCCTGTTTGCAACTACCTTATCAAAAACTTCCCGGAAAACGAGTTTTACACCTCAAACGAGGAGATCTACCACAGGCTTGGGGGATTGAAGGTGGAATTTGTTAAGGAGAAAATTGAAGGTAGGCTTCCGACAGCCTTAGAGATAGTTAAAGCGAGGAACAAAAAGCTGGAGATTGCGGAAGATTTCAAGTACGAAACCCCTTTTAACTTCATCTCGGGTGAGGAATGGTAGATCTTGGGATCCTTTTCTTAAGGTTTTTCTTCTCGGTCTTAATGTTTTTCGGGCACGGCCTTCCCAAACTCCTCGATCCCCAATCCCACATAAATTTCATAGAGCTCCTATTTCACACCGGTCCCCTCTCCCCACTTCTGGCTTACCTTTCTATATCCGCGGAAACCCTCTTTCAGATGTTAATAGCGGTAGGACTTTTTACCCGGATATCCGCCCTCATATCCTCCATAAATATGCTCGTGGCGGTTTTATCCTTGGCTTTCATCAGGGGGGAGCCCTTTCCGATATACGAGAAAGCCCTTTTATACTTCGTCTTTTACCTTTCCCTAATCTTTACCGGACCCGGAAGGTTCTCCCTTGACGCGTTTATAATGAGGAGATGATCCCTTTATATTTAAACCTCCCGAACCTTGAAATTAAAACCTTCCGAAACTTTGTTTATCCCTTCGTAAAAAACGGCTTCTATCCGGAAACCAGGGGGGAACCTTTTATCCCAAAGGTCCTCTTGGAGATAGACATAAGCTTCCCCGTAGAAGATATAAGTTTTACCGTAATAAAAGCGGATACTATAAGCCTATCAACTTATATCCTTCCCTCGCCGGGTTTTATACCAACGGACGGGAGGGAAATTGATATCCCAAATTTTGAATATAGGGGTGAGTATGGAAACTTTGGGGTTTTGTCTTGGAGGTACGCAAAGGGTAAGATTTTCGTTCTCGTTTCTGCATTCAAGTACCAGCCGGATAGGGGGAAGTTGATTTATGCGAGGGAAGTTAGGTTGGATGTTAGGGTGGCTAATTCTCCGAGCTCAGCCGTTGAAGATGGAGGGGTGAGGGAAGGGAGATTTGATATGCTCGTAATTTACCCTGATCATTTCGTCGGAAGTTCCATCTCAAAGTTTGAAGAATTAAAGAAAAGGTGGGGAATAAGGGTGCTCTCAAGGAAAGTATCCGATGCAAACACCTTTCAGGGGAGGGATCTTGCGGAGAGGATAAGGGAAATGATAAGGTACTATCATCGCTTGGGGGTGAAGTGGGTTCTCCTTGTAGGGGACTTTGATGTAATACCCGTAAGGTATGCCAAGATAAACGCTTACTATCAGTATGGGAACCAGATCCCTACGGATCTATATTATGCGGACCTTGATGGGGATTGGGATTCAAACGGAAACGGGGTCTTCGGTGAGGTAGCTGATAATCCGGACCTAATAGCGGATGTCTTCGTTGGTAGGTTGCCCATAAACGACGAGTTCGTATTTGACGCTTACATTGACAGGATAGAAAGCCTTTTACACTTTTCCCCTAAG
>LBFQ01000014.1:13328-16561 GCA_000980735.1 Candidatus Caldipriscus sp. T1.2
AGATAAACCTTCCCTCGTAAAGTTTATATTAAACAATCCCAACTCCGGCGTAATAGGAATAAGGGCAACAAGCAGGTTAAACTCTCCATTCTTTTCCTCGGCTGTTGATAAAGCCTTTGTGGATCTTGTCTTTTCCGGCAAGAGCTTGGGTGAAGCCTTTTATAATTCCCTCTCCCTATTCGTTCCCCTCGCAACTACCGATAACATTTACAGGTATTTACTTTACGGGTACGTCCTTTATGGGGACCCTTCCCTATTCTTCTGGTCCGATAACCCAAGACCTATAAACTTTAACATCACCTTCCCCGATTCAACATTTGGAACCCTAACCCTAAGGTGCGATTCCGGATGTAGGGTTTTGCTTGACGGGGTCCTCTCTTTACTTTCGGACGGTTCCACCTTCTCAACAACGCGGATCTTCCCAAACGAGCTCAGGATATATTTCTTCAATCACAACAGCTTACCCTTTGATACCTTCAAGATCCTCACGGGATATAGCCTAAAATTTTCCCTAAACAAAAGGCATTTACAAGTTGGGAATACGCAGGATATAGTTCTGAATGTGTTAAACTCTGGGGATAGGATCTTCAGCGGTACCATAAACATTTCCGCCCTTTACGATACAACCATAAACATCTCCCTTCCCCCAAAGCAAAGGCTAAGCATATCCCTTAGGGTTTTCTCACCAACGGAAGCGGATACTTACCTTTTGGTAAATTCCGAGACCCTAAGGGTGAAATTTGAGGAAGCGATTCCCATTGTTTTCCTTTCCCCCTTCGGCTCCTGGATAACCAACCCCAAAAATATAAAAACCGATACCTTTTTCATAAACGGACAACCCCTAACCCTCGGTCCAAACTCCTATATCTCCCTACCCACCGATACCATAATCTTCTCCTACCGCTTTTTACATGACACCTTAATCCCCCTCCCCGTTGATACCCCAAACTTCTCAATTACGCCCCTAAGCAGGGGAATAAGGATCATTTCAAGGGATACCCTTTTCCTATTCCATTCTTACGACAGGAACACCCTAAGGCCTATAACCCTAAAACCCTTCGTTGGGAGTTTTGAGGTTTTGGATCTTTGGGGCTATGTGGGAGTATGTAAGTACAGGAACGGGAACCTTTCTCAGCCAGTATGGGTAAAAATATCCCCCTACCCAAGGAAGGTTTGGGAGGTTTATTTGCGCAAAGTAGGGAATTCCGCGCCATTAAAAATTGGAGATAAGATCTTCGTTATTGGGGAGAAGATTTATAAGCTTTCCCTTGAGGGTGTGGTCCTTGATAGCGCATCAATCCCGGGGGAAGTTTGGGATAACCCATCTTACGGGGATGGCTTAATATCCTTCCCAACCTCAAACAACTTTTTGGTAATTATTGACACCACCCTAAGGTATTCAAAAACTTACAATATTCCCACCCTACCCACCCAAACCCAGGTCTCCTACTTCAACGGTAGGTTTTACATAAATTCCCAAAATACCCTCTTATCCTGCGATACCCTTTCCTGCGATACGGTGTTTTCCGATACTTCAAGGGTGGTATCCTTTTCCATCAGGAACTCCGACGAGATATTTGTTGGAACAAAGAAGAACCTATGGAGACTATCCCCCTTAGGCATCTTAAAAACTTTCACCTCCGAAATAAGGCAGGTGGCATCAACGAACGATAAGGTTTTTGTCCTCCTGAACGGGTATGTATATCTCTATCCGGATGATATCTCCACATACATCACAACAACCGACGGTTATATGTCTATTATGGGGAACGGAAGGTTTGCGGTTTCCTTAACGAACGGCGCTTACATAAACAGTAGATCTTTGCCAGGTTTATGGACTTTATCCTTTGGGAACGAACCAATTTGCGCAATATTGGAGGGTAGGGAGGTTTGTTTCTTCGCACCGGGGGATGGGGGTATTTTCGCAATTGATACGTCCTCCATTTTACCCTTCTCCCCCTTCGGAGACAACGTTTTAACCGGAAGATCCTACCAGATCTTTGAGAATTTCGGTAAGCTTTACTTGCTCATTGCCAACTCCTGGAAATTGACACTATACGAGCTTGGAAACGGTTCAATTTACAACACCTGGTTTGCCCAAGGTGGTGATCTTTCAAGGAGGAACCATTTACCAATATCTTCCCTGCTTTCCGTTAAAGACGAAAAACACAAAAATTGCTTCGAGATCTCAAGGGGGGAGGTGAATTTGATTTGCGAGGGAAGAATCTACGATGTTTCAGGTAGGAGGGTCTTTGAGGGTAAGGGGAGATTCAGGGAGAGGGGTATTTTCTTCATAAAGGTGGAGGGTAAAATTTTTAAGGTGATCCTTCAACCTTAGAATTTTTAAGGTACATGCTTTTGAAGGTTTTAAGGGCGAAGATCCATTGGGCGAGGGTGACTGCTAAGGATCTAAATTACGAGGGTAGCATTGTGATAAGCAAAGACCTTTTGGATGAGGTGGGAATCATACCTTACGAAAGCGTTTTGATAGTTAATGTTGAGACGGGAGAAAGGTTCGAAACTTATGTGATTCCCACCGAGGAAAAGGGGACGGTTCAGCTTAACGGTGGCACCGCAAGGCTGGCCGAGGTGGGGGATAGATTGATAATAATGGCGTTTGGATGGTATAAAATTGAAGAGGCAATCTCCGTAAAACCGAAGGTGATCACACTGAACGAAAGGAACGAGGTAGTTCAACCTTAGAATGAAGCGTATGAGTCTCATAAGGAGCATAGGGGTAAATTTTAAGCACCTATTCAAAAAACCCTTTACCGTTATGTACCCTGACAAAAAAAGGGAGATTCCCGAGAGGTGGAGGCTCGGGGGCTTTGCCCTAACCTTTAATCCTGAAACTGGAGAAGAAAACTGTATAGCCTGCCAACTCTGCCAAAACATATGCCCATCCCAAATAATAACCGTTGTTAGGGGGATGGAAACCGTAAATATGCCCGATGGAACCACGAAAAAGAGGACTTTCGCAAAGGAATTTTATATAGATTATCAGGCTTGTATGCAATGCGAACTTTGCGTCCAGGTTTGCCCAACCGACGCCATAGTTATGGTCAAGGAGAGGAGGAAACCGGGATACAGGAGGGAGGACCTGATATACGACAAGGAGAAACTACTTGAGAACGGAAGGAGGATCTTGAGGGGGGAGCTTGAGATCTCCTGGAGCACGGGGAATAGGTTAAGGGAAGGGGATCCTCTAGAGTCGACCTGCAGGCATGCAAGCT
>LBFQ01000014.1:16581-18629 GCA_000980735.1 Candidatus Caldipriscus sp. T1.2
TATTGATCTCCACCGCTTCCGGTGCCGGAGGATGCTTGGCTTCCAGCTATTCCGCTTATATCCTAACACCCACGAAGGAGCATAAACCTAAGGCTTTCGAGAGCGCTTTTAAGGGGGGATTTATGGGGGGATTCATAGGTTTAGGGGCAATAATAACCCTTAAGTTCCTTAAGGTCATCTGAAAACCATGGCAAACCAAAAGTTTTTGGAAGAAATAAAAGCGGAAATTGAAAATCTGAAAGAAGCTGGGCTTTATGTAAATATAAGGACGGTTGAGAGCGCGGTATCCGCCTGGATGGTGGTGGATGGAAAGAGGGTTCTAAACCTCACCTCCAATAACTATCTTGGTTTTGCAAACGAGCCAAGGTTAAGGGAAGCGGCAAAAAGGGCGTTGGATGAATACGGTATAGGACCGGCGGCTGTAAGAACTATCTCAGGCACCATGTCCCTCCACCTCATCCTTGAAAAGCTTTTAGCCGAGTTTAAAGGCGCGGAGGCGGTTATATCTTACCAGAGCGGTTTTAAAGCAAACCTATCCGTAATACCCTCGATAGTTTCAAGGGAAGACGGAATATTTTCGGATGAACTAAACCACGCATCGATAATTGACGGATGTAGGTTATCAAGGGCGGAGATAATAAGGTACGCCCACACGGATGTGGATGATCTAAGGAAAAAACTTGCGGAAAATAGGCATAGGTTCAGGAGGGCCCTCGTTGTGACGGATGGTGTATTCTCTATGGACGGGGACATAGCTCCGTTACCGGAAATAGTTAAGGTTGCGAAGGAGTACGATGCGATAGTTATGGTGGATGATGCTCACGGTGAGGGGGTTTTGGGAAGGGGAGGAAGGGGAATAGTAGATCACTTTGACCTTCACGGTGAGGTGGATATAGAGATAGGGACGCTATCAAAGGCTTTCGGTGTGGTAGGGGGATACGCGGCATCCTCAAGTATTTTGGTTGATTACCTTAGGCAAAAGTCAAGGCCATTTCTGTTTTCCTCCGCGATGACGGTTCCTGATACCGCGGCTTGCATAGAGGCGGTCAAGATTTTGCAGGAGAGCGAAGATAGGGTTAAGAGACTTTGGGAGAATGCCAATTACTTTAAGAAGAAGATGAAGGAAGCGGGATTTAATACTTGGAAATCCCAAACTCCCATAACACCCATAGTCATAGGGGATGAGAAAAAGACTCAGGAGTTTTCAAGGAGATTGTTTGATGAAGGGATCTTCGTTCAGGCTATAGTATATCCGACGGTTCCTAAGGGAACCGCAAGGGTCAGGGTTATGATATCCGCAATACACACCAAAGAAGACCTTGATTTTGCAGCCGAGAAGTTCATAAAGGTTGGACAGGAGCTTGGTATAATATGAAGCTTGAGTTTAACGGCGAAAGTTGGGAGGGTTCAAGGAAGTATGAATACAAGGGAAACAAAGATGTAATTAAATTCGTCCTCTTTGGAAAAGAGGAGGGTTTGAATTTTGAAGTCAGGGTTTTCGTGATAGAGCCAGGGGGGGCAACTTCCCTTGAGAAACACCAACATATGCATGCGGTTCTGGTTCTTGAGGGGAAGGGTTCCGCCCTTGTGGATAAAAAACTTTACGATATAAAACCCTTTGATGGGATCTTCGTCCCTCCTATGACCCCCCACCAGTTTATAGCAAACAAAGGTGAAAGGCTTAAGATCTTATGCGTTGTGGATGTTGATAGGGATAGGCCCCAGAGGCTTAGCGAAGATGAGATTTTAGAACTTTTAAAGGACGAAAGGATAAGGGAGGTGATAAAGGTTCAATAACTTAAAACTGCCTTTAAAACATCATCAACTTCTATACCCTCCAAGCATGACCTGTCCCCCCTCCAGCACCTCCCGCTCCCGTTCGTAGAGCAGGGCCTACATTTTAAACCCCTTTCCACAACCCTTATACCATCATAAACAAAACCCAAGCTTCTTGCTGTGGGTCCCATTATCATAACCGCTGGAACATTTAAAGCCCTAGCTATATGGACTGGAGCGCTATCGTTTGAGATCACCATCCTTGAAAGGCT
>LBFQ01000014.1:19246-20868 GCA_000980735.1 Candidatus Caldipriscus sp. T1.2
CACCCCCACCCTCCAGGCTTGTAAATTCCTCCGCCTTTTCCGGAATATAAAATGCGCAACCTTTACGTTTCCTTAATATATCCACGTACCTCTTGAGGAGATTTTTATATCCCTTCAACGTATGAATGTTCCTAACCAAAACCACATTCCTTCCCATCAAACCCCCACCCAACCTTTCCAATATTTTCTCAATTAGATTTTCCTCCTCATCCGCCCAAATTACCTCAACCTTATCCGCCCCTATCCTACCCTTATACTCTTCCATTATTGCCCTAATTGGGAAGTCCTCCTCACCCGCCATAATTATCACGTTTGGTACAAGCCTCTTATCCTTGATAAAACCTATGTGATCCGTCATATGAAAAAGTTCCCAAGAATATAAACCCTAAAAACCTCAGGCCTCGGTTTGTACAACCACACCTCCCCCCCAACCTCAAGGAAGGGTGCTAAGAAAATCCCCATCTTAACCAATGTCCAAAATTGATTTAAGGAGTAAGCATAATCCCCCCTTACTCCAAATCCCACACCAAAAACTTCCCCTAAATACCTATAAGTTAAGCCCTCAAAGTACATGTGCCTGTAAGCCCTCCTCTGGGAAACCTTGTTGTAAAAGGAGTATTCCTGGGTATCTGAGGAAGCAGTAAAAATCCCTCCGAAATTCAAGAAAAATCGGGATATATACCCGCCCATTTGGAGTTCCCCCGCAGGGTTCCTGCTTGAGTACCTTCCCGTCGGAAAAATCAAATTAAATTGCGCCAATCCCTTTTCTGAAAACCTAACCTTTACCCCCAACTTAGCATCCGTAAGGGAAAGTCCATTCCGAAAATAAACAAAGGGCATATTAAAATTTAGTGATAAATCCTCATTTGCTACAAGCCACTCTCCCGCAAGGTCAAACCTCGTATAATACCCTCTCTCGTCCTCACCGTAACTTAAACTTAAATTCCACCTTCCGAATATTATGGGTTGTATGGTTAGGAAGGTTATCATCTTGAGATTCGCCAAGCAACTACTCCCCCAACAACCAACGCCCCCACTCCCCCAGCCGTCATCCAGAAAGCTTTCCAAGAGCCCACCTTTGAAGGGTAAGAAATTTCTATTTTTCTATAAGGTGGTGTTTGCGTCCCCCTCAATAACACGTTGTAAGTGCCACTTTTGGCATCTTTCGGTACGATAAAGTTTAAATTTAAATTGTATGCGCTTGCCTGCCCTTTTGATGGGGGAATTTCAAAGGGTTCTAATTTTTCAATTTTAGGCCTTTGACCCTCGCTTATCGCTTTATCCCTTAATGTGTCGGAATATACCGCGCGGGCTTGTTGAAACCTTATCTTAACCGTGCTATCGCAATGGTTAAGTAAGGTGAGGGTATGGGTGTATTTTCTGCCGGGCATTTGACCGAAGAATAGGAAAGAAGGGACCTTACTTTTGTGGAAGGAAATGCAAAGGGTGAAGGTATCCTCAACGGTAAGGTTGGGAAATCTTCTGATAAAGTTCGAATCTTTCACCGCTATGCTTGCACTTCCAATAACCCTATACCTTCCCGGATAAAAAGTTTTAGCGTAAATTCCAAACCATTCTCCCAAGTCATCCCTTTCAAGCTTAACCTCTTCAGAATTCCCCTT
>LBFQ01000014.1:21318-24352 GCA_000980735.1 Candidatus Caldipriscus sp. T1.2
TTATGGGTTCGGTGTATGGGTGCTCCCCGAAGGGTAAATGATCTTAGGAATGGCCATGGAGAGTAGTACCGTTGCCCCTTGGATATCTCAAACTTCCATATCCCGGGCTTAGGATTGGAGACGGTAAATATCGTATATCCCTTACCCTCCTTCCTGTTCCCCTCCACCTCCTTACCGTTAGGATCGTAAATTTTTAGGGTACTTTTCTCCTTAGGGTCAAACGCGACCACCACCCCTATCTCCGCAACCCCTTCCTCAACCGGGATTTCCACCAGGGAACTCGGTTTCACATCCACCCTAAACCTCAAGAGTTTTCCCTCCAAAAGGTTCATAAACTTTGTGGATATTTCGGAAAGGTCATTTACCCTTGTGTACGCACCACCCGAGGAATTTGCCAAATCAATTATTGCGCTTTCCGCATCCTGACTTGAAAAGACAAAAACGTTCCAGTTATTTTCCTTAAAGTCCGACGCCATAGAGGATAACGTGGTGAGATAGTTCCTTATATCTTCCCCTGGAGGAATATCGTCTTCCCTTATCCTACCATCCGTTAAAACGATAACGTATGCTTGCCTCCTTTCCGACCTCCTCTTCAGTATCCCCTTTGCCAAATTTAGGGCGGACCTTAAATCCGAATACTTTTCCGGCTTTACGTTCATCAAAGAGTCCGTTAGAATTCTTTTCGCATCCCCAGGATTCATACCTTCACCTATTACCCTGCTCTTTTCCCCGTAAAATATTAAGCTAAATCTTACAGGAGCCTGTAGGGCTTCCGAGATATCGCTTATCATCTTTGAACCTTCCCTTGCTAAACCCCTCGGATCCAGCTTCACCATACTCCCAGAGACATCTATTACTATAACCACCTCCGTTGCGGGACCCGAAAACATCTCAATTTGTCCCATCAACCAGACCATCCTCCAAATCCTCCAGCTTTTTTATAAGATAATCCCAAGCTTCCTCGTCCTTCACAAAGTTCAAGATCTCCTCGTAAATTTCCCTTTTCAAGAACACCTCCGCAAAGGGGGCGATAAATAGGCTGAAATTAAAGGTTAGATTTCGCAGGGGTTTTATACTCTCAAGGAAGAATATTGCGGGTGTTCCCAATCCCATCAAATGAATTTTAAGAGCCAGTTCATCCAATTTACCCTTCAAGTTTTCTATTTTAAGGTTGGCTCAAGGTTCAAAACTTCCCTTAAATACATACCCGTATAAGAGCCTTCAACTTTTGCGACATCCTCGGGTGTTCCTTCCGCAACGAGATAACCCCCATCATCACCACCTTCAGGACCCAAATCTATCACCCAATCCGCGTTCTTTATCACATCAAGGTTATGCTCTATTACCAAAACCGTATTCCCGTTATCAACCAGCCTGTGTAATACGTCTATGAGCTTCCTAACATCCTCAAAGTGCAAACCTGTGGTTGGTTCATCGAGGATATATAATGTCCTTCCTGTGGGCATCTTTGAGAGTTCTTTTGCCAACTTTATCCTCTGGGCCTCTCCGCCGGAAAGGGTGGTTGAAGGCTGGCCGAGTTTTATATATCCCAATCCCACATCCGCCATAAGCTGTAGCTTCCTCCTGATATTTGGAACATCCTCAAAGAACTCAAGGGCCTCATCCACCGTCATATCAAGCACATCCGCAATGGATTTACCCTTATATTTCACTTCCAGAACTTCCGAGTTGTACCTCGTACCTTTGCAAACCTCGCAGGGGACGTATACGTCGGGCAAGAAGTGCATTTCTATCCTTATGTACCCTTCCCCCTCGCATGCTTCACACCTTCCCCCCTTCATATTAAATGAAAAATGTTGGGGTTTAAAGCCTCTAGCCTTTGCTTCGGGGAGTTTAGCGTAAAAGTCCCTTATATAGGTAAATACACCTGTGTAAGTCGCTGGGTTGCTCCTAGGCGTCCTACCTATGGGGGACTGATCTACATCTATTACCCTGTCTATGTATTCCAGTCCATAGATTGCGGTATGCTCTCCCGGATCCTCCCTTGAACCGTAAAGCTTCTTCGCCAAAGCCTTGTAAAGTATATCAAAGACCAAGGTGGATTTTCCGGAACCTGATACCCCCGTTACTACAACCAAGAGCCCCAAAGGTATCTTTACGGTTATGTTTTTTAGGTTGTTTGCCCTCGCGCCAACTATCTTTATATATTCTTCCTTTGGCTGTCTCCTCGCCTTTGGTAATGGTATTGACTTTCTACCGGAAAGGTAAGCCCCTGTTATTGAGCTTGGGTTTGAGGTTATATCCTCAAGGGTGCCAAGTGCCACCACCTCTCCCCCATAAACCCCCGCTCCCGGTCCTAAGTCTATTATCCAATCCGCGCTCCTTATAGTCTCCTCATCGTGTTCGACAACCAAAACCGTGTTTCCCAAATCCCTAAGATCTTTTATTGTCTTTATGAGCTTTGAGACATCCCTAGGATGCAAGCCTATGGAAGGCTCATCAAGGACGTATATTACTCCCGAAAGGCCCGAACCTATCTGGGTTGCCAACCTGACCCTCTGCTCCTCCCCACCCGATAAAGTATCCGACCTCCTGTCCAAAGTTAAGTACCCCAAACCGACGTTTTCCAAAAACCTCAATCTCTTCTTGATCTCATCCACTATCTTTTCCGCTATTATTTTCCTCTTCCCTTCAAGATTGAGCTCTTCAAAATATTTAAGGGCACTTTTTACGTCCATCCTAACGATATCCCATATGGATTTCCCATCTATTTTAACAAAAAGCGCCTCCTTCCTCAACCTTGAGCCCCCGCAGGTTGGACATGTAGTATATACCATATACCTCTCTATCTCCGCCCTCGTCCATTCCGAATCCGTGGTCTTATATCTCCTCCAAAGCTGAGGAATTATACCTTCCCATTCGCTATACTTCGGCTTGTAATCCTTATCGTCCAAGGATTCAGGGGGAGTTTCATCCCCCCACATAACCACGTTCTTAAACTCCTCGGGCAAAATCCTCCACGGATCCTCCAAGTTCGCTCCGTATCTCCTTGCGATCCTCTCAAGGACCTTGG
>LBFQ01000015.1:0-2455 GCA_000980735.1 Candidatus Caldipriscus sp. T1.2
AAGCTTTACGTAGCATTTAGGAAACTTGCGGATAAGATTTGTATGGCGAGGAAACCAAAGTGTTTGCTTTGCCCAGTTTCCTCGTATTGCCATTCCGTAAGCCCATCCGTTGAATACATTAAGGTAAAGAAGTGAAAGTTAGGAGCTTCACCATAATTGCTCATATAGATCACGGGAAATCTACTTTGGCGGACCGTTTTATTGAGATCTCCGGCGCAATAAGGCCCGAGAAGCATCAGGAGCAACTTTTGGACAGCATGGATTTAGAGAGGGAGAAGGGTATAACGATAAAGATGCATCCCGTTAGGTTAAACATGGGGGAATATATCTTCCACCTCATAGATACGCCCGGGCATGTAGATTTCTCTTATGAGGTTTCAAGGAGCCTCGCCGCGGTTGAAGGCGCCATACTCCTTGTCGATGCGTCGCAGGGGGTGGAAGCGCAGACAATATCAAATTTGTACTTAGCCCTTGAACAGGATCTTGAGATCATCCCCGTAATAAACAAAATAGACCTACCCAATGCGGACATAGAGGGAACCACAAAACAGCTTAGGGAACTTTTGGGAAACGTGGAGCCGGTTTTAATTTCAGCAAAAACCGGGCAAGGTGTTCCCGAGCTCATAGAAAGGATAATTAAGGATGTACCACCACCTAGGATCCTAAGCGATGAACCTCTATGTTTGGTGTTTGATGCGGTTTGGGACGATCATAGGGGGGCAATACCCTTTGTAAGGGTTTTCGGTGGGGAAATAAAGAAGGGGGATAGGATAGAGTTCGTCTCATCTTCGGAAGTCTTTGAAGTCTTGGAGGTAGGTTATATACTTCCGCCAAAGAGGTTTGTCCCTGCGGATAAGCTGAGGGCAGGGGATGTGGGTTATATAGTGGCTAACATAAGGGATATCAGAAGCGCCAGGGTAGGGGATACGATAAGGTTGGAGGGTAGCAAGGTTCCACCCCTTCCGGGATATAAAGAGCCCAAGCCTATGGTTTGGGCTGGTATATACCCCATAAACAACGAGGATTACAACCTCCTTGCAAAGGCAATAGAAAGGCTAAAACTCAACGATTCGGCCATAACCGTAAGCCCCGCCTACTCGCCCGCCTTGGGACCCGGATTTAAGTGCGGTTTCCTCGGATTACTTCACCTTGAGATCGTTAAGGAGAGGTTAAGGAGGGAATTTAACGTGGATGTTGTTATAACAACCCCCACAGTTGAATACAAGGTTATACATAGGGATGGGAGGGAGGAGATAATCACAAACCCAACGGATTTCCCCGACTATTATGAAAAAGCCTTTGAACCTTACGTAAAACTCCAAATTTTAACGCCTCCGGATTACATAGGCCCCATAATGCAGATGGTGATCTCAAGGAGGGGTAAGCAAGTTGGTTTCCACTATCTTGGGGGAAAGGTGGTTATAATGGAATTTGAAATCCCACTTTCCGAGATCCTTTACGATTTCTTTGATACCCTTAAATCCATAAGCAGGGGATACGCATCCATGGATTACGAGCTGATAGGTTGGAGGGAGGGAGACCTCGTAAGGCTTGACATACTCTTAAACGGAGAAAAGGTTGATGCCTTCGGTGTTGTTGTACCTAGGGAGAAGGCATATTATGTTGGAAGGAGGCTCGTTGAAAAGCTTAGGGAGCTAATACCCAGGCAACTCTTTGAAGTGAATATACAGGCTGCGATATCAAAAAGGGTGATAGCGAAGGAGAGGATACCACCAATAAGGAAGGATGTGACCGCAAAGTGTTATGGTGGAGATGTGACGAGGAAGAGGAAACTTTTGGAAAAGCAAAAGGAAGGTAAAAAGAAACTTAAGCAGATAGGTAAGGTTGAGGTTCCTCAGGAAGCCTTCATGGCCCTCCTTTCCTCCGAAAAGGTTAAGGAGAATGATTGAAAACTTTTTTCGTGCCCTATGGATTCTTACCCGGGGGTTTTATCCTCTCCAACTTCTCCATCAAAAGGGAGATAAAACCCACGGTTCTTTTGGATAAATCTTACAGCTCAAGGGCGATCTTTGAGGACCTTAAAGCTTACGAGGATGCGTTTTTAAGGAAAGGGTTCAGGGTTGTAAGCTTTGGATCGGATAGTTTAAGCGATATTGGTGGGGAGATAGGGAAGGCGGATTGCCCTTGCATCCTTATAAGCGATGGGCTAAATAACTCCCCAAACGACCCCATCTCCGCCAGCATAGGAAAACCCATATATATCCTTATACCCAAATACAAGGAACCCCCCGTTCTTATAAGCGAGGTAAGATTAAGGAATCCCCCAAGAATCGGAGAATTCGAGGAAATCAAAATATCCCTAACCTCAGAACTGAACGATAGCATTATGCTATATTTCAACCGTAAGAAGTATTCAAGTTTCGCCAAGTCTTCCGCCACCTTCAGGTTGGGACCCTTTTCCGAAAGGGACACGATATCAATAAAAGTTAGGGGG
>LBFQ01000015.1:2615-4488 GCA_000980735.1 Candidatus Caldipriscus sp. T1.2
GGGTGGTATATTTTCTTGGGGATGTTGCGGAGGTTTTCATATCCGGATATGGCTTTGATGCCTTCTCGATAAATGGCAGGAAATTCCCCTTTGAGGGTTTTCACACTTACAGGTTTGCGGTGAAGGATACCGGTGAAATCTCCTTAAAATTTGAGTTCTTCAGGAAGGGGGATAAAATTTCCACGAGAACCCTAAAAATTTATGGATTGCCCTATGTATCGGAGAAGAGGAAACTCGGGGTTGATACAAGCCTCCTGAAAAATTTAGCGCAAGTTTCCGGCGGAGGCATCCTTAAAGACACTTCCGAAGCCTTTAACCTAAAATTTTATAAAAAAATATACATATCGGATTTTTATCCCATCTTCCTTCTCACGTTCCTGTTTATGCTCCTTGATTGGGGAATAAGGAGGTACGGGGGGAAAGTATGAGGGTTTTAGCTTTTGTACCGTTGGGTCCCCCGTACGCGGGTCCGGAGGTTTCAAACTCAATACTCTTAAAAGATTGTCCATACGAGATTATCAAAATAAACACATCCTTTCAGAGGAACAACGCAGACAAGGGAAAGATAACCCTAAGGGCGATCCTTTCTTACTTGAGAAACATATTGAGGTTAATTTGGGCTCTATTCCGCTTTAGGCCCGAGGTATTTTATTACAACATTAGCGCCACACCTCTTGGTGCTATAAAGGATTTTGTGGTTATAAGTCTTGTAAGGCCCTTTGTTTGGAGGGTGGTAGTACATATGAGGGGGGGACACTTTGGAAGGTTTTACCGATCCGCGAATCCAATAATTAAGCTTTTGGTGAGGTGGTACCTTTTAAAGTGCGATAGGTTAATAGTCCAATCCGAAAGATTGAAGGAACAATTTTTTAATATATTTCCAGAAAGTAGGATCTTCGTAGTTCCGAATCCGGCAAGCGGGGAATTTTTTAATCTAAAGCCAAACCTAAAGGGTAAGGACATCCTTTTTGTGGGGCATCTTTCAAAGGCGAAGGGTTGGACGGACCTTTTAAAGGTTTTACCCGAGGTTTTAAAAATTCATCAGGATGCGAGGGTTATAGCGGTAGGAAGCAAGATAAAGAAGGAGACAAACATCCTTTGGCTTAAAAATGAGGATCCAGACGAAGTTTTTGAGGAATACATAAGGAAAAATCACCTTGAGGATAGATTTGAGTTTTACGAGAATATTTACGGCAAGGAAAAGGTTGAAATTTTTAAAAGGGCTTCCCTTTTTGTTTTACCTTCATATTCGGAGGGTTTCCCTATGGCGGTTCTTGAAGCTATGGCCTGCGGTCTTCCCGTAATCTCAACAAACGTGGGAGCGATCCCTGAATTCTTACCAAAAGAAAACCCTATTCTTGAGCCCGGAGATTTGGAGGGTCTAAAGGGGGCAATATTGAAACTTTTGAACGATGAAAGCTTGAGGCTTAAACTTTCAAAAATAAACAGGGAAAAGGCAAGGGAATTTGAAGAAGATAAAGTGAGAAAAAGGTTTTGGGAGGTTATAATCGGGAGATGATAATATTTACAAGCGTTCGTCGATGTGGGGGGTGTTGATGGGGGAAAGGGAGGGGTTGAAAGGGTAGGGTTCAAAAAATTCAATACTGATGGGCGAAAGAAGGTAGTGTTTTCTTTGCCTTGATTTTATTGAAGGTTTTGGAGGTTAGGTTCAAGAAACTTAATACTGATGGGCGTTCGTCGATCCCCCAGGGTTTTACCCCCAACCGGCGATCGACGGGTTTATAATATCAACTTCGGTATGTTAGGTGAGTGCGGGTGAGGTCAAGAAAACCCTAATGAATATTGGGAATTTTGGGGTAAAAAGAAAAAGGGACAAGGGCAGGTTTATTACGTTCCTATAAGGGATTGAAAC
>LBFQ01000016.1:0-2065 GCA_000980735.1 Candidatus Caldipriscus sp. T1.2
TATAATACCCATGGCTATAGCCCTTGCGAGCTTCATCTGGTATTCCTCGCTCGCCAACATTTTTGCTTCCTCGGGATTAGACAAAAACCCGAGCTCTATTAAAACCGAGGGGGCACTAACCCACCTTAGAACATAAAAGTTCGCCTGCTTTAGCCCCCTATCCTCCGTAAGCTTAAGCTCAAGCGCCCTTTGGTGTATAAAACTCGCAAGCTTATAGGACTGTTCCAAGAGAAATGTCTGTATCATATCGCCCAATATCACACCCAATTCATCCCTGGGATTAAAATTCCCAAGATCGTACCTTATTGCGGAGTTTTCCAAAAGTGCCACCGCCCTCTCCTCGGTTGTTCTGCTCTCCGAAAAAAAGTAAGTTTCAAGACCCCTTGCAGACACCCTTTCATTAAAATTGGAGTGGATGCTTACGAAGATGCTGGCGGAATTTTTGTTCGCTATCCTAGCCCTGGTTGAAAGGGGCACATATTCGTCCCCCTCCCTCGTTAGGATAACGTTATACCCCTGCTCCCTCAGGATTTTTGCTACCTTAAGGGCAACTTGCAAATTTATATCCTTCTCTTTATAACCGTTCGCCACAGCCCCCGGATCCTTCCCCCCATGCCCGGGATCTATAACTATTGTGGGAACCTTGTCCTTTTTCTTCGGAACCTTTAAAGGAAGGATCTTTAACGTTAGCTTACCTTTAATTTCATCTTTTAAAATTTTACCCGCTCCGAAACCAAGATGCACCGAAAACCTCGTCTTATCGGAAGTGTGTAAAATATCAACGAAGCTTACAAACCTCCCATCCCCCACAACCTTCCTATACTTCCCATAAAGCCCATCAACAACAATAACAACGCTATCCTCGTAAGTTTGAACTTCAAATCCACTTCCCCCCTCTATGCTTATAACGTAATTCGTATCTTTCCTTACCATATTAAAACGTCTTATCGTGGGTTTTCCCTTAAAGAGGATTTCCCTTTCATAATCCCAAAATACCGTAAGCCCCAAGTTAAAGAGGACGGGCGCAAGCTCTTCCCCCTTAAATTTCACACCGTTTTCCTTGCTTAAAGTTAGGGGAAAGGGAACACCCTTCACAAAAGCCAAACCCGTGTCGGTTACCACCGCGCTATCCTTCCCGTAAATCAACCTATTTTTCCTATATTCAACACCTAAGCTCTTTAGATCCTCGATGCTAACCCAAGCACCCGCTAAAAGCAGGGAAATCATACCTCGTAATGCACCCTCTTTTCTATAAATATCTTCTGTAAGGCGGTGAGTAGCCCAACCACAGCAAGGAGGGCTATAGCCACCGCGGAAGCATACCCAATGTTAAAGTCCTCTATACCCTTTTGATAGAGGTAATATACGATGACGTTTGTTGTTCCTAGGGGAGAACCGGGCGGGGGACCCGTCATTATCCAAACGGGCGCAAAGACCTGAAAGGATGAAATAAAGCTCGTGAGGTATACGTAAAATAAGTATGGGGAAAGGAGGGGTAGGGTTATGTCCTTGAAAACCGTCAGGGGTTTTGCCCCGTCTATCTCAGCCGCCTCATATACCGACCTATCTATTGACTTCAAACCCGCATAAAGGATTATCGTGTTATATCCGAAGCTCTTCCAAACTGACATTACTACGACGGAAAACAATGCCAAGGATGGACCGTGTCCGAAGAATATCCCCCTGTACTCCTGAAGCCATTTTAATCCCTCTAAACCGAACAAGCTCAAAAGGTAATTCAGGAAGCCGGCGGAAGGGTTATAGATCCACTTCCAAACCACCGAAGCCGGTATGAGGGAAATTACCACGGGCATAAAAACCAAAAACTTTAGAAAACCCGAAACCCTTGAATTTGCCATTGCTAAGGCGGTGATGAGGGAGATTACTATGCTTAATGTAATGCTGAGGAGGGAGTACCAAAATGTGTTTATCAGCGCCTGATAGAAGAACGGATCCTGAAGTAGGGTTATATAGTTTTTCAGTCCCGCCCACTTCTCAAACCCAACCAAACCCCATTTCTGAAAGGAATTAACGAATACCATGAGGGTGGGTATGAGCTTAAAGA
>LBFQ01000016.1:2085-3341 GCA_000980735.1 Candidatus Caldipriscus sp. T1.2
CAAAATGGCTACCATATTCTTAACCTCTCGTACTTAGCCCTAAGGTATATTGCTATGAAGTTTAGGGAGAAAACCAAGATTAGAAGGAATATTATACCAGCCGCGGCGTTTGAGGCAAACTCCCTTTGGGGCCTTGATATCCAGTTGAAGATCTGGATAGGCAAAACGGTGAAGGGATCAAAGATGCTTTCTGGCAGGAATGCTATAAAGGTTAGGGCGCCTATGGTTATTAAGGGAGCGCTTTCCCCCAGAGCCCTTGATATTGCCAGAATGAAGCCCGTGAGGATCCCAGGCATAGCCGCGGGTAGAACCTGATAAAACACAGTTTGCCACTTAGTTGCACCCAAGGCATAAGAAGCTTCCCTTATGCTTTCTGGAACCGCCCTTATCGCTTCCCTCGTGGATATAACTATTATGGGAAGGACTAGGAGGGATAAGGTTAGGGCGCCCGCTATTATGCTCCTTCCCAAACCCATAAACCTTACGAAAACCTCAAGGCCCAAGAGGCCATAAATTATTGATGGAACCCCCGCGAGGTTTGATATGTTTATATCAAGGATCTCGGTAAAAATGTTCCTCTTTGCGTACTCCTCCATATATACTCCCGTCAGAACACCTAAGGGGAAGGAGATTAGGGCGGTTAGGGAACCCACCCATAGGGAACCTACCAATGCGGGCAATATCCCAGAATTTTCCGCTATCCTTGAAGGGTAAGAGGTCAAAAACCTTATATTCAACCTCGGGAGGGCATCAAGAAAAACGTCTATAACCAAAACCGCCAAAACACCCAAAGCTGTATAAGCAAAAATTACCCCCAACCACATTAGAATTTTATCCTCAAGCTTCCTCAAGGAAGGTATTATAAAGTCGCTTTCATCCGTAGAATTGCCATTTAATGGAAGTTTTGCTCTTTGTTTATTTTACCCTGCTTCTATTTTTTACCCTTGTAAGCTTTAGGTACCTGTACCTGATCGTGGGTTTTTTTAACAACAGGAAGTTTTGGTCCCTTAAAACCCCACCCTTGAGGAGGTACCCCAAGGTTTGCGTTCAGCTTCCCGTTTACAATGAACCCTTTGTGGTTGAAAGGGCAATAAGATCCTCCGCAAAATTAATCTGGCCTAAGGATAAGCTTGAAATCCAGGTTCTTGACGATTCAAACGACGAAACATCCGCGATAGCAAGTGCGGTTATAAGCGAGCTTTCCAAGGAAGGTATAAATATAAGGCACATAAAGGAGGGGGAACAGGGAGGGCTTT
>LBFQ01000016.1:3361-4907 GCA_000980735.1 Candidatus Caldipriscus sp. T1.2
AACGGGGATGATAATTTGTTCACTAAGGCACAAAGGTTTATGCTGAATTTACATTTTGTTTTGGAGCAATTCGTAAGGAGCAGGGAAAACCTTTGGTTAAACTTCAACGGCACCGCTGGGGTTTTGAAGAGGTCGGCGATAGAATGGGTTGGTGGATGGGAAGCCGATACCTTAACCGAAGACACGGATCTCTCTTTCAGGCTTTACAAAAAGGGGTACAGGATCCTTTACCTTCCCGATATAACTTGCAAATCCGAGCTTCCCGATTCCCCGGTTGCTTTTAAGGCCCAGCAGAGGAGGTGGGCAAAGGGAGGGGCGCAAGTTTTCAGGAAGTATTGGAGGGAACTTTTAAATTCTAATATGCCAATTTCTTGGAAGTTGGAATTTTTGTTTCAAAGTGCGGGGAACCTTGGATACCCTTTGGGTATGCTCCTTATGAGCCTATTACCCTTCGTCCTTTACGCGAAGTTTAAGGGTTATTATCCCGAGCTATTCCTCCTTATGGGGATCCTCGCCATTTTTGATGTTTTTGTGGTTTGGCTTGCCTTTGCTATAGCAAACTTTTATTACAGGAAGGATATCTCCGATATCGCATTCTTACCCTTGGGTATGGCTTTGGTGGGCGCCTTAACGATAAACAATACCATATCGTTCTTTGAGGGTTTAAAGGGGGAGAGGGGAACGTTTGAGAGGACACCAAAGGCGGGGGACAAGGGCGTTATTATAAATGACGTGGGGAAGAAAGTTGAAATTTCAAAGCTTGAGATTTTATGGGGTCTATATTTGGTCTTCATTTCAATTTTGAGCGTATTTTTAAACCAGCTTATTTTGGGTTTTGTCCTTGGGGTTTCGGGATTTGGGCTCCTTTGGCTCGGAAGCTCCAGCTATTTGCAGATCCTCGGGTACGAAGCCTTTGATCTCGTCCTTGACGAGGAGACCGAAGCTTGACATAACAAACCATTGGAAATTTGGGTATAAAAAGGACCCAGTCGTCAAACCCCCAACGAAGGAGAAAACCGCGGAAGAAACGAAAATCCACTTTTTCTCACTTTTTGATCTGAAGATCAGAAATATTACCATCAGCGTCCAAACGGAAAAAAGTAATGCTCCCAATATCCCGTAATCAAACAGGAAGACGAGGAAGAGGTTATGCAAAAAGATCCCCATGGGCTTTCCGATTATGCTTACACCAAAGAACATTTCAATGGGATTAAGGGATAAAAACCTTTGAAGTCCCAAGAGCCATATTTGAACCCTCCCGTTGAAGGATTCAGGATCCGTACCCAATCCCCTTTCTGAGAACCTTAATGTTATCTCATCAAGGTTAAAGAGGGCATAAATAAACGCTAATAGTAAGGCGAACCTTGAGAATTTGCCACCCATTAGGGCGGTTAATAGTATGGTTAAGAAGGCGCTCGTCCAAAGGGCGCGGGTGTAAGTTTGTAAAGGAGATAGCTTGAAAGGAGGAAGAGGATAAGTTCAAGAATGGATAGCCTTTTGTTTAGCCTGTAAAGGAGGAAGGACCACATTGGAACGAGCTCAAAAC
>LBFQ01000016.1:5629-9480 GCA_000980735.1 Candidatus Caldipriscus sp. T1.2
TTTTACGAACATGTAAGAGAACCAAACCAAAACCGCATAAACGGAAACCATCTGCGTGATCTTGAGGGGGCCTATTTGAAAGTCGTAGAAGGCATCTATGACGGGTTTGAAAATGTTTAAAATTATGTAAGCATAAAAGGGGTAAATGAAGGTGAGTATGGCTATCAGGGAAAATAGAAGAAGGGCAAAGCTTCTTAGAAAGCCAATATTTACCAAGAGAAGGGTAAAAAAGGCCGCCAAAGCGGAGGGTAATATTACCCAGATCAAGATACCTTTCTAATTCCCTTGTCGGATATTATAAAATCCACAAGATCGGGAGGGGTTATGTCAAAGGCAAAATAAAGATAATCCTCCCTTGGGATGTCCAGTCTTTCCTCAATTTCAATTTTGTCGGAGTAAGGGTTTTCGTCAAAGGTGGTTGAGGGGGCAACGACGACAAAGGGAACCTTGTAATATCTACACGCAAGGGCTATTGATAATGTCCCTATTTTGTTGAATACGAAGAGGTCCTTAGTTATTCTATCCGCCCCCACTATGGCAATATCCACCATTCCCCTCGATATTAAGAATGGGATGTGGTTATCGGGAACGACCTTATAAGGGATTCCCTCAAGCCTTAGCTCGTAGGCGGTTAGCCTTGCACCTTGAAGGTAAGGGGAGGTTTCCCCAACATAAACCTCCTCAATCAAGCCGTTTCTGTGGGCGAGCTTTATTATCCCCAAGGCGGTTCCAAGCCCCACCGTCGCCAAGGATCCAGTATTGCAATAAGTCAAAACCCTCTTTTTCCTATCAAAAAGTAGCAAACCGTACTTAGCTATTTTCTCGTTTATTTCCCTCTCCCTACTCTCAACTGCCCTCGCGAAGTTATACAGATCTTCCGGTTTCCCCCCATTTTCTATTATTGGCTTTACCTCATCCAAGATCTTATGTAAATTTACCCCCGTTGGGCGAGAATTCCTCAAAGCCTCCCATGCTTGCATCAAACTCTCCGGTTCCCTTAAGGAATGTATATATAGGCAGTAGGCGGAAAAAACCGCAATTATTGGGGCACCCCTTATCGCCATCTCTTTTATTACCCTTGCCCCCTCAAATCCGTTATGAACCCTTATCCAAACCTCCTTTTCCGGCAAAAACCTCTGATCAAGGACCTCAAGGTGATCACCAACCAATTTAAAGGGTTCCACTAAAATTCCACTTCGCTCAAATAAACCTTACCTTCCGATTCCACCAAAATAACCGTTGGAAACGGCCCTATCCCCCTTGTTGGAAGATGCTCGGGATCCTCCACCCTATTCAGGTTTATCTCTATCCTGTGCTCGCCAGGGTTGTACTTTAGTACCTTCTGCCAATATTCACCATCCTTCCAGAACCTCAAAGTCACCCTTATTTCCCTATCAGACTTGGCATAGAAACTGAAGGACCTGTACTCCGCGGGTAAAGTTTTATAAACCTCTCCATCCGCAACAAAATACTTACCCTTTAAGCTTAAGGGTCCATTTGCGGAGATCCAAGCCAAAACGAACATCATACCTCACCTCCTTATCACTTTATAAGTTTTATTGCCCTCCTTGACGATGTAAATCCCCTTGGGTAAGTTTTCGATATCCTCCCCCACAAATTTCCCATCGACCGAGTATATCCTCTTACCCCTTCCCTTAAAATCCAATTTTTCAGAAACATTTGTTGATGGTAGGGGAGCGTAGGCAAACCAAATGTGCCAATAGTTCCTTCCCCCGAATACGATCCTGTTATCCGACCAAGCAACGTATACGAAGTTACTGTCCGCCCAGGCATCTATATAGTGTCCGGGCCAGCAATCGTTCGTGTAATCCACCCCTCCTACACCACCGCAACCGCTCCTTTCAACGAAGGGAAAATATGTATCAGAAACCCTTATGGAGGGGGACCACGTTATTCCACCGTCGCTGGAGTAGGAATAATAAAGTCCCCAAAGGCCGTATCCCGCCCTATTGTCATACCAAAAGGCATGTAAGCCACCATAAGGATCCACAGCCAAAGCTGGCATATATTCCGCTACGGATGATGGGTTTGATGTGATCCTTATTGGGGAAGACCAGGTTGCCCCTCCATTTGTGGATCTTACGAAGGAAACCTTTAAGTCGCTCAATGATCCGGACATATATATTATCCCGATGTTGCCCTTTCCCCAGGCTACGGGTTGATAACCCACTGGATACGGGTTTGGCGCGATATCCGCCGTCATACAGGCCGCGTTGGTGGGGGAGGACCAAACCGCCCCATTCGTGCTCCTTGAAACGTAAAGGTATATGCAGGAACCCGAGGACCTCCACCATATCGCGTAAAACAGGGAATCGTCAGCCGTTGCCATTGGGACCCCACCCGTGGAATAAACCGCGGTCCTGTTCCAAGTTGTCCCGTTGTCGTAAGAGTAAGCGGAGTATATCCTTGATGATGTGCAGAAATTAGCATATATTATTACTATAGTATCCCTCCTCAAAGCTATCCAAGGGTGATCGGTTGATGAACAGTTTCCCGCGTTTATAACTGGACCCCATGTTGTACCACCGTCCGTTGAGCGCATATAATAGGTATGGTAAAGTCCAAGCCAAACGAGGTGTATGTTGTTTCCCTTTACCCTAACTACGGGATCACAGCATGCGGAACCCGGATCCCCAAAATGCGCCTCCCAAGTTTGGCCCCCGTCGTGCGTTAGGGAGAAGGCATTCTCTCCCGTGACGTCAAGATCTATCCAACCTGTTCCCCCTAAGTTGAGAATCACAGCGGTGGATACCTCCGCATGGCTCGTGTTATCAGGGTAATCATCCACCCTTACATTCGTAAACGGATAATCAGTTAAAATTGCCCAAAGCATACAAATATTATATAGATGATCACCCGTATAATCCCCCCTTGAGGTGGGTATTTTTACTTGTAATTTTTTTGTCGTGTGCGAATAGGCAAGAAATCTTAGAATTCAACGATCACGAACCCAAGATCAGGACGGAAGAAGTAGTTGTAAAGAGGGGGGAGGTTTTTGGAAAGTTGGTGGAGAATTTGAACTTTATCCCCGATAAAGCTTCCCTCATATCATGGTTCTCCGATTCCGTTAAGATCCTGAACGAGGGGGACACCTTGAGGTTCGTCTTTATAAACGATACCCTAAGGAGGCTTGAAATAAGGAAAATAAAGGGAATATACGAGTACGATTTTATTTCGGGAAATTCAAAGTTTAGCCCAAGGTTCAGGGAGTACATAACGAAATCCGCCACTTTGGTGATAGAGAATACCCTTTGGGATGCCTTTATTAAGGAAAACTTACCCCTTGAGGTATTTGTTCAGGTGGTAGATATATTCGCGTGGGATATAGATTTCTCCTCCGAAACGCAAAAAGGGGATACCCTGAAAATATTATATTCTCCATCCGGGATAGTTTATTACGCGGAGTATGTAGGGAAGGTTGTGGGAAGAAAGACCGCGGTTAGGTTTATGGGAGAGTACTACGATGAAAATGGGAAGAATTTGAGGAAGGAATTCCTAAGATCTCCATTAAAGATTTACACAATAACCTCGGGTTTTGGAGTAAGGTTCCATCCGATATTGAAGGTTTATAGGCCGCATCATGGGGTTGATTATGGGGCCCCTTACGGTTCTCCGGTTTATGCGGTTGCGGAGGGGGTGGTGAAGAAGGCGGGATGGATGGGTGGATATGGAAAGGCGGTAATAATAAGGCATTCAAACGGTTTTGAGACCCTTTATGGACACCTTTCCAGCATCCTTGTGAAGGTGGGTGATAGGGTGGAACAGGGTAGAATGATTGGAAGGGTGGGATCAACGGGGCTCTCAACAGGACCCCATCTTCATTTTGAAGT
>LBFQ01000016.1:9529-18185 GCA_000980735.1 Candidatus Caldipriscus sp. T1.2
TCTAGAGGATCCCCTCCACTAAAACTCAAGTTTGAACCCTCAAAACCCTTGCCCGAAGATCTAAAGGAGGAATTCGCATACGTTCTGGAAACATACAAAAATTATGTATCAAGATAGGCATAGGATCATCCTAAAACCTCTTGCAGAATTTCTGGCAAAAATGGGTATCCATCCGAACTTTATAACCCTGTTTTCCTTCCTCATCACCTCCTCCGGCGTAATTTGGATCCTTTTAAAGAAGCCTTTAATAGCCCTTCTATGGTTCCTTTTAAGCGCCCCTTTGGATGCGGTGGATGGGTATGTCGCCAGGATCTCCGGAAAGGTTTCAAGGTTCGGAGCCTTTTTAGATTCCAACCTTGACAGGATAACGGATTCCCTGTTGTTTTTATCTTTAATATTCGTCTTTGGTGAAGATCCATTCTCCTTTTTCTTTCTATCTTTGTCCCTCGTTTCCGCATACCTTATAAGCTACATGAGGGCGAGGGTTGAGGGGCTTGGGGAAAATCTCATGGAAGGGCTTATGAGTAGGTATCCAAGGTTCGTCGGATTTTTGATCTTGCTTCTTGTTTGGGGGATTTTTGGTGAGATTTGGTTTAAGTTCCTTCTACCCGTATATTCTATTTTGCTCGTAATAACGGTTTTCCAGAGGTTTATCTTGGCTTACAGGAAGTTGAAGGACCACCTTTAAATTTTATGGGGTTCAAAAAAGTAGAAAAGTTTTCCTCCTTAAAATACTTCCTATGTTAAGCTTAACCTTATTATCCGCGAACACTTTTGGATTTAAGGCTTTTGGTGGATATCGCCCAAACGATATATTCGGTCCGGACCCTTACGGTTATAGGGCAATAACCTCCGACGATACATCATCTTTAAGGCCCGTTTGGAGCTGGGTTGATAAATCCTCCGACCCATCTACGGTTTATCTTACCATGTCCGACGATGATATTAAAGGTCCATTTTCCATAGGCTTCACCTTCCCATATTACTGGTACTCCGTTTCAACGTTTTACATACACTCAAACGGGGCTATAAGTTTTCGGCCAAACGGTGGTTTTTGGACGCCCCATAGCAACTACATAACAAACCCTTCCCTACCCAACGACCTAATAGTCGGGCTTGGTGCGGACCTTAACCCCACCTGCGGTGGCAGGATATATTACTGGACAAACGGGGTAGATTCCTTGGTTGTGACCTTTGATAGCGTTCCAACCTGGAGGCAGGGGACGGATTGCGAGGGCGCTCACACTTTCCAGATAATATTAACCGCGGATGGGAACATAACCTTCAATTACGGTCCCCAAGTTGGCGGGTACGATTACGGGATAGGGATGGTTAATATATCTATAGGGATAGAATCAGCAATTGGGAACCCGGGTTTAAGCATACACGAGGATGGCTCACCCGCATCAACAAACCCTAGAAACAATTTTGCGATAAAGATCTACAGGCCCGATACAACTACATTTAGGATAGCGGATGCTTCCGCTCACTCAATATTTACGGATAAAACCAACCACGTTTTAAACTCGGGGATCCTTATTGCATACAACAGGGAAACATCCTTTATTCCCGACGTCAGGGTGGAGAATGTTGGAACGGATACCCTTTACAATACATGGGCCAAGCTCGTAATTAGGAGGAAATATTCAAGCACCATAGTTTATTCGGATTCCGTTTTGATACCTGTAATTCCACCCGGCGCGGTAATTTCTCAAAACCTAAGAACCATAAACTTCTCAACTTTTGCCAAGGACTTTTACACTGCCATACTAACCGTTAGGAATTCCTCGGATGCAAACTCCCTAAATAACACCCAAAACGTGGAAATAAGGCTTTACCATTGGACAAACCCCGACACCCTTTACTGGTTTAACTGGAACATCTTAACAACCGGTAATATCCTCTTTACAAGGTGGCTGGGTTCCGGAGGGGGGTGGGCGCAGAGGTTTGACCCAAGGCACTATCCCTTTAGGATAGATTCCGTTTGGCTTGTGGTTGCGGGTTGCCAATCAACAAACCCAGCATGCACTGGACCATTAAACACTCCAATGTTCATAGCAAGGGATACGAACGGAACGGTGGGAAGATGGATATATGCGGAAACCCTTGCGGTTTCAAGGGATAGCGCAAAGATATACACCCTAAGGCCCCCAAGTCCCATAATAGTAAGCTTTCCCTTTTTCGTCGGATACATACAAGTTGATAGTCTTGGTCCCTTGGTGGGTATGGACACATCAAAGCCTTATTCAAGGCAAACCTTTGAGTCAACGGATGGGATAAACTGGGCGCCCTATAGGGAAAGCGAAGCATCCGACTTCGTTTTTGTGGTTTGGGGAAAGTCCTTAGAATCTACGGATATATCCGAAGGGAAGAATCTGCCATTTTATCTGAGGATAACAGAAAAGGAGGTAATATTGCCTTACGTTATGAGGGTTAGGATTTACACCCCAGTGGGTAGGCTAATATTTGACGGTTTCGTAGATAGGGTATCCTTTGAGAATTATCCGAAGGGAATATACTTCGTTAAGGTGGGGGATAGGGTCATAAGGTTCATCAATAAGTGAAGAGGGTTTTAGCGGTATTAACAGCATTTTTGGCGTGCAGGGATTTGGAATTTAAAAACGATGTAAAGCCCCTTTACATAAGCGCCCTGCTTGTTGTTGGTGATACAGTACAGTACATCTTCGTGGATAGGCCCAGAAAACCCGAGGAGCCCAGGGGGAAAGGGTTTAACGACGCGTACGTTGAAGTTTCAGATGGGGAAAGCACTTGGGTTTTTATGCCCGAGCTAACCGTGATAAACATCATCGGTGAATTTATACCAGCGAGGGGTAAGGATACGATCTGGCTATATAAGGCGAAATTCTCGCCGAAACCCCTGAAACTTTACAAGCTAAAAGTTATAAGGGGTAAGGATACGGTTTTAGGCCAAACCCTAACACCCGACACCTTTTCCTTTATTCTACTCAAAATAAACCCCGACAGTACCTTTTCCTTCATCAACGACACCGTAAATTTGCCTCAAGATTCTTCTGTCTTAGCGGTGTGGAAGAAGGTTAGGGAGGGATACTTTTACTTCTGCTTCGTTTATAACCACGATAAGAGGGATAGCCTTCTTGATTACGATCCAAACATGTACCTATTTGTCCCTGTTTTTGACAGCGCATTGGTAGGGGGAATAGGGGATAGCTTGAGGGCTTTTCTACCCTTCTACTACTATAGAGACCCTACCTTTTCTTGGGGAAGCGGGAATTACGCGGTGAAGATATGGGCTTTAAATTACGACAGGTTCAGGTGGGGGCTTTACAACGATGGTAATTTGGAGAAGGCGGAGGGGTTCTTCGGAGCTGTATCGCAAAGTGTAAGGGTTTTTCCCGTTAGGTTCAGATGATAAACAACATTAAGGGTTTTGTTGAGCAGTTGAATTACGAGGCGGAGGTTTTTGGGAAGGATTTTGAATATTCGGGTAAGAGGGTTTTCATATCTGGGATGGGGGGATCTGGGGCTGTGGCGGACCTCCTTTCGGATTGGCTTGATGGGGAGATTATACCAGTAAAGGGTTATAAACTGCCGGCCTTTGCGGAGAATGGGGATCTCGGGATATTCGTATCTTATTCGGGAAATACTGAGGAGACTTTGTCGGTTTTGGATAAGGCTATAAGGAAAGGGTTAAGATGTATTTGCATATCATCGGGTGGAGCGCTTGAGGAGATAGCAAGGGATAGGGGATTATTGTTCTTGAAAGTTCCAAGTGGATTTCAACCTAGGGAAGCTTACGGGTTTTTGATCTCGGCGGTTGTCAAGGCTCTAAAGATCGTAGGTTATCTAAGCGAAGATGCTCAAAGGGAGTATTCATCAGCGGTTGGGAAACTATCCAGCTACCTTCCCGAGCTTTCTTCCGAGGATTCCAAAACATACGAGGTCGCGGGAAAGCTTTACAGGAGGATCCCCTTAATTTATTCGCAGTTTTATTCCGTTGCGGTAAGGTGGAAGAACCAAATAAACGAGAATGCCAAGAACTTTGCACATATTTCAATATTCCCCGAGCATAACCATAACGAGATAGAAGGGTTTGAATTCCCGGATTTCTTTAAGGATAAGGCTTGGATAATCTTCCTCAGGACGGACTTTGATCATGGTAGGGTAAAGCTTAGGATGGAGGTGGTGAAGGAGATATTGAGGGAGGAGGTGGTGGGGATCTCGGAGGTATGGGCTAAGGGTGAAAGTAAGCTGGAGCAGATATTGTACCTAATATGGTTTGGGGACTTTGTGAGTTATTGGCTTGCCTTGATGAATTCCACCGACCCTTACAGGATAGACAGGATAAATTCATTAAAGGAACGCCTTAAAATACACACTTCGGGCGGTTAGCTCAGCGGTGAGAGCACCGGTCTTACAAACCGGGGGTCGGGGGTTCGAATCCTCCACCGCCCACTTGAAGCTTGAGGTGGATAAGAAAGCGCTGGAATTTATAAGGGAGAAAGGGGGGAGGGTTTGGATAAAAACCGCCTGCGTTTCAAGTTGCTGTGGGATAGAGGGGTTTGAACCTCAATTTTCCTTTAAGGAAGAGGCGGGAGAATACGAAGAGTTTGAATTTGATGGAGTTAAAATTTATATCCATAGGGGAGCTTTAAGGTTCAGGAAGCTTGCAATTTTGCTTCAGAAGGTTTTAGGATATAAGAGCTTAATTGGGTACTTCGCTTAACCTCTTTGATATCACCCCCACGCACACCATCAAAACCGCTATGTGGATGTAGTATATTAATGAGGATGTGGTGAGGGAGAGTATAAGAAGGGAGATGAAAAGTAGTAGGGTGAAGAAGGCAAAATCGTATTTCATCAAGACCCCCCTAATTACGATGTAGAGGGAGTAGGAGAGCATAAGGATATAAACGCCAAAACCGAACAACCCCATCTTCCAAAGGACGTTTATAAAGGAGTTATCAACAAAGAATAGAGCGCTTCCCTCTATCCACCTCGTTAAGATATCCATCTCCGCCCTACCGAAGGCTGGGCTTAATGAGAACCTGTTAAGGGCTAAGGAGAAATCGTAAGCCCTTATTTGGGCGGAAGGATCGGTAAGGGTTTCATGGGGGGAAAGTAAGGTTGAAAATCTTGAGAAAACGTACAGCAAAAATGCCTTTCCGAACATAAGATAACCGAAGGAGAGGCCCAAAGCTATGGTGATGGTGAAGGAGATGAGAATAACGGAGGACTGTTTTAAAACACTTTCCCTCTTGTACCACCTATAGAAAATGAGGAGAAGGAGTATAGCAAAAACCACTATATAATTTGTCCTATTTCCACCCAAAATTATCACCGCCACAGATAAGAGAATGGATAGGAGATAAAGGAGCCTTTTATAAAGGTTCTTCTCGTCGGATATAAGGTATAGGGAGATCCCCAAGATAGTTGGGGTAAAGAAGGCGTTCCTGTATCCAAAGCGGAAAGTTGGATTGTACTCTTTAAACATATCAACAAGGACCTCCGAGAATATGAAGAATACTGAAAAAACGAATAGGGTCGAGATCCATCTTGACAGGACTTTAACATCCGAAAATAGCCCCAAAAAGTAAGCCAAATAGAAGTATGGGATAAACATGTGCTCGTTTCCAAAAATTTTCCTACCAAAAGCTAGGGCCGAAATTAGGGAAAACGTGTGGGTTAAAGCAAAGGCGATTATGAGATTACTTAATATGGGATCCGATTTTGGGAATTTTGAGTAAGCAAGGTTTAATGTGATCCCCAAAAACGTTAAAAGGAGCATAAAGTAAACTACAAGAACCGCCCTATAACCGAAGGCTTCGGATGGATGTGGGTTTATAATCCCCAAAAATAGAACGGTTAAAGGTATTAAGTTTTCAACTCGTCGTAAGTCCCCCATACCTCCCTAAGGGTGTCAGAGATCTCACCGAGCGTTGCCCCCTCCTTTGCACACTCAAATATATAAGGCATAAGATTTTCCGATCCCTTCGCCTTTTCCTTTAGCGTCCTTAGCGCCTCCAAAAATCCCTTACCCCTCTTGTTCTTATATTCCCTAACCCTCCTCTTCTGCTCCTCCTGCGCCTCCTCCGGCAAACTGAAGAGATCAATATTTTGCGGTTCCTTGGAAGTTCTGAAAATGTTTACCCCCACTATTAACCTCTCGCCCCTCTCCACCTCGGTTTGGTACCTGTAAGCACTTTCTTCAATCTCCCTTTGGAAGTACCCCATTTTCACCGCCTCAACCGCCCCTCCCATAGCCTCTATTTTTTCCAGATACTCCCAAACCCTCTCCTCTATTTCCTTAGTAAGACTCTCAACGAAATATGAACCCGCAAGGGGATCGACGGTATCCGGAATATCGGTCTCGTAAGCGATTATCTGCTGTGTCCTGAGGGCTACTAAAACTGAAGTTTCGGTGGGCAAAGATAGAGCCTCGTCGTAAGAGTTGGTGTGAAGGGATTGACAGCCACCCAATATCGCCGCGAGGGCCTCTATGGTTGTTCTTATTATGTTATTTAAGGGTTCCTGGGCGGTTAGCGAAGAACCCGCGGTCTGGACATGGTACCTTAACATCATACTCCTGGGGTTTTTCGCCTTAAAGCGATCCTTCATTATCCTGTACCATATTCTCCTTGCTGCCCTGAACTTGGCTATCTCCTCAAAGAAGTTTATTTGCGCGTTGAAAAAGAAGGAAAGGCGGGGGGCAAACTCGTCTATATCTATTCCCCTCTTAAGGACCTCCTCCACGTACGCTATCGCATCCGCGAATGTGAAGGCAAGCTCCTGAACGGAATTCGCCCCAGCCTCCCTATAGTGATAACCCGATATGGATATTGGGTTCCATTTCGGCATATACTTTGCTGTGAATTCTATAAGGTCCCCCACAAGGCGCATTGATGGTTCCACGGGGTATATGTAATTTCCCCTCGCCGCGAACTCCTTAAGTATATCGTTTTGAACGGTCCCCGATAGCTTCTCCCTCCTTGAACCCTTCCCTTCCGCAACGATGGTATAAAATGCCAAGATAATACCTGCCGTTGCGTTTATGGTCATGGAAGTTGATACCGCTTCCTGATCTATACCCTCAAAGACCTCCGCCATATCCTCCAAGGTGGAAATAGAAACCCCCGTCCTTCCAACCTCCCCCTCCGCCATAGGGTGATCCGCATCGTAGCCGAGCTGGGTGGGTAGGTCAAATGCTAAGGATAGTCCGGTCTGTCCCTGTGAAAGGAGGTACTTGAATCTCTCGTTTGTTTGCTTGGCGGTCCCATATCCCGCGTACTGCCTCATTGTCCATAGCCTTCCCCTGTACATATTTGGATATATACCCCTAGTGAAGGGTGGATTTCCGGGAAGACCCAGATCCCTTTCCGGATCAAAATCCTTAAGGTCCTCTTGGGTATAAACTTCCTTTATGGGAAGGCCGAAGGTGGTTTCAAACTTTTTCATAGGAAGAGCTGGCTAACGGAACCACCCCTGTGGATCCTCCTAATTGCCTCCGCGAGAAATTGGGATATATCAAGGACCACGAACTTTGAAGGTAGATCATAGCGTTGGCTTATAGTATTGGTTACCACCACCCTTTCCGCAGGGCATTTTTCAAGTTTTTCTATGGCGTTCCCAGAAAATAGCCCATGTGTAGCCATAATTATTATCCTGTTTGCCCCTTCCTCCTTTAGTGCGTAAGCGGCGTTTGATATGGTCGTCGCGGTATCTATTATATCGTCTATGAGGAGGATGTTTTTACCCTTGACATCCCCTATTACCCTTACAACCTCAGCAACGTTGGGTTTAGGCCTCCTCTTGTCTATTAATGCTATGGGCAAATTCCAAAGCTTTTCCGCTATAGTCCTCGCCCTCTTTATCCCCCCCACATCCGGCGATACTATGATCCACTCATCCGGATTCAAACCCATGGGGAACTCGGAAAGTAGGTATTTTTTGAAAATTGGTGTTGCATAAAGGTTATCAACCGGAATGTCAAAGAAACCCTGTATTTGGTCCGCATGGAGATCAACGGTGAGGACCCTATCAAAGCCCGCGCTCTCAATTAACTTAGCCATAAGCTTTGCGGATATTGGAACCCTCGGCTTATCCTTTCTGTCCTGACGGGCATAACCGAAATACGGTATAACCGCGGTGATCCTTGCTGCGGACGCCCTCTTGGCAGCATCACCGAGGAGTAAAAGCTCCAAAATGTTCTCCGCAGGCGGATTTGTGGATTGAACTATGAATACATCATCCCCTCTAACGCTCTCATCTATCTGAACAAAGATCTCGCCATCAGAGAATCTACTAACCGAATGCTTGGTTATCTCTATCCCAAGTTCTTCACAAATCCCAACCATTAAATCCCTATTTGAGTTTCCACCCAAAACCTTTATCTCCAAACGGAGAGGGTGGGATTTGAACCCACGAGGGGCTTACGCCCCTACGCGATTTCGAATCGCGCCCCTTCGGCCGCTCGGGCACCTCTCCGTAAGGGGAAAATTTTAAGGTTGGTTTAACCGTAAAACCTCTCCACCTTTCCCCTTAGATAATCCACCAAGTATTCCGATTTTATCTCCTCACCCGTCACTTCTTTTATAAGATCTTTGGTCTTGTAAAGGGAACCCTTGGAATGGATCTTGTGCTTTAGCCAAAGTATGATGGGTTCAAAATCTCCTTTTTC
>LBFQ01000016.1:18404-22718 GCA_000980735.1 Candidatus Caldipriscus sp. T1.2
AGATTGTATGTAAGTTCGTCCGCCTCTATCCTTATGGTTGAAGGTTTCACCTCGTTTATGGCAAAAAGGAAATCCTCAAGGTCTATATTCGAGAAGTGTTCAAAGTGCCTACGGAGATTCGGGTAAAACCTCCTCCAAAACGCCTCGCTCCTTCCTATTATGTTCTCCCAAAACCTCGATTGGGATTCGTGGACGGATAGGGATACCGCTCTACCCACGGGTTCTCCCCACATATCCTCCGGCAGGTTCATATCGTAAAGTCCATGCCCCATCTCGTGTAAGGTTCCAAATATGGAGGGAGAAATAAATTCCTCTTCGTACTTCGTGGTTATTCTTACGTCGTTAGGTGTTATGAGGGTCGCAAAGGGGTGAATCGTCTCATCAAGCCTTCCCCTCCCGAAGTCGTACCCTATACTCCTCAAAAGGTAATTACAAAACTCCGCCTGTTTATCCTTTGGGAAATTTCCCCTCAAGAGGTTTTCCTTTGAAGCCTTCCCCGAGGAAAGTACCTTATCCAAAAGCTTAAGGGTCTCTTCTTTTAGATGGGAAAAGACCCTCTCAACTTCCTCGGCCTTAAGATCCGGCTCGTAAGAATCCAAAAGGGCGTTGTACCTTTCCCTTTCGTATCCCAAAGCATCCGCTATTTCTCTCTTTATCTCAATAATCCTTTTTATGTATGGTTTTATAAGTTCAAAGTCCCCCGTCTTTTTCGCCTCCACCCATACGTTCTCGCTTTCACTTGATACCCTCGCCTCTTCAACCGCGAGCTCCTTCGGGATCTTCCTCAACCTTTCGTACGCCCTCTTCCACCAGTAAATGTTCATCCTCTCCCTCAAGCCGAATTCCCATTTCTCAGCAATTTCAAGCATTTCCCCGAACTTATCCGATGTTAAAACTTCGTAAGTGTATTCCCTCAAAACCGCAAATTGCATAGCCCTATATTTCCCCGCATACTTCGGCATATACGTCCTCTGGTCCCAGCCCAAGAGTGCCCCAAAGGATGAAAAGACGGTTAGCCTGCGGGAGATATTTAAAAGTTCGTTATACGCTTCTATCGGACTCATAGTAGGGTATTGTAAAGTGTGATTAGTTTTTGAACGATCGTTCAAAAACACCCTTAGAATACCCGAGTATGAGGAAAACCCTACTTTTGATCCTTATCCTTTTCTCCTGCTCAAGGGAGAAAGGGGAAAACAAAAAGGTTTTTGAAGAGGTAAAGGCGGTAAATGTTGAGGTGGTTAAACCAAAGAGTATTTCCAAAAAAATCACCGTTTCGGGTACCATAAAGGGATATCCAGATGTTTTGGTGTACCCAGACCTCCCGGGAAGGATCTTGAAGATAAACGTTCAGGATGGGCAGTTTGTATCAAAGGGGCAGGTTTTGGCGCTTTTGGATAGATCCTCGCCTGGTTTGGAAGTTCAACCTTTAACCGTTGAGGCGCCCACGAGCGGTTACGTTCAGGTCCTAGTTAGGGATGAGGGTTTCCCAGTTTCCCCTCAAACCCCAATATTTAGAATAGTGGGTAGAAGGGAAATTACGGTTCTCTTTGATGTGCCGGAGATCTTTGCGGGGAACATAAGGAGGGGTACGAGTATATACGTTGAGGGTAAACGGGGGGAGGTGATAAGGTTTGCTCCGGCATTAGATCCAAGAACGAGGACGTTAAAGGTTGAGGGGAAGATAGAGGGGAATTTCTTACCTGGGCAATCCGTCCTTGTTGAAGTCGAGGTTCAAAGGGCGGATTCTACGGTGGTTTTACCTTTAAGCTCCTTCGTTGAGGATACCTCCTTTTACGTCTTCGTCCTTAGGGGGGATAGGGTTAAAAGGGTTCCGGTGAGGATAGGTATAAGGACATCGGAGGGTTATCAGGTGGTGGAGGGATTGAAATTTGGGGATACCGTCGTGGTCTTCGGCGCGAATACTTTGAAGGATGGGAGCAAAGTTAAGGTGGTGGGGGGTGTGAGATGACGAGATTTTTTGTAAACAGGCCTACGTTCTCGCTGGTAATTTATTTAGTCTTGATAATTGGAGGTATATTCGGATTTATAAACCTCCCTGTGGATCTTCTACCAAAATTCACTCTACCCTCCGTATCCGTGATAATCCTATATCCGGGAGCATCCCCAGAGGACGTTGAGAAGAATGTAGTGGATGTTGTGGAGAGCAACCTATCAATACTTGAGAACATAGATAGGATAACATCAACGAGCCAGAACGGCCTTGGTGTGATAACGGTAACCTTTAAGTACGGTACGGATGTGGATAAGGCGACTTTGGATGTAAAGGATAGGTTAAATTTTATATCCGCATTTTTGCCCGAGGATGCAAGCGATCCCCTAATACTGAAGTTTGATATTCAACAGTTCCCCGTGGTTATTGCAACCGTAAACGCAACGGAGGAGGGTTTTGACATAAGGGAGTGGTCGGAGGAATTTTTGGTGGATGAGCTACAGAGGGTGGAAGGTGTGGGTTTGGTTCAGGTTTGGGGGGGAGGGAAGAAGAGGAGGGTAAACGTTTATATACACAGGGACAAGCTTGATAATTACAACCTCAACCTACAATCCGTAATAGAGGTCTTAAAATCTCAGGGGGTGGATATTCCGGTTGGTGAGGTAAGGTATTCGGATAAAGATATGATCCTTAAAGTTCCCCAAAATTTGAAGTCGGTTGAGGATCTGAAGGAACTTGTGGTGGGTTTCTCTGCGGGAAGGCCCATAAAACTCTACGAGATAGCGGATGTTGAGGAAGGTTATGCAAAGAGGGTGAATTACATAGATAGCAGGGGAAAGGATGCGGTCCTTTTTGCGGTTCAGAAGAAGGCGGACGCAAATGTCGTAAGCGTGGTTGAAAAGGTGAAGAAGAAGTTTAAGGAGATAGAGGATAAGTATCCGGTGAAATTCACCGTTCAAAATGACGGTTCTACCTTCATAAAGGCGAGCATATCAAACCTTAGGAATACTATATTTATCTCGGGTATTTTGGTGATATTAATAACCCTGATCTTCCTCCTTGATATCCGATCAAGCCTCATTATCGCCCTAACCATCCCATCCTCCCTCATTATCGCCTTTTTGTACCTCTTCCTCACGGGAAGTTCAATAAACATAATCTCCCTATCCGCCTTGGCTTTGGCCATAGGTGCCGTTGTGGATTCAAGCGTAGTGGTGGTTGAAAATATATTTTATCACAGGCTTAAGGGGGAACCTCCCAGGGAAGCTGCGGAATTTGCAACAAACGAGGTTAGAAACGCCCTGATAGCCTCCATAATAACAAACTTTATAGTCCTTTTACCTTTGTTCTTTATACCCGGCTTCATAGGGGTAATATTTAAGGAGCTTGCGTCTATATCCGTTGTGGTGTACCTTGCAAGCCTGTTTTTGGCTTTAAGCGTGACCCCATCCCTCTCCGCAAACCAGCTTAGATTAAAAACCATAACGGAACCAAAGTGGTTTTTACCAATAGAGAAATTTTATAACAGGGTGATAAAGTTTGTGGTTAGGCACAGGTTCGCTTTCCTTTGGGTCTTTGTCGCCCTCCTTATTATAACCGCATCTTTATGGAGATTCGTACCCACCGAATTTTTCCCTCAAGCGGATGAGGGACAGATAAGGGGAAGCATAGAATTCGCAAGGGGAACCTCCCTTGACAAAACCTACCAAACCATACTTCCCATTATTGAGGAGGTATATAAGATACCGGAAGTAAAAGAGGCGGTTTTCAGGGTTGGACCTACGGAAACGGGATTTGGGGCAGCGTTGGGCGTGGTGGAAGCGCCTTACACATCCTTCTTCCTCGTTAGGTTAAAAGAGGATAGGAAAAGGAGCACTTTTGAAATAGCGGAAGAAATAGAAAGGCTCATAAAGGGGCTTCCTGGGGTTGAGAAATACGAGGTATCCTCAACGGGTCAGGGGAACCAGATCTTATTTGGGGGTTCGAGGGGGGCGGTAGTGAGGATATACGGGGATGAAATAGAAACCCTTGATAGTCTTGCAAACGTTTTGGCGGGAATTATGAGAAATATCAGGGGTTTAAAGAATGTTCAAACTTCACTAGGGAATCCAAGACCCGAATTTATCTTGAAGATAGATAGGGATAAGGCTTACTCTTACGGTATAACGCCCGTTCAGGTAGCGCTATTTTTAAGGTACGCCATAACTGGACAAAACATATTTACCCTAAAGTCCGGAGGGAAAAACTTGGAGGTTTGGCTCTCTTTAAGGGAAAGCGATAGGGAAAATCTGGACAAGGTTTTATCCTTAAGCATAAATACCCCATTGGGACTTGTTCCCCTTTCAAATTTTGTTGAATTGCGG
>LBFQ01000016.1:23457-27950 GCA_000980735.1 Candidatus Caldipriscus sp. T1.2
AAGGGGGGAAATTGGGAGAAGAAAAGGTTTGTGGGATCCGAACTTTACGGGAAGAGGGTGGGTTTGGTGGGTTTGGGAAATATAGGGATTGAGGTTGCAAAAAGGTGCGAAGCTTTCGGGGCCGAAGTTGTATATTACGATATCGTTGATAGGGAGATTTACAGGAAATTAAACCTTGAGGAGCTTTTCAGAACCTCAGATATAGTCTCCTTACATTTACCCTTAAATCCCTCAACGGAAGGCATCATAAATTACGATCTTCTTTCCCTATTAAAACCCAACGCCATACTTGTAAATACCGCAAGGGGAAATTTGATAAGAGAGGAGGATCTGTTAAGGTTTTTAAAGGAGAGGAAGGATGTGGTTGTGGCGCTTGATGTATTTTGGAAGGAACCCCCGGAGGGGGAAATCCTTAAGCTTGAAAATGTAATTTTTACCCCACATATAGGGGCCCAGACGAAGGAGGCACAAAGGAGGGCATCAATAGAAGCTGCAAGAATAATAATTGAGTTCTTCCAATGAAAAAATTAAAGGTTTTCGCCCCAAGAAACCCCCATCCCGTACCATACGAAAACCTCTGGGATACCCTAATTAACGATAAGGAGAAGGTATTGAGGAGGGATTTGGATTTCTTGGGGGAGGGTTTTTTGCTTATAAAGCAGGAGTTTGAGATTGATGGAGAAAGGAGGGTGAGAAAAGCATTTGTTGCATTTTTAAACAAAATGGATTACAGGTTTTACCCTCACGAGGATTTCTTCCCCGAAGGGGTAAGGTTTTACAGGGAGATTTTCAATTCTTACCCTTACCAGTTTGCTCCAATAATGGGTTTGGTGGATGGGGGAAACTGGATCTCAAACTTAAACGAGGGAAGAAAGGTGGGGGAATATACCGCAAATGGGGTAAAAACGGAAGTTTTTTTTACAGAACCTTTGGGAAATTTACCGAGGGAGGTTTTCATAGCGGATGGGCATCATAGATTTGAGGCGGTGGAAGGGGATGTTTTATTTGCCCTAATTGACGTAAAAGATCTAAGCTTGATGATCCTTCCCACGCACAGGCTTTTGAAAGTTAAAATTTCGGATCTGAAAGGTTTCCTTGAGGGGAAGGAGGTGGAATTATTTCCTATAAGATCTTTGGAGAGTTTGGGGGAGATCATAAAAATGGGTCAATTCCCGATGATATTGTACCTGGGGGGAAACAGGAAACCGTTTGGGGTGATATATAAAGGGGAAAGGGGGATCCTAACGGAAATTCCAGCTTACATTTGCGATTTTTACATTTTTGAAGGTAAATACGAGGTGATAACGGGGTACTACAGGGATTGGAGGGAGGCGATAAAGAAAGCGGAGGAGGGTCATACTGTAGCGCTGGTTTCTCCTACAAAACCAATAGAAGTTATAAAGGTGGCGAGGGAAGGGATGAGGATGCCGAGAAAATCTACGGACTTTTACCCAAAGCTCGTTGCGGGACTTTTCTACGCTCAACCTTCTACATCCTTATAATCTTCAACAATGTTTGCCTTTGCTTATGATGTATTTCTTGGCGATTTTTCCTTATATTCCCTAAAGTCCCATATTCCAAAGGGAGAGATATACACCTCCGCCTATAACTTCGTCGCGGGGAGCTTTGGGGGGGAGTTAGGGGGAGAAAGGAGAGGGATTTTGGGAAATTTGAAGTTTTTCTCCTCCGGAAATATGGAGAGGACGGATGAGGATGGACAAGTTTTAGGAAGCTTTTCGTCAAATTTTATAAAACTTTCGGGCGGAAGGGAATTCAAGGTTGGGAATTTTTACGGGATCCTTGGCTTAGGGCTTTCTTACGTCTCCCTTGATCAGAAGAACGTGGGGTTAGGGGCAAGTTTATTTTCCAGGATATTCACCATCAGGGAATTTAAGGGTTTTAACGTTGAGGGTTATCTCCTTTTGGATAACGTTGGGTACGAGCTAAAACCCATAGGGTTGAGCAGGGGAATATTACCTTACAAGGTTTCCCTTGGGGGGAAGGTTTTCGGTGATAGGTCCTCAGCCCTCCTTGAAATCGGTAGATACTATATGGGAAATTACGTTAAGGTGGGGGGTGAGGTTGGGGTAAATATCTTAAATTTGGGTTTTTCCTTTGATAGCAGACTTAGAAACTTGAACGGCGGGTATGGGCTTGACTTTTTAAGCGGTCTTTCAATTTTCGGTGGGGTGGGATACAGGAACATAAAATTTGAATATTCTTATACTTTTATGGGATTGTTTGGTTCAAGGAACATTTTCCAAATTTCTTACAGGCTAAATTAAACTCTTCCTACCCTTTAAATTATCCAAAAGCATCATTACAATCTCCGCCATCACGTCATCCCCGATTTCCCTCAAAATTCCAAGGGATTCCTTGAACCTACCCATACCCACCAAGCAGTATGCGTAAAACCTCTTAATTTCTGGATTTTGGCTTTCCACAAAAAGGGGGTTTAGGACCCTTAGGGCATCATCAAACCTTCCCAACCTGTAAAGGCTTTCCGCCTTAAGGAGGATCATATCCTTGTCATCCGGGAAGAGGCTAAGGACCCTATCAACTGCTTTTACAACATCCGAGAACTTTCCTTCTCTATAAAGATCCTCCAAACCCCTCTTTATCCCTTCCAAATCCGGACTTCCTACAGGCTCGTGGAGTTCTATCAGTCCTTTCCTTTCAAGCCCCTTTATTGCATTGACAGTTTTGAAGAAGCTTAGGGATGAAAGCTCCGATATCTCAAGAATACTCCTTTTACCATCTATCCAACATAGAACTTTCCATTCATCGGGTGAAAGCTTCTCCTCAACCTTCCTCTTTGGGTTTATTTCTGGTATTGAGAAGGGTGAAATTTCTATTTTTTCCGAAGTCTCGTCAAGAGCGCTCGCAACCTTCAAGATCAGGGTAGATATTGGGTATATCTCGGGAAGATCCACCTTTTCATCAAAGAACTCGTATTCCCCCTCTTTCCAAGTATTTATTATTATTAGCCTGTCGGTTATTATATCCTCAACCAAAGCCTTAAGCCTATCATCCTTACAAACCTTCAGAACTTGTTCCTCCTCCTTTAGCTCTAAGTTGGAGCCAACAATATTCCTTGCAAGGTCTAGTAGAGTTTTTGTCCCTTCTATGGATATAAAGCAAACTTTGCCGTTCTTTATATATATTTTCGCCCTATCCCCAACATTTAAGATTTCACCACCGTTCCTTACATACAAAATCCCCTCCCTGTTCGTTATCCCCAGCATCTGGAGGACCTCAAGGATGGAGGTGGTTCCTATGCTACCCTTCATTTTTTGAGATTTACAAAGAAAGTTTTTAAGTTCTGAAGATTCTTTGCGGCCCTGGAGGATAGGAGCTTGTCGTAAGGCATCTTTGATGCGGTCTCCCAATACCTTTCCGCCTCCTCATACTCCCCCAAAATGGCGTATATGTTCCCTATTAGAAGGTGTGCCTTCTGGCCCGCGTACCCAACCTTTACCTTTTTAAGGTAATCCAAAGCTGTTTTGTTCTCATCTTTTTTAAACAGGATCTCCCCTATTATTAGGTTTCCCCTCTCGTCTCCCATCTCCAAAAGTTCTTTACCCAATCTCTCAGCTTCCTTTAGGTTCCCGAGGCCCAAGAGTACTTCTCCCAAATAGAATTTAACCGTACTGTTTTCGGGGAGTTTCCTTGAATTATAAAAGTTGTATGCGGTTTCGTACATCCCCATCTTTGCCAGTACCCTTAGAATATGCATACCAGCCTCGTTTTTACCGGATTTTAAGAGCTCGCCGAATATGGCTATAGCGTTCCTCCCATTTCCCCTGATCTCCTCTATCGTGCCAAAAATTTCAAGGCTCATCTGATTTGCAAGATTTTTCTTTTTAAGGTTCGCTATTAGGTAAGATGCCAAGGAAGACTTACCAAGTAGGGAGGAGAGGAGGGCAAGGTAATTTATGTGTTCCGGGGTTTTTCCGAACTTCATACCCAGATCCAGAGCCCTCAAGGCGCCCTTTATATTTCCCCAAGATAGGGCCCTTTTTACCCCTTCAAGGGATGAACCGAAGAACCTCTCGTAAGGAAACTCCACCTGAATGGGAAGGGGATAGGCTAAGGAAGGAACCTTTACGAGGAAGGTTTCAGTTTTTAGATCCCTTGGAGAAACCTTTAATTCGCTTGCCAAAGCCAAGGCGGTATCAATTTCTTCGGAGTTAAACATCACAAAGATCCTTATTATATCCGCATCAATCCCCTTCAATCCCTCTATTTCCCTTATTGCATTCTTATATTCCCCCTTTCCCAAGTAAGCTCTTGCCCTCAGAAGCCTTGAGTATGGCCTATTATCTTTAAGCTCCTTCAAAACTTCGTCAAATTTCCCCGAATTTAGAAGGAATACGGAGAGATTATGGGTATAAACCGCATCCCTTTCGGGTTCTGGTATTTCTACCGCTCTCCTTTTAAGTTGATATATAAGCCACATGAGATCATCCACCCTATCTCCGTTTGCAGGGGAT
>LBFQ01000016.1:28030-29043 GCA_000980735.1 Candidatus Caldipriscus sp. T1.2
TTTTCGTCTCTATGTCATCCGGTGATATGCTTAATATCCTTCTTGCGTAATCCACCGTATCCTCGTATTTTCCAGAATTCTTGGATAGGACTAGGGCCATTTTTAGGGCTTCAAGCATATTTGGGTTATTTTCTATTATCTCCTTAAGAAGAATTTCCGCCTTTTCCTCCTGCCCCATAAATATCAGGGTTTCAACAGTCTTTATATCATCAACCTTCCTTTCCTCAACCGGAACATCCGCAGGGTTTATTCCCAACATTTTTGAAAGGGCTTCAAGGTTGTTCTTTGCTTCTTCAAGCTTAAAAGAGCTCTTGTACCAGGAGGTTTTAAATAGTTTTAAAGCCTCTTCATAAAGCCCATGATGATAAAAAACCACACCCAAATTGTTCAGACTTTCTGGATCTTTCGGTAAAACATCTTTAAGCTTTAGAATCTTCTTCATTCCAAGAGCCTCCTGAGCTTGTCCAATAGGAGGGAAATAGAATCTCGGGTGGGTATTGTGATTATCTTGGCGGTTATCTTGCCGTTTATTTCCGGAATTAAAACAACCTCCCCTAGGATCACGAAGGGATCGTCAAAGTGCAAAATTTCTGACGGATCTTCGAGCCTTTTAGGGGGTGTGAAGCTTACGTTTATTTTGGCAAATTCCGCCAAGCCCCCAATAAAAGATCCGAAGATTATATTGGATACCTCCGCAAGGAGACCTTCTCCTTCCGTTGAAATTCCGTACTTTTCCCATATTAGTTTAACTAACTTCTCCTTTTCTCTTTCACCATAAGCGACCAGAATCACCCCCTTAAAACTTTTCTCTAAGTTGCTATAGAAGGATATAAACTTTTCCGTCTCTTTTTCCAAGATTTCTCTAACTTCTTGTGTGGGAACCATTTTTATTTCCGGAAATTCCATATCAACCCTACATTCCAAGAGGGAAGATAGGGCGCTTGCACCCTGACCAGCAGAGATGTTTATCGTTTCCCTTATTGCATCAAGTTGTTCGGGGGTTATCATAGGGG
>LBFQ01000017.1:0-1799 GCA_000980735.1 Candidatus Caldipriscus sp. T1.2
TTAGGGAGGGAACTACCCCCGTTGATCCCTTAAAATACTTACCTTGAAAGGCGTATTTTATAGAATTTCTGACAGGAAGGTGGTAGTTGAGGATGTGCCACCACCCAAGCATAGGAAGGGTGGAGTTTTAATAAAGACATTATATTCCGCGATAAGTCCAGGAACGGAGGGCTCAACGATTTCCTTAGTTAAAGGCGGCCCGTTAAAAATACTTAAAGAGAGGAAGGAACAAGTAGCTGATATTTTGAGAGTTTTCAACGATTACGGGCCATTTTTCTTAATGAACCTAATAAAGTCAAGGGCAAATGCCTTAACACCCTTAGGTTATAGCCTGTGCGGGGAGGTTTTGGAAGGTTGGGGGGAATTTGAGAAGGGGGATTTGGTGGTTGCAATGGGTGGGGAATTTGCGAACCATATGGAAGTAGTATGGGTTCCGGAAAACCTGGTAGTTAAGGCAAGGAGAAGGGATAAAGCTAAGGAGTTAAGCTTTGGAGCTTTAGTATCCATATCCCTTCACGCAATAAGGAGGTCGGGAATATCGGGAGGGGAAAGGGCGTTAGTTATAGGGATGGGGATAATAGGGCATATAATTTCAAGGATCTTGAAGGTTTGGGATGTTGAGGTTTGGGGCTTGGACAGGGACGAGTATAGGCTAAAGTTTGCGGAGGATGGTATAAAGGTGATCTCAAAGGATCCTCCGCAGAATTACTTTGATGTGGCCTTCGTTTGTGCCCCGGATAAAAGTGGTGAGGTGGTCAATATAGCTGGTAAGTCTTTGAGGGATAGGGGTAGGGTTGTGGCGGTGGCGGATGCCAACTTTTCGTTCGATTGGAAAACTTACTATTACAAGGAACTCGAGGTTCTAATTAGCAGATCTTACGGACCGGGTAGGTATGATCCTGAGTATGAGGTTGAAGGAAGGGATTACCCGATAGGGTATGTAAGGTGGACGGAGAGAAGGAATTTGGAGTATGCGGTTAGGCTCGTTGAGGAAGAGAAGCTAAAAATCCACGACCTTATAACCCACGAATTTCCCATAGAAGAAGCTCCAAGGGCTTACGATATTATTACGGAAAGGAAGGAGAAATTTTTGGGGATAGTTTTAAGATATCCGCAGGGTGAAGTTGAGGAAAGGAGAATTTATATTTTAAAACCTTTGAAGAAAAAGGGGGAGATTGGTGTAGCGTTCATAGGGGCGGGGAGTTACGCGAAAAACTTTTTAATTCCGGAGGTTAAAAAAATAAAGGGCGTAAATCTAATTGCGGTTGCAACTTCAAGAGGGGAAAGCGCAAAATCGAGTGCTCAAATTTTCGGTTTTGCAAAATATACCACGGATTACTCCGAGATATTGAAAATGGAAGAAATTGATGTTGTATTCGTGGCAACAACGCATGCAACGCATGGGAAAATAGCTTTAGAAGCTTTAAAGGCGGGCAAGGCTGTCTTCGTTGAAAAACCCTTAACAATATACCCAAACGAGCTTGATGAGATAGAAAAGTTCCTTTCGGAGAATGGAGGTTTCCTTACAGTTGGTTTTAATAGGAGGTTCTCTCCTCATACGGAGTTCTTAATGAAATTTTTAACTAAGCCCTTTCAGTTGAATTATCTGGTGGATGCGGGAAAAATAGACGAAAGGCATTGGATGCGTAGGGAAGGGGGGAGAATAATAGGGGAAGCTATACACTTTGTTGATTATGCGATATTTTTGGCAAAAGGTGAAAAACCAAAGATATTTATATCGGAAAGCGGGGATGGGGGGGTAATAGTTCTAAAGTGGATGGACAACAGTGTGGCAACGA
>LBFQ01000017.1:2236-3858 GCA_000980735.1 Candidatus Caldipriscus sp. T1.2
GAGGGTAAATTGTAAAGGTTATATCCTGCTGTCTTACTCTTCCCAAAACCATATCTTATACGAACCTTTAAGATTTTCAAACCCTTCACCGTTTAAGCCAAAGACCGAAGAACCCGAACCGCTCATAACAGAATTCCAACCGTTTCTCACGAGGGTACTTTTTATCTCCCCTATCTCGGGAAACCTTTCAAATACCACATTTTCAAAGTCGTTTTCAAGTTTTACTTTTTTTCCTTCTTTTAGGCTTTTTATAAGCTCCCCAAGTTTCTCTTCCGCATCTTTCTCGTTTGTGTAGATCCCCCTACTTTCTATTAAAGAATAAGCTAGCTTTGTGGGAACCGGAAAAGCGGGAAAAACAAGTACCCATTTCCCCCTAACCGTTAGATCTATGGGTTCAAGCTCCTCGCCTATTCCCCTACCTATCGCTGCTCTATGGGGAAGAAGGAAAAAAGGTACGTCCGCACCAACCTTAACCGCTATTTCGGAGAGTTCCCTTAAGCTCAATCCAAGCTTAAAGAGCTCGTTTGCCACCTTTAAAACCGCCGCGGCATCGCTTGAACCCCCACCTAACCCACCACCTACGGGTATCCTTTTCTTTATTCTAACCTTCAGGCAAATTTCCCTACCCACATATTCGCTTAGATACTTCAAGGCTTTATATACCGTGTTCGTTGATTCGCTCTTTATACCTTCGCATTTAACCCTTATCTCATCCCACTCCTCAACCCAAATTTCGTCGTATATGGGGATCTTATAAAATAGGGTGAGGATCCTGTGATAACCGTTTGGTAATTTCCCGGTTATCCATAGGGAAAGATTCACCTTTGCGGGGGCAGGTATCCTAATCTCCATGGACCCTTAACTTCAAAACCGCCAAAAACATCGGAACACCCACGAGCAAGATCATAAATGAAGCCAGAAATTTCCCGAATATGGCAGAAATTGCTGAACTTATCAGGATCCCAGCAGCGGATGATATAACCGCCAGATTTTTTATCCTTCTTGGAACCGCCTTATGTTTCTCCCAAAACTCTATTTGCTTTCCAACGTAAGGAATTGAAAGCAATAAACTATGGAACCTTTTGGAACTTCTCGCAAAAAAGTAAGATGCGATAATAAAGAAAACCGTTGAGGGCATAACGGGCAAAATTGCACCTAAAATTCCAAGAAATACAAAAAAGAAACCCAAAAGAAGATATACGACTTTCAAAACTCCGAATAATCCTTAAAAAGTTTCCAAACGTTTGCGCGCTTTGGGAAACCATCGTGAAACCTTTTTGGAGGTTCGTATAAGGCGGAAAGCTTTGCAAGATATTCAGGATATTGGGGAACGAAATCAAAGTTTTTGGCAAAGTTGGTAGTGTATTTGCCCGAGATGAAGGCTTCGCTTTCAAGAACCTCTATAAGGTAAGGTATGTTTGTCCTTATGCCGAAGATTATATACTCTTTCAATGCCCTTATTAGTCTCCTTCTCGCCTCCTCCCTAGTTCTACCGAAGGATATTACCTTTGAAAGTATGGGATCATAAAATATGGGAACCTCATACCCCTCGTATATACCACTATCAACCCTTATAAAGGGTCCCGAAGGTTCCCTCAAGAATTCTATGGGGATCCTCTAGA
>LBFQ01000017.1:3878-13222 GCA_000980735.1 Candidatus Caldipriscus sp. T1.2
ATCCAGATTTGTACGCATCTCCGTGACGGGATGTTCAACCTGCAACCTGGCGTTCATCTCCAAGAAGTAAAATTTTCCTCTATCTTCGTCGTAAAGGAACTCAACCGTTCCCGCATTTGTGTATCCTATCTCCTTAGCGAATGCTATTGCCGCCTCCATAATTTCCTTCCTAGTTTTATCATCTATTGTGGGGGATGGGGACTCCTCTATGAACTTCTGATGCCTCCTTTGAAGGGAACACTCCCTTTCACCTAGGGCATACACGTTTCCATATTTGTCCGCTATTATTTGAACTTCTATATGGTGGGGGTTTAATACTAACCTTTCCAAATAAACCCTGCCGTCCCCAAAGGCGGATAAAGCCTCCGCGGAAGCCAATGGGAACAACTCCTTGAGCTCCTCCTCGTTTCTCACAACCCTCATCCCCTTTCCTCCACCACCCGCCGCCGCCTTTATCATTATGGGATATCCTATATTTTTTGCCAATTCAATGGCGGTTTTAAGGTCATCCAGGGCATCTGTGCCTTCAAGGAGTGGGATGCCCGCTTTTGCAGCAATTTTCCTTGCCTCCACCTTATCCCCCGCCAATCTCATAGCCTCGGAATCCGGACCTATAAAGATTATCCCGTGTTTTTCAATCTCGTATGCAAACTCGGGCCTCTCGGAAAGGAAACCATATCCCGGATGTACCATTTCAGCTTTGGATTTCCTTATTGCCCAAAGGATCTTGCCTATATCAAGATAGCTTGTCTGTGGAGTATTTCCCCCTATCTCTACCGCATAATCCGCGTTTAAAACATGGAGGGCATTTCTATCGGGTTCGGAAAATATCGCTATAGATTCAAACCCTATATCCCGCAACGTCCTTTCTATCCTAACTGCTATCTCACCCCTATTTGCTATAAGTACCCGCATTTAATTGTATATTTTACGACTGTAAAATTTCTTCTATGCTCTTTTTAATTTTGGGTCAAGATGCGCAGGAAGATGTTTATAAACCAGATTCTATGAATATGCGAATATCAAAGAGGTTGAAGCTCCCCACTCCCTGCTTCGGAATAGCAATTTCCGGGAATTACGCTTACCTATCCTCACTAAGGAAGATATACGTCGTAGATATTAGCAAACCCGATAGCCTTTATTTGTATGCGACAATAAACACTAACAATATTCCCTTGGGATTGGTAGTTCATGGAAAATATCTTTATGTGGGGCACGGATACAGGGGTCTTTCGGTTTTTGATATTTCAGATCCGAATATAGCTCGGGAGATTTACAATTTACCTATGCCCGACACGACAATGGAAGTAAAGAAGGTGGGGAACTATCTATATTTAACATTGGGAGATTCAGGTTTTGCGATAGTTAGCATAGAGAACCCTGCAAGACCTAGGCTCATTAGCATTACGAAGACGGATGGGTTCGTGAGGGGAATTACCGTTAGGGGGAAATACGCTTATGTAGCATCGGGTAGGGGAGGATTGAAGGTCTTTGATATATCAAACCCTTCTAAACCTCGCTTAGTTGGAAGCTATAAGACGGAAGGGTTTGCAATAGGGGTAGACGTTGAAGGGAACTTTGCTTATATAACGTTGGGTAGGGAGGGAATAGATATAGTGGATATATCGGATCCTACGAATATAAAGAGGTTTAGGTTGGCAAAGGGTCCGGGTGATGCTTTAAATGCGAGAACAATAAATGGGCTTATATATGTCGCCTTTGGATTCGGTGGGGTTAGCGTGGTGGATCCTATAAACAAGTTTGAGGTTGCGAGGTATAAGCCCCCAAAGTACGGGGGTGATTATGTTTTTGACATAATGGTAAACGGGGAATATGTTTTTGCCGCATCGAGGAACGGGATGGTAGTGTATCAAGTTTTGAAGTGAGGGTTTCTGTTGTTATACCTACGTACAAAAGGCCCAAAGAATTGGAAAGGGCGGTCAATAGTGTCCTAAATAACGGTTATGAGGATGTTGAGGTTTTAAAAAGTAAGGGGAATTTAAGGATGAGAGGGTTAAAACTTTTTTATTTAAACATACGGGAAATCCGAGCTTTATAAGGAACAGGTTGGTTGAGCTTGCAAGTGGAGAGTTAATAACATTATTGGATGACGACGATGAGTATTTGCGCGGGAAAATTGGGAGACAAGTCAGGTCAATTAAGGGTTTTGATGCGGTGTTTTGCAATATTTTGGTTTATAATATGAGAATTGGGAAATATGTGGGACCGGCATACAAGAAGGTGGAATTAAAGTTTGAGAATTTTTTGTATATACACAAAAAATTCGGGGTTTTGGTTCCTGTAAATGCCTGGATGATGAGAAAAGATTTCTTCTTAAGGATAGGCGGAGATGAGAGGATTGTGAGTTTGGGGTTAGGGTATTTAAAAACGGGAGGGTAAAGTTTGACAACTTTTTGGGAGCGGTGCATTATATGTATAGGACAGATGGGTTGAATGTGAATGTTAGAAATCCCGAAAAATTTTTGAAGGCTGGAAGGATAATTTCGGAAGGTTTAAGTGGGCTTGAAAGGATAAGGTTTTTAAACTACGCTTATGGGGTTGCGGGATATAAACTTGCGAAAATAAAAAAGAAAAAAGAGGCGATCCTTTACTCTTTAAGGGGTTTATTTCCCTTTCCTAACACCTTTGCCCTTAGAGGAATAATAAGGGCACTCATCCGTTAAAGGGCAAATTTCGCACCTCGGTTTTTGAGGTTTGCATATGGCTTGCCCAAATGCAACAAGAAGTAGATTCACCTTTCCCCAAGTTTCCTGAGATAGATTTTCCATAAGAAATCGTTCAACATCAAGGGGACCCTTTGCGTTCTCCAAAAGTTCCCATCTATCTTTTATTATTCTATAAACATGCGTATCCACCGCTATGGCGGGTTTTCCCATAATTGATAAAACTATGTTTGCTATTTTCCTACCTACCCCCCTGAATTTCATAAGTTCTTCCAATGTATCAGGCACCTTTCCTTTGTACTCGTTAACTATTTTTTCCGCAGCTAATTTTATGTTTCTTGCCTTTTGTTTATAGAGCCCCAAAGGTTTCAGAATCCTCTCTATTTCTTCTATCTCCATCTTTGCCAGTTTTTCGGGTGTTGGAGCCCTCTTAAAAAGCTCATCCGCAACCCTATAAGTTATTTCGTCCTTAACCCTAGGAGATAACATTGTGGTTATTAGGGCTCTATATGGGTCCTTTCCCTTAACTTTTCTCATCATTTTTACCGGAGCCTCCTCTTCGGAAAGTTGGTCGTAAATTTTTTCCAAAATTTTCAGGAACTTGATTAGTCTTTCAGAAGAGTTTGACATTTACCTTTAGGTACCTTGAAGGGTCTTTCTTTATGTCCTCAACCAAACCTTTAACTTCACCCAAAACCCCCCTAAGTTCAAAATACAAGGAATCCTCCGTAAGAAGCCTTTGTACGCTTCCGTTTGAAGAAATTAGGGAATCTATCCTTGAAAGGGTTCTGTCCGCCTTATTTGAAATTTTGAGGATTTCCTCGTATGTTCCACCGAGCCTATTATCCGTGTTCTGGGCGAGGATCTTCATGTATCCTATTAGCTCCTTTAGATCTGAGGATATAACCTCAAGATCCTTACGGGTTGTTAGTATAAAATCGTTGGCATTTGATACGGTTGTTGAGGTTTTCCTTGTAATGCTATCAAGGTTCTTAAGTATGGAGTTTATGGTAAAGAGCATATCGGTTAATGTCGGTGTATCCTCACCTTTTATTAAGGATCCCTCGGGTAAAAATTCCCCATGACCTTGATGTACCGATAATGTCCTTCCCCCCATAAAACCTTCATTCTCCACCCTTGCAAAGGCTCCATCCCTCAACCTAACCCCCTCAAGATAAAAATTTACTACGACGCTGTCCGTATATATCTCTATAAACTTAACCTTTCCTTTCTTTACACCGTTTATATTCACCGGATCTCCGTTCCCGAGCCAGCTTGCGGTTCTAAGTGATACCCTGTAATGGTACCTTTTCTCTATGGAAAGGGCATCCTTAATCCAAAAGACCCCGAAAATAAACACGGATAAAAATAGCAAGAAAAAAAGCCCGACCTTTACCTTATACATTAACCCCCATACCCTTCTTCCAGTCTGACAGGAACTTTTCGAGCCCTATATCGGTTAATGGATGTTGTAAGAGCTTCCAAATAACATCAGGTGGAACGGTTGCTATATGCGCCCCAGCAAGGGCGGCCTCTATAAAGTGTATAGGATGCCTTATGCTCGCTGCAATTATCTTTGTTTCTATACCGTGCAGGGCGAAAATTTGGGAAACCTGCCTTATAAGGTCCGTACCATAATATCCTATATCGTCTATTCTACCTATGAAGGGGGAAACAAAATCCGCCCCTGCCCTCGCCGCTAACAAGGCTTGGGAAGGTGAGAAGATTAGGGTTATATTAACCCTAACACCCTTCTCATTTAGCCCCTTTAATGCCATTAAACCATTTGGCGTCATAGGTAGCTTGATCACTATGTTAGGGTGAATGGAAGCGTACTCCAACCCTTCCCTCACCATAGATTCGGGATCCTCCGAGACCACCTCGGCGGAAACATGTTCCACCATTTGAGCTAACTCATAATAAACCTCTCTTGGATCCCTGCCGGTCTTAGCAATTAGGGAAGGGTTCGTGGTTACACCAGATACGAAACCAAGTTTAACAATTTTTCTTATCTCTTCAACATCCGCGCTATCAACGAAAATCTTCATCGGGTGGGTATTTTAAAGTTGAATTTTAAACTAAATTTGCGCCCTCAACTCCTCGTATGCCTTCCTTATCTCCTCAACGCTTGCCTCATCTTCAAGCGTGGTTATATCGCCCAAAGGTAGCCCCATAAATATCGCCCTCAAAAGCCTCCTCATAATCTTCCCGCTCCTTGTTTTCGGCAACTTATCAACGATCAAGACCGCCTTAGGAACCGCAATAGGACCTATTACGCTCTTCACTTATAACGTTCAACCCCTTCCTTAAGTACTACGAATGCTACGGGTACCTCACCCTTAATTTCGTCTGGAACGCTAACAACCGCCGCTTCCGCCACCTTTTCATGTTCAACGAGGGCTGATTCTATCTCGTATGTCCCTATCCTATGTCCCGCGACGTTCATGGCTTCATCCGCTCTACCTAAAACCCAGACATACCCATCCTCATCCATAACCGCAAAGTCCCCCGTATAAAACTTTCCTGGAAATTTCTTCCAGTACGTTTCTACGTACCTTTCGTCGTCTCCCCATATGGTTAAGGGCATACCGGGCCAGGGGTTTGAGATAACGAAATAGCCCCTTTCTCCCCTTGGTGTGGGTGTTCCATCTTGGTTTAAAACCTCAACATTTACACCCGGAATGGGCAGGGCATTCGTTCCGGGCTTTAATGGGACAAGCTTCCAACCGGGAGTATGGGAAACCATAATTCCCCCCGTCTCCGTCATCCACCAAGTGGATCCAACGGGGCACCTCTCATTTCCAACAACTCTAAAGTACCATTCCCAAGCTTCCGGGTTTATGGGTTCCCCAACGGAATGTAGGATCCTCAAACTTGAAAGATCGTAATTCTTTACGAAATCATCCGGGTACCTCATAAGGAGCCTTATTGCGGTGGGAGATGTGTAGAATATGCTAACATTGTATTTTTCAACGATCCTCCACCATACGCCCGGATCGGGCCAGTTTGGTACGCCCTCGTACATAACACTTGTCGCTCCCATCATAAGGGGACCGAAAACGACGTAAGAATGCCCGGTTATCCAGCCTATATCCGCGGTGCACCAATAAACATCATCGTCCCTTATATCAAAGACCCACTTCATTGTTGCATAAAGGATAACCGCATAACCGCCCGTATCATGGACAATCCCTTTTGGTTTCCCGGTAGTGCCGGAGGTGTAAAGGATGAATAGGGGATGAGAAGATTCCACCTCCAAGGGTTCAACAAAGGAGTTTTTGGGAACATCCAATAAGAGCTCTTCCGCAAATAAGTCCCCATCTTCCCTCTCCCAACCCTCATCTAACCTCCTAAAAACTATTACCTTATCAACGGAAACCTTCGATAGGGCTTCCCTTACGTTTGGCTGTAGATATATCTTCTTACCCCTCCTGTAATATCCATCGGCGGTTATAAGGATCTTAGCGGAACTGTCCTCTATCCTTTGGGCTAGGGCGCTTCCCGAGAAAATATTACACCTATCCTCGCCAGGGCTAACATAACTATGGGAAGTTCCGGGATCATAGGGAGATATATCGCGACCCTATCCCCTTTTTTCAAACCGAGCTTTTCCTTAAATACGTAAGCCCACCTATTCACCTCCCTGTACATCCGATCGTATGTCAGGACCCTCTCTTTCCCATCCTCCCCGAGCCAGAAAAAAGCAACCTTATTTTTCCTTCCGCCCTTTATGTTCCTGTCAAGGCATAGGTAGGACATATTCAGGGTTCCATCTTCAAACCACCTATAAAACGGATGCTCTCCCGTTAGGGACTTCGTTGGTTTTTTAAACCATTCAATCTCTTCGGCTACTTTCAACCAGAAATCCGGGCTTAAAGTTTTCTCATGCTCCTTTAGATAATCCTCCGGGGACACAAAGTCCCAATTTCCTAAAGTTATCCTTTCTTCAAATGGCAAGGGGATCTTCTCCATATTAAAAATTTTACTGGGGTAGAATCTCATCTATGGAAAAATGGGCGAGAATGGTTTTCAATGGGGAAAACTTTGATGTGGAAACGGATACGGGCAACATTAAGGTGGGGGAAGGTTCCCTCTCCCCGATGTCCCTGCTTTTGGTTTCTTTGGGGGGATGCACCGCAATGGATGTTGCATCAATTTTAAAAAAGTTAAAAAAACATTTTGACCTGAAGGTTGAGGTGAGGGGTAAGAGGGCGGAGGAGCACCCCAAGGTTTATACGGAGATATTTTTAACATATGAGATCTCCGGAGATGTGAGCGAGAAGGAGGCACTGAGGGCGGTTTCCCTTTCCCTAAATAAGTACTGCTCTGTTTCCGCCATGATAAGCAAATCTTGTCCGATATTTTACAAGGTTTTACTAAACGGGAGGGAGATAGAAAATGGAAAGAAGGGTTAAGTGGAAGATAAGGGATGGCGAGATAGATGTTTCGGAAACGGTGGTTATGGGAATATTGAACGTAACACCCGACAGCTTTTATTCGGGAAGCAGGGTTGGAAGTGTGGATGAAGCGTTAAGAAGGACGGAGAAAATGTTGAATGAGGGGGCGAAGATAATAGATGTGGGTGGGGAAAGTACGAGGCCGGGATCGGATCCAGTAAGCGAAGATGAGGAGAAGAAAAGGGTAATACCCGTGATCCTTACAATATCCGAAAAATTTCCCGAAGCAATAATTTCGGTGGATACTTACAAATCTTCGGTTGCAAGGGAAGCTGTGGAGGCTGGTGCAAGGATAATAAACGACATTTCTGGTGGATACTTTGATCCCAAGATATTGGAGGTTGCAAGGGAATATGGTACGGGTTTGATCCTCAACCATATAAGGGGAAATCCTAAAACCATGCAGGCAAACCCATATTATGAGGATGCGGTTAAGGAAGTAAAGGGGGAACTTCTTGAGAGGGTTGAGAGGGCAAAAAAGGCGGGGATAGAGGAGGATAGGATATGCATAGACCCGGGAATAGGTTTCGGCAAAAGGCTTGAGGATAATTTGAAACTCATAAAATACGCTGACGAATTTGTAAGTACGGGTTATGTGGTTATGTACGGCGTATCAAGGAAGAGCTTTATAAGGATGGCTTTGGGATACGAGGAGCCCGAGGAGAGACTTTACGCTACCTTAGGCGTACACGCTTACTTATACCTGAAGGGGGTGCATATCCTGAGGGTGCACGATGTTAGGGAGACGGTTGATGTTATAAGGATATTAAAGTTTGTAAAAGATGCCTGAGGACCTTGTTAAAGAAGGGGAAAAAATATTGCTTTGGGGGGGACCGGATGCGAACTTTCTAACGGAGTATAGGGTGGGGAAGGCTGTACATTCACACAGGGGTATATTATATCTCCCGGAGGAACTTAGATGGGGGGAGGGTTTGGTTTCAAGCACGGGTAGGGTGTTTTATGTGATAAGACCTTCAAACGCGGATTTTATTTTAAGGTTAAAGAGGAAAACCAACATCTTCTATCCGAAGGATATAGGGCTTGTACTCCTTTATACGAATTTTTCGCCTTTCTCAAGGGTAATTGAGGTTGGAAGTGGGAGCGGAGCTATGACGGTTTTCCTAAGCAACCTATTAGTTCCCCCCGGAAAACTCTTTTCTTACGATAACAACCCCGAGCACCAAAAAACCGCAAAGGAGAACCTCAAGAATTTCGGAAAACCCGAAAACGTGATTTTTAGGTTAAGGGATGTATATGTTTGTGGTTTTGTAGAGAGGGATGTTGATATTGTTATTGTAGACGTATCGGAGCCCTGGAAGGTTGTACCTCATGCTTATAGATCTTTGAAAGATGGGGGGTTTCTCGTTTTCGCATCTCCCAATATTGAACAGGTTAAGGAGATGAGGGAGGTTATGGCTAAATTTGGCTTTGTTGCTATGAAAACGGTGGAGATCCTTATGAGGGAGTGGCAGATTAGGGATGTGGGTTGTAGGCCCGAGCACGAGATGAGGGGACATACACTATTTTATTCCTTCGGAAGAAAAACTAAAACTCAAAAAGATGCCACATAATTGCATCCTTCCTCCAAGGGGGTGTAGGTTTCTCACCTTCCCAAACCGTTGTATCTCCAACCAAAAACACTTTTTCCGCACAGCCTCCCACCGCAAAAACTTTTAAACCCTTTTTATAGGAATTTATTGGGCAAACTTGTATGGCAAAGAACCCATCTCCGTACATCCCAGAAAGGTCAAAACTTATACTGTTTCCCTTCACAAACTTTACTATATCCCTTTGTTCCATCATGGTAAAGGCGTAAAGCCTCACAATATACTCCCTTGCATTGCATATCCAAGAAAACTTTAAGCTTCCCCAATCCGGGAAATTATCATTCTCAGGTTCGGAAATTTGAGCACATTCGGGGAAAGTCATGAGGATTTTTTTATCAAAAAGTCTTAATTCTACAAAATCGGAACTTTCAAAATTCACCCTGAAAATATATATAGGCGTTGTATCCATAATCGTCCAACCTAAACTCCCCTGTTCCCCCATGAAAACCTTGCTTTGGAAGGATATTTCCCCCTCCTTCCCCTTTGAAATTATGGAGACCTTAAAACTATCCCGTCTATCTCCCCTAACCGCGCATATTCCGTTCCCCTCCTTTGAAAGTATTATCAGAATATTTTCAGGTTCTTTCTCTTCCTTC
>LBFQ01000017.1:13452-15148 GCA_000980735.1 Candidatus Caldipriscus sp. T1.2
TTTAGAATTTTCTCGCAAACTTTCAACATATCAGCCTCATCAACGTACAAACTATCCAAAATAACATAAAGCCTCCCCAACACGAGAGGATTTTAAGGTAGAATATCGGGTATGGATTGGGGGAAGGTTGCTTACTTTTGCTTACTTTCAAGGTTTATGGATCTTAAAGAGAAAAGCGAAAGGTTGCCTATGAGCTTTCCCGCTATGGGGCATGAACTGGTTCAGGTTTTAACCGCTTTACTCATGGAGCACGAGAAGGATTCCGCAAGTGTATATTATAGGTCAAGGCCTTTAGCTTTAGCCCTTGGTATAAAGCCCGAGGATATATTTTATGCAAATATGGGGAAAGGAAGGGATGTTGGTATGATGTATTACTTAAGGGGAAAAATCCTTCCAACGGTGGGGGATGTTGGTGGGCAGTTTCCCAAGGCGGTGGGTTGGGCTCAGGCCATAAGGTACAAAGGATGGGATGGGGCGGTGGCGGTTGCGATGGGTGGGGATGGTAGCATAGCCTCAAGTGGTTTTTGGAGTGCCTTAAATATAGCAACCACCCTAAATTTGCCTATGGTCTTTGTAATAGAAGATAACGGATGGGGCATAGGAGTACCTTCTTATTTACAAACCCCAGGAGGAAACATAGCAGAAAATCTAAGATCATTCAAAAACTTAACGGTCCTTGAGGGTAGGGGTTATATACCGGAGGAAACTTACGGTGTGTTAAGAGAGGGGTTTAAAATTGCTAGGAAAAACAGGACTGTTCTAATTAGGTTTGAAGTTGCCAGGATTGAGGGCCATAGCATAAGCGATAGGCAAGAGTACAGGTCAAGGGAGGAGATAGAAAAAAGTAGGGAAAAAGATCCTATCGTTTATTGGAGAAGTTTGGTAGAAAGCTGGGAGGAAGTAGAAAGTACGGCAAAGGAGGATGTTGAGAGGCCGTGGGAGGAAGCGAAAAGGAGGGAGGGGGAAAGGGGAAATTTGAAGAAGTATATATTCTTTGAGGGAGAATTTGCACAGGGGGATAAGGTTAGGGAATTTAAGATGAACAAGCATCCAAAGATGAAGATGGCCCTTGCTATAAGGAAGGCTTTGGAGGAGGCACTTGAGGAGAATGAAGATGTTCTAATTTTCGGTGAGGATGTGGGTTTGAAGGGGGGGATATACGGTATTACGAGGGGATTTATGGAAAGATTCGGGGAAAGGAGGGTTTTTGACACATCTTTAAACGAATTAGCTATTGTGGGAAGGGCGGAGGGTATGGCTTATGCTGGCTTAAAACCTATAGCGGAGATCCAATTCAGAAAGTACGCGGATGAGGCTAGGCAGGCAATACACAACATAGGGTTTGTAAGGTGGAGGACTAACAACGCTTTTTCCGCCCCAATAATTTTAAGGATACCTGTTGGATTTATAAGGGGAATATCCGATCCTTGGCATAGCTTTTCCGCGGAGCAGGAGTTTTTACATATGTTCGGTTGGAAAATAGCGTACCCATCAAATGCGGAGGATGCTTACTACCTCCTCAAGGAAGCCCTATCTATGAACGACCCGGTGATCTTCTTAGAGCATAGGGAGCTTTACTTTTCAAAGCTCGCGGAAAGGGAAATTTCCGAATTTTTACCCTTTGGAAGAGGTAGGGTCGTGAAGGGTGGAAACTCATTAACTATAGTAAGTTGGGGATATACGCTTTATGAGGCTT
>LBFQ01000018.1:0-1477 GCA_000980735.1 Candidatus Caldipriscus sp. T1.2
CATCGGGCAAGTACTTTGATCTCGGGTATACTTTATCAGGTATGCGCTTTTAATCTCAAGGGAATCATAGAGCCTTTTTACGTTTAAGGTATCGCCTATTCTTCAAGCCTATCTATTCTACCCACAAGGTTTTTTAGGTTGTAATAAGTGTTAAAATACGCATTGAAATCTACCCCGCAAGAAATTAGGGTGACCCCCAAGAGGGGCCACCCTTTTAATCTTCCTATCACCTCACTATTATCTTATATTTTCTACCCCCAATTTGGACAAAATAAACGCCCTTTTTAAGGTATATCTTGCCCTTACCCTCCGCAACCTTCTTGCCCGTTATATCATATATCCTTCCGAACTCGGAAAGATCTATGTATCCTTTTGAAATTAAGTTTTTCTCCCTATCATATGTCCTCTCCGCAAGGCTTGTCCAATAGCCCTCAAGTAGCGAGGTTTCCCAAAAATAAACCCTTATGTTTAAAAAGAGATAGTGCCACTTTCCATATTGGAATACAGAATCCTTAACATAACCGACGCGAGGCCTCCAGTATATGTAACAATCAATGTACAAGGTGTCCGACCAAGCGGCGGAGGAGCTTCCGGTCCTGGAATAAACTATGGAAGACCACACCCTACCCTCAAGTCTAAGCCTTATCGTATAAACACTATCAAATGTACCCCCAGGAACGGATATGGTACCCATACTTACGACGTACATAGAGTCCTTTGTTACAACGAAGGTATCGAGAGCCGTCCAGTTAGTATCCCCGTCTATATCCGCAACATATGTGTTTCCCGCTATTCCAAGCGTCCAACTATTTCCCACCGAAAAGGGTGTTAAGAGTGCCCTTACGCTTGCTTTGACCGTTGAGGAACTCGTCCTACCTATCACCATGAGCCTGCGCATGGTATCTCCAACCTCATAAACCGTATCCACGAAGATGGGCGAAGGTGTTGAGTTATAATATACCCTCCTCTCTATTCCCTTCGCGTTGTAGCCCATATATGTGAAGCTTTGGTTCACCAGGAGCGTTTCTATCTTTGTCGCGGTGGAGACGGTGGAGCCTACGCCGGTTACGAAGACCGAATCCTTCCTTATACCCGAAAATGCCCCCGCTTGCCCATCCACTATACCCAGATACGTGAAGGGTTGGGCAAGGAGGGGAAGCGCGAAGAAAAACGAAACCAAAAACCTTTTCATAGAAGATATTATAAGGTTGACCTGCACCTCAGAAGGATATGTACCCTACCTACCCATAAACATAAGCCTAAACAATGTGTTCCCAAACTCAAAGTCCTCATCGTCAAACCTTGGATCCGAAGCGTACGCCCTTCCAAGTTCAAGTTTTGCCCTTTGGGAAAGGGGATTTTTGTATGGCCTTCTCGTATTGACCTTTCCTTGAAAATGCCAATCCCATATAAAAAACCGCATCGGGTAAGTACTTTATAAGGTATCGCCGATTTCTTCAAGCCTATCTATTCTACC
>LBFQ01000018.1:2113-6775 GCA_000980735.1 Candidatus Caldipriscus sp. T1.2
GTTGCGTAAAAAGGGGAAGATTATATATTCGCCTTGCGCCTTTAAAATTCCCAATATGGTCATAAAGCTTGAGGAAGGATCTAAAGGTGGAAGCAAGAAGGCGGTTCAGCTTAGGCAGGCTATAAGGGATACCCTTGCGGAGGAGATGAGGAGGGACGATAGGATAATAGTTTTGGGTGAGGATGTGGGAAGGAGGGGAGGGGTTTTCTTAGTAACGGAGGGCTTAATAGAGGAGTTTGGGGAGGAGAGGGTGATAGATACGCCGTTATCCGAGGCGGGGATATTGGGCGTTGCTTTTGGTATGGCGCTTTATGGTTTAAAACCTGTTGCGGAAATACAGTTCATAGATTTCGTATGGCCGGGATTTGACCAGATCATGAACGAAATATCTAAGGTAAGGTATAGGTCTGGTGGGCAATGGAAGGCACCCGTAGTGATAAGGGCACCTTACGGTGGGGGAATAGGTGGGGGGCTTTATCATAGCCAAAGCCCAGAGGCGATATTTGCCCATATGGGTGGGGTATTTATTGCGATACCCTCCACACCTTACAACGCCAAGGGACTTTTGAGGATGGCTTTAAGGGGTGATGACCCGGTGATATACCTTGAACCTAAGAAGATATATTTGGCGGTTAAGGAGGAGGTCCCGGACGAGGATTACACGATACCATTCGGGAAGGCTAGAATCGTAAGGGAAGGCAAGGATGTTACGATAATCACATACGGTTATATGGTTTATCCTTCAACGCAGGCGGCGGAGGAGATTGAAAAAGAAGAGGGAATTTCCGTTGAGGTTATAGACCTTCAAACGATAGTACCGTTTGATAGGGAGGCAATATTAAATTCCGTGGCGAAGACGGGCAGATTAATAGTAGTAAACGAATCTCCAAAGATAGCGAGTATGGCTTCCGAAATAGCCGCCTTTGTTGCGGAAAAGGCGATAGAATATTTAATAGCGCCTATAATTAGAGTGACGGGATATGATACGCCCTATCCCTTCGCCCAGCAGATATACTACCATCCCGACGCTTTCAGGATAAAGAGGGCAATAAAGAAGGTGATGGAATGGGATTGAGGAACCTCGGGGAATTCGTAGAGATTATAAAGATCCTTAGAGAAAAGTGCCCTTGGGACAGACAGCAAACCCTATTTTCCCTAAGGTATCAGGCTTTGGAGGAAATTTATGAGTACATTGAGGCGGTGGAGAAGAAGGATAGAGAAAAGATAATGGAAGAGATCGGGGACCTTTTGGCAACGGTGGTGATGCTACTTTTCATAGCGGAGGATGAGGGGGTGGCAAAGGCGGAAGAGATAGTTGAAAGCGCAAAGAACAAGCTGATTTTCAAGCACCCGCATATATTCGGGGATAAAGAGAATTGGGGAATAAGGGAGCTTCTTAAGAATTGGGAAGTTACCAAGAAGGATGGGATGCTTGCGGGTATAGATCACAGGAGGCCCGCCCTTATCCTTGCCCATAGGTTGGGGGAGAAAGTTTCAAGGGTGGGGTTTGATTGGAAGGATGGGAAGGAGGTTTTGTCAAAGGTGGAGGAAGAGTTCTCGGAGTTTTTGAAGGCTAAGGGTGAAGAGAGGTTTAAAGAGATCGGGGATCTGCTTTTTACATTGGCCCAGTACGCGAGAAAGGAGGGTTATTACGCGGAGGATGCCCTAAGGTTTGCGAATAAGAAGTTCATAGAGAGGTTTTCCCTTATGGAGAAGCTCGCAAAGGAACGCGGTTTAAAGTTGGGTGAGATTAGTTTGGAGGAGATGGAGAAGCTATGGGAGGAAATAAAGACGGTTATATAGTTGTTCTTTGCACGGTTCCCAAGGAGAAGGGGGAAGGTTTGGCGAGGCTTTTGGTTGAGAAGAAGTTGTCTGCTTGCGTAAACGTAGTAAAAGGTCTAAGGTCCTTTTATTGGTGGAAGGGGAAAATAGAGGAGGATGAGGAGGAGCTTTTGATAATAAAAACCTCAAGGGAGTCTTATGGAGAACTTGAAAGGGAGATAAGGGAAAACCACCCTTATACCGTACCCGAGATAATCGCCCTTCCCATAATTCTCGGGAATCTGGACTACTTAGCTTGGATAGACGAGAGCCTTTCGTAAAGCTCCCTAATTTCGGGTCTGTGTGGGAATTTTGAGAATCCCAATTTTATACTCTCCCTTGCCCCCGCGGTATCTCCTATACCCAAAGCACAGAGGGTTTTCAGGTAATAAAATAGGTCGGATTCTCCCAAATCTTCAAGGTTCTTAGAAAAGTTTGCACAACCCCTAAAATCCCCCCTGTTGTAATAATACGCCATTATATTCACCCCCGCATCAACCTATCTTCATTTGGATAATTCCCGTTGAATATCCTAAAAAGGATTTCCAAACCTTCCCTATCCTTTCCCCTTGAGAGGAGGTTTGAGGCATAATTTAACATAACGGTAGCATTGTTGGGATTCCTAATATATGCCCTCTCCCAGAAGCTTAGGTCGTCCCCCCATATATCCGAAAGGTTGAAGGAAAGTATGGAGAAGAATATTAATAGGGGGAGGGAAAAAATTTGGAATCTTTCCCTTAGGGTTAAGCCGAGGAGGACCGAGAGGGATGCCAAGCTGAGGAGGAGATACCTGAAGGATAAAACGGAGGGGACCTTCTCAAAACCTACAACCGAAAGGTGTAAGGCTATGTTTGAGATAAAGAGGATAACCCAAGGTCCCGACCCTTCAAATTTCCGGATAAGGAAAAAAGATGCAAGGATTACAAAAATTGCAAGGAAAAGGTTTATAGGATCCCTTGGAACCTCGGGGACATAAACTTCAAAGGGGAAGGGGAAGAAAGAGGATCTAACGTAAAATCCGAAACCGTAAAACATATCAATAAGCGTACTTATATCGTAATGGGGTTTTTGCTCTTGGGGGATTATGCCCACCGTTAGATGTCGGAGGAGAAAGTAAGCTAAAGTTATTAAAACAAAAACCAACTTCCATCTACCCTTTGAATAAAGAAAGAGGGGTAAGAAGAGGGCGAGGGCGCTCTCCTTAAAGAGTAAAGCCAAGGAGTAAAGAATGGCGGAGAGGGGAAATCTTTGGGAAATGAGGAAGTATAGGGAAAGTAAGGAGGCGGGGAGGTAAAGGGAAAACGAGGAGGGCCAAACTGCACTTTCCACATTTGCGGGATGTAAGGAGAAAAGGAGGGAAAGGGTTAGGGATAGTATGAAGTTTTTCGTGAGTTTCAGAATAATTATCGCGAGGATCCCGGAACCCAAAGAGAATGCCAAGAGATTTATAAAATGCGCGAATTGGGGGGAGAAGTTGTTGAAAAGGACAAAAATTCCGTTTGTAAGGGGCCTCCAGTTTGAGGCAAAAAGGGTGCTTAAAGAGATCACCTTTGGGGAGGGTTTTATAACATCAGATGGGGACATTTGGGATAGGGTATTGAAATTCGCGAAATCGTCCCAAACGAAGGAAAAAGTTAAACTCTTTGAGTAAAAAACAAAGGTGATCAAAAAGGCGGAAAGAAATAACTTAATATTCAACTTTGCTTGTGAGGACCTTTTCCCTTAGTTTCTCCCTGTACTTTTCAAGCTTTTCCGCGTATTCGGGATACTTTATCGAAAGGATCCTAACCGCCAACAAGCCCGCATTTGCAGATGCATCTATTCCCACGGTTGCGACCGGGATCCCTGCCGGCATCTGAACTATTGAATATAGGGAATCTATACCCCTTAAAGAAGTTGAATCTATGGGAACTCCTATCACGGGTAATGTGGTTAGGGATGCGAGGACGCCGGGAAGGTGCGCCGCTCCCCCTGCACCCGCTATTATTACCTCAATACCCCTTTCCCTGGCTCCTTTTGCGAACTCCATCGCCAAATCCGGGCTCCTATGCGCGGATATTACCCTAACCTCAAAAGGTACCCCAAACTCCTTAAGGATATCCACAGCACCCTTCATTTTATCCTTATCCGACGCGCTTCCCATAACTATTGAAACTAAAGGCTTCTCCATGGTAAAGGATTATACAACGGTAGAATAAACGTTATGGTTTGGACCGCCCTTCCCACACCTTTTAAGGAGGATGGAAGTATAAATTTTGACGAGTATTTGAGGATATTGGAATTTCAGGCGGAAAATGGGGTGGATGGGGTTGTAATCTTGGGGACAACAGGGGAGGCGGTTTCCCTCTCTGAAGAGGAAAAGGACGAGGTTTTTAGGATCCTTAAGGAAAATGCACCAAAAAATTTAAAGTTAATTGCGGGAACCGGTACAAATAACCTCAAGAAGGTCTTAAAATGGACGGAAAGGGTTTATAATCTCGGCTACGATTACGCCTTGGTGGTCACTCCCTACTATCTCAAAACCTCCCAAAGGGGACTCTTTGAGTTCTTCAAGGAAGTCTCAAAGGTTGGGATCCCAATAGTTTTATACAACGTCCCCTCGAGAACGGGGGTATCCCTCCTCCCATCAACGGTGGTTGAGCTATCCTTTGTTGAAAATATTGTTGGGATAAAGGAGGCTTCGGGTTCTTGCGATGCGGTCTCGGAGATATTAATGGGGGCAAGGGAAGGGTTTTTCGTCCTTTCCGGCGACGACTCTATGACCCTTCCCTTCCTCTCCATAGGAGCTAAGGGAGTTGTATCCGTAGCGAGCAACCTATTTCCGAGGCTTGTGGTGGATAT
>LBFQ01000018.1:6795-8198 GCA_000980735.1 Candidatus Caldipriscus sp. T1.2
CCCCCGAGGAAAGCAAAAGGAAGATAGAGGGGGTAATAGATGGGCTCAGAAAAGGTGGATAAAAGGGAGTACGTTGAGGCGATAATTTTGGCGGTTTATATGGTAGCTTGGGAGTTTATGGATTATAGGCTTTCGGGGTATGACCCTATGTCCCTACCGCCTGGGGCATATAGGGTTGCGGAGTTCATAGATGAGATATACTCCGAAAAGGTTTCGCACGGGGAAATTAAGCAGTTTATAAAGGATATCCTTGGGGGGATCCTATATCCGAGGTTTGTAAGGTTTTATAGGGAGAAGTTTAAATGGTTAGACGAATCTATCTAATAAGGCATGCAAGAACGGTTTGGAACGATGAGAGGAGGATACAGGGTTGGGCGGATATTGAACCTTACGAGGAGGCAAAGAGGATATTCCTGGATAAGGTAAGGGCAATAAAAGATAAACCTTCGGCGATATTTACTTCCGATCTAAAGAGGGCTATAATATCCGCCCAGCTTATAAGGGAGATTTACCCAGAAACTCCGATATTCATAGATTGGAGGTTAAGGGAGAGGAATATGGGGAATCTTGAGGGGCTTTTTTACCTTGATATTAGGGATAAATATCCGGAGCTTTGGGGGAGTGTAGAATTTAGGGCGCCGGGTGGGGAGAGTGTTTTGGATATGGCGGAGAGGTTAAAGATGTCCCTGGAGGATATCCTATGGTTCTCTCGGAAAAATGATTATAAGGTAATATTCGTGGTTTCCCATCAGCTTGCAATAGAGGTTATAAGGAGGCTCCTTTTGGGAGAGCCGATAGATAGGGGAATATGGGAGAATTTGATAGGCTCCGGCGACCATATCCTCATTAACCTTGAGGAAAACTCCCCTTTACTTTCCCGCCAATTTCGTACTTAGCTTAGGCGCATATATAAAGCTTAGGCTTCCCAAAATCGCGCTGAGCATTACCACGAAGAACACTATCGGTTGGGCCTGGGGCATTAGGCTTGCAAAGAGCACCGAAAACTCCCCCCTTGCCAGAAAGGAAAAGCTTGCCCTGAAACTTGCCTTCTTCCCAAGTCCATATACCCTTGAAGCCCAGCACGTGGATATAAATTTTGTAATTGTTATCAACACGAATAGGAGAATTATAAAAAGCCAATCCTGTTGTAGGTTTATGTGCGCCAAAAAGGTAAAGCTAAAGAAAAACACACCTATGGCAAGCTCCTTTAGATCTGTAAGCCTTTCTTCAATTACCTCAAAGCTTTGGCTGTTCTCCGGCACAATAACCCCAAGGAGGAAAGCTATTATGGCCGAAGAGACCCCAACGCTTTCCCCAAAGCCCGACAAAAACAAGAGGATTCCCACTATAAAGAACGGGAATATTAGCTCGTTTGATATCCTGTCTATATACTTAAAGCTCTT
>LBFQ01000018.1:8218-15105 GCA_000980735.1 Candidatus Caldipriscus sp. T1.2
CCACAGAAATCAAGTCCTCGAATATCAAGATCCCTATAAGAAGGTCCGCCTCGGGGTTAATGAGCCTCCTATAATCCACCAAAAACTTGGCTGTTATGGATGTGCTTGAGGGATAAAGGGCTATCGCTAGGAGGGAGGAAAGCATAAGATCACGTGTCATCAAATATGAGAGAAGAAAAACGGGAACGGAGTTCACAAAGAAATCTATAAAGCCGGGTTTTATAACCCTCGCCATTCCAAGGAGCCTTTCAAAGGAGTACTCAAGGCCTATGAAGAAAAACAGGAAAATTATGGCGGTGCTTTCCAGGAATCTCACCCAATCAATAATCTCCTCCGGGAAGATGTACTTTCCCAAGATCCCCATAAGCATAAAGGAGAGGATATAAGGAAACTTTAAAAATTTGAGCAGGAAACCCGAAAGAAATAGGGAAAGGAATAAGAGTCCCACACATAAGGGTATTTCGTAAGAATGCATAACTATGTGCTACACTTTCCGCAGAGCTCAAGAAAGCTCTTTAGTTGCTGTCTTGTACCTATTACCACAAGAATATCACCGGGTAGTATTTTTTCCTTAAAGGGGTCGGGGGTAGGAATTAATTTACCTTGCCTGTCTATCGCCACTACGGAAACCCCAGTCTTCCTTCTTATTTCCAACTCCGCTATGGTCTTATCTATAAATTTTGAACCTTCTTCCACTTTAACCCACTCTATAACTAGTTCCTTTAAAATTGCCTCCATTCTTTCCGTTGATACCGCCTCGTATTTCGCCCCCGCCATCAGAAAGCCCAGCTCCTTTGCCTCATCCTGGGTTAGCTCTATTACACAGCTTGCCTCCTCACCCTGCATAAGATAGAGCTCCCTCTTTCCCGTAGAGTGAATTATCAAAATAAGTTCCTGCCCACTTTTTAATTCAATGGAGAACTTTTTCCCAAATCCCGGAAGATCCACCTCACTGTACCTCATAATTTCCTCCTGAACTTTGATGTAAAGAACCTTAGGAAAGGCGCCTCATATACGAATTCCAATCCTACAATCTTCTCCCTCCTGTTCCAAACCCCCAATATCGCTTCTATCACCTGATCCATGTGATCAGTGGTATATACCCTCCTTGGGATTGTGATCCTTACAAGCTCAAGATTGGGCTTCCTGTTTTCCCCAGTATTTGGATCCCTACCCGCGGAAACCGTACCCCTCTCCATCGTCCTCACCCCACCCTCTATGTATATCTCCGCCGCCAAGACCTGGGCGGGAAATTCATCCTGGGGTATATGCGGTAAGAACTTTTTGGCGTTAAGATATACCGCATGTCCCCCTATGGGTTTCACAACGGGAATACCTAGGGATATAAGCCTTTCTCCGAGATATTGAACCTGCTTTATCCTACTTTCAAGGTATTCAAACTCCGTCATTTCGTATATCCCCCTCGCAAGGATGGCCAAGTCCCTATCCGCCAAACCCCCATCGTAAGGGCTCCCGTCAAAGGCTGTGGCGAATTCGTATACTTTGGCGTAAATTTCCGGATTCCTTATAAGGAGCAAACCGCTTATGTTGGTAAGGGGATCTTTCTTTGCGGATATACTCGCCGCATCCGCGTACGAAAGCATCTCCCTTATTATTTCCCTAATACTCTTGTTCTCGTACCCCTTCTCCCTCACCTTTATGAAGTACGCATTCTCCGCTATCCTCGTTGCGTCGAATACCAAGGGAATACCGAACTCATCCGCAATTTCCCTAAGCTTCCTGATGTTCTCCATGGAGACGGGTTGTCCCCCAGCCATATTTACGTTCGTCTCAACGCAAATATAAGCTACCTTCTCCCTCCCCTTCTCTTTTATAAAGCTATAAACCGCATCTATGTCAAAGTTCCCCTTAAATGGGTGTTCAAAGTCCGGATCGTGTGCCTGTGGGATTATGAGATCCACAAATATGCCCCCCGCGTACTCCTGATGGAACCTCGTTGTGGTAAAGTACATATTGTTTATCACATATTGGCCTGGTTTTATTAGTGCTTGCGAGATGAAGTGTTCCGCCTGCCTACCTTGATGCGTGGGTATAAAATACTTAAATCCGAAGACCTCGTAAACCGCCTGGGATAGGTACTCATAAGCGTTTTTCCAGTCGTACCTTATCCCATCCGCCCATTGCTCATCGCTCATTGCCGATGTCCCCGAATCCGTCAAAAGGTCTATATATACGTCCCTGCTCCTCAAGAGGAAGGTGTTAAATCCCGCCTCCTCCATCACCTTCTCCCTGTATTCCCTCGTTCTATTCGTTAAAATTTCAACGGACTTGAACCTGTAGGGATAAGCCTTGAAGGGCAAAACTTCGTACCTTGGAATCTGAGAATTTGGGCTAAAGCTTAAAACCTCATCCTCCTTGAAATCCGTCTCAAAATCCGCCTCAAGCTTTGGCAAAGGTTTATCCTTAAGGTAATTTAAAACATCAAGGAAATAAAGGAAGTGCTCCTTAAGGTATGTCCTTCTTGGAATACGGAAGCAAAGCTCATCTTTTTTTGCGTAAGCCCTCACCTGACCGGACAGGTAAAGGGCAAGGTTAAAACCGTAAGGGTTCTCAACCTCTATATGGAAACCCATGGGGGAGAATTTTGGGGAAACCCTATATCCCAAACCCTTCACACCTTCATAAAACCTCTTAATTTCCTCATACCTCCACAAGTAATAATCCTTCCTTAAGGCTTCAATTAGCCCTAGGTGTATTACCTCCATATCCCTCCCAGCAAGTCCGCCGTAAGTGTGAAGACCCTCAAAGGATACAACCCAACTTTGGAATTTCCTATAAACCTCCTCGTTGTCGGTTATAAGCAGGGCCCCAACATGAGAAAAGGCGTCCTTACTCGCGTCAAAGGTCAAGACATCAGAAAGCCTTGAAATTTCCAATACCTCCTCCTCAATATTCCCAACATCCCCAAAATCTTCAATGTTCTTGAAAGCCAAAAGGGAGAAAATCATTGAAATGTCAAGGATAACAAAGTTGTTGTTTTCTTTCAGGGTTTTGAGCCATGTGGGAAGTTCCCTTATGGTTTTTGGCGTAGGTCTTATATATACAAATTCTCCCCTTGGAAATTCGGAAAGTTCTACGATCTCGGATTTGAAGTATTTTGCCAAAACCATTAAGGTTTCCGTCGGTTTGCTTGCAAAAAATCTTTTCCCCTCAAGTAGAGCTTTAAAAAGGAGATGCTCCGCCCCCCTAAGGTTGTGCGCGGGTACTACCCAACTTTTCCCGAATATTTCCTTTACCTTCTTCTCTATATTTAGAAAGTTCTCACTACCCGCGTAAGCCTCATCCCCCAAGAATAAGCCTCCGAATTGAAAATCCGAAAGGGCGTTATGCGTATGATCGTAAAAATCCACCAAAACATAACCCGCGGGTATCTTATGTATGTTCCATCCATATTCCTCCGCTATGTTCAGCCTCTCCGAATAATCCAAAACCTTTAAACTTGAAATGATTTTCCCTCTATAAGGTTCGGACCTCATAGGGGTTTATTCTAAGGTCGCCCACAGGTATAGCTTTCAGCCCTATAATATCCACTATGACCAGGAGGGAATTTTTGAAGGTAGCCGCTTTAGGGCTTTTAAGCTTGGGAATCTTGGGTAGCTTGAGACCTCAGAAGTTGAACGCGGGAAGCATCGCGATGAACGAGACCGGATGGAGGATATATAAGGGATATAAGGAGGGTAGAACGGTTGAGCAAATAGCAAGCGATTTGGTGGCCGAGTACAATGTGGATTTTGAAACTGCCCTTAAGGATACTAAGGAGTTTATTTCCCTTCTCCGCTCTATGGGCTATTAATTGCATATACACCTTAGGGGGAGGATTACCGAAGGGGTATAACAAGGTTTATTTCCAAATTCCAGAGAATAGGACAAATTACCCTTTGGTTCAGGATGTTTCTTTGAATTACGGTTTAAGTTTTATAAGATCCGATGGGAGGCTCAAGGTAACCGATAGTGCCAACGCCTACTTGATGATAAAAACGGAGATAACGTCTTACTTAAAGTCCCCCGAGCAGTACGATAACACGGGTAAAGTGATATCTTACAGGTTGGTTTTGTCGGGAAAGGTGGAGTTCTTTGATTTAAAAAATGGCAAAGAATTTGCCCCATCGGTGAATATAACCGGGAACGCTTTATGGTTTCCGGATAATGAGGGGGAGGAAAGCGCATTGAAAAGGGCGGTTGAGGACTTTTACAGGCAGGCTTTAAGGTATCTATTTTCTCAAGCGGAATGGTAAGCGCGGTGATTTTGGCGGGGGGAAAGGGAAATAGGGTAGGATTTAAGAAGCAGTTTTTTAGGGTTGGGGGAAGGAGAATTTTGGAATTCTCCGTTGAGGTTTTCAAGAGGTTGGGGATAGAAGATATAGTTTTGGTTCTTCCAAAGGAGGATGTTGGTAAATTTGATGGTTTGAGGGTTGTTGAGGGGGGGAAGGAGAGGATGGATTCGGTTTATAATGGAGTTCTGGCTTCCAGGGGGGAGTATGTCCTTATACACGATTCCGCGAGGGCGAATTTGTCCATAAATCTCGCTAAAAGGGTATTAGAAACGGAGGGGGATTGCGTAATACCCGTAATAAGGCCATCGGATAGCATGATCTTTGATGGGAATTACTTGGATAGGGAAAGGGTTTTCCTCGTTCAGACACCACAGAAGGTGAAGAGGGAGCTTTTTTTGGAGGCTTACAGTAAGGCGGATAAGGTTTATCCGGATGAGGGGAGCCTGATTAAGGGGGTTTTGGGTATACAGCCGGTTTTTGTTGAAGGAGAGAGGTGGAACTTTAAAATCACCTACTCAGAGGATTTAGAGGTATTTGGGAAGCTCAAAATGGAAAGTTTAAACCTCTTTGGGTATGATATACACAGGTTAGAGGAGGGGAGGAAGCTTTTTTTGGGTGGGGTTTTGATAACGGAAGATTTCGGAGCAATTGGACATTCGGATGGGGATGTAATAATACACGCTATAGTGGATGCCCTGCTTTCCGGTTTGGGATACGGGGATATTGGGACAAATTTCCCGGATACCGACCCAAGATGGAAGGATGTAAAAAGCGAGGTTTTTGCAAGAAAAACCATGGAGATCCTTAAAAAAGAGGGGTACAGGATAACATTTTTGGACATAACGGTGATCCTTCAAAGGCCTAAACTTGCACCATACAGGGAGGAAATAATGGAAAACTTAAAGAGACTATTTGAGGTTGATAGGATATCCCTTAAGGCTAAGAGCGGGAATACGTTCTTTGAAGATGCGGTTCAGTGTTATGCCCTCGTTAGGATAGAAAGGTGAAGTATATCAGGGACCCCCTTTATTCCGATTTCATAGAAATCGACGATATAACCCTTAAGGTGATTTCCCATCCATATTTCCAGAGGATGAGGAGGATAAGGCAGTTGGGGCTTGCGGAGTACGTATATCCGGGGGCAACGCACAGCAGGTTCTCCCATATGCTCGGAGCATACCATCTAAGTGGAAAGTTTTTAAGAAGATTTTTGGAGTTGGGCGAAAGGATCGAAAAGGAAGAAGTCCTCTCAATTAAACTTGCAGCGTTATTGCACGATATAGGGCATACTTCCCTTTCCCATGCCCTTGAATTCACCTTACTACCCTTCAGGCACGAGGAGATCGGGATCGCCATAATTGAGACGAAATTCTCGGATATCCTTGGTAAAGAGCTTGTTGGGGAGATTTTGAAGATCTTTAAGAGAAATTGCGAACCGTTTAAATATCAGCTCATTGAGGGTCAGATGGATGTGGATAGGCTTGATTATCTGAGGAGGGACGCGTATTATTGCGGTGTGGATTACGGTTTAATAGATATTGAAAGGTTGATACAATCCTCAAAGCTCTTCAGGACACCAAGAGGTAGGGAATTCGTTCTGAGCACCAAAGGGATTTTCGCCGCCGAGGGTTATATAATAGCAAGGTACCTTATGTATTGGTCGGTTTATTACCATAAGACGAACTTGGGTTTTCAGGCTATGCTCTTTTCCCTTTTTAGGAGGGTTAGGGATATAATTTCGGAGGGTGGAGATCTCTTTATGCCAAAACCCCTGAGAAACATAATAAACTCAAAAGACCCTTACGAGGCGGTCGAGGATATCCTTTACATAGATGATGCGTTAATACTCTATACCATCTCGGAGTGGCAAAAGGAGAAGGATAAGGTAATTTCGGACCTTTCAAGGAGGATAATAAACAGGGAGAGGTTTAAGGCGGTGGAGGTGAAAGGGGACTTTTTAGAGGAATACCAAAGAATTGAGGAGGAGTGTAGGAAGATGGGACTTGATCCGAAATACTACATACTCGAGAGAACACCTAAGGATGTGGCATATACCCCTTACGATCCCTCATCCGAAGAGAGTATAAAGGTAGAAGTAAACGGAAGTTTGAAGGAGCTTTCCTCCGTCCTGCCCACGGATACCCTAAAGAGCCTTTCAAGGGAGGTTATGAGGAGGTACCTATTTTATCCTAGTTCCCCTCCTTCCCAATAGGGCTTCCTTTAAATATTCGGGTGAGGTTATTAGGGCCTCCTTTCCCCCACTTTCCAAGAACCTTATCACTGCCTTAATTTTCGGCTCCATACTTCCCGGGGCAAAGTGTCCATCCTTTAGGTAATCCTTTAACTCGGAAACCGTCGCATTATATAAAGGCTTTTGGTTAGGTTTTCCGAAGTTTATATAAACCTCTGGAACCTCCGTCAAGATTATAAAAATGTCCGCCCCTATTTCTTTCGCTAAAAGTGAAGATGCAAGATCTTTATCTATGACCGCGGAAATCCCATTTAGATCCTTATCCACTGGGATACCCCCTCCACCCACCGCTATCACCACGTTCCCTGCCTCCAAAAGGGAATTTATGATGTTAGAATTCA
>LBFQ01000018.1:15609-17529 GCA_000980735.1 Candidatus Caldipriscus sp. T1.2
GAGGTCCATTTCCATGTGTGATGCATAGCTTGTTCTCGGGGGAAAATATTCCCGCCTCAAACAGGTTTAAAAAGGTTAAATACGCGTTTTCATAATGGGTCTCAAAATCAAAACCCTCCCCCTTTTTCCTTAGAGCATTCCCACCCAAGGCTACTACGATCTTCAAGTGGATAATTTTACGGCGGTAAAATAAAAGCCTTAATGAGGGGTATCTTGAGGAATCTCTGCATTTTGGGGATCGTTTGGGGACTAATATGGACCGCAATAGGGATTTTATATATAAATAATGTAGGAATATCCGCCCTTTTTAGGGACAGAAGATACACGTTTGTGATTACGAAGGATGGGATCTTGAGATCCATAAGGAGCGTTGCGGACCTTATGACCCTTGAAATCCAAAGGGAGTTCTCATATCAGGATACCGTAAGCCCTATAATTCCCGGACCCTTAAGGATAGGCGGAAGAAAGACAACAATAAACTTCGTCGTATTATACAAATTGGGGTTTGATATATCAAAGCTGGAAAAGAGGGATATAGAGGTGGGATTTAGGGGGGATACGATAGTGATATCCGCGGTGATGCCCGAACCTAAGGTAGATATAAGCATACAGAAGTGGTGGGTTGTATCCGAGGAGTTAGGGATCTTCGGGACACCCATGAGGTCTTATGAGGCTTCGCCCGTTTTTGACAGTATGATGGCTTACGCAAGAAAAGAGGTGAGGAAGGAGATGGAAATTTGGAACAGACAGCTTATAGAAAGCACCCAGGCGGTACTTTCCGATCTTTTTACATCCGTCCTGGGAAGGTATACGGAGTTTAAGATAAAGGGGATAAAGTCCCTTCAACCTTAAAATAAAGTTATGCTTTTGTTATTCTTGAGTCAGGTGAAGGTTGATGTTGTTGATGTAATAGGGAACTTTTTGGTTTTGGGGCATAAAGAAACGCATTCCTACGTGATAATGAGCATAGGGGATTCGGAGGCTTTTTCAATAAGGATCGCCCTTGATAATACACCCTTTGAAAGGCCCTTATCCCACGACCTTATGAAGAATCTGATAGATATCTCGGGTTTTAGGGTTGAGAAGGTGGTGATATACGATGTTAAAAACGGGGCTTACCTTGCGAGGATACATCTTGAGAAAGGGTTTTTTATGTTTAAGCAAAAGGTAGTTTTGGATAGTAGGCCCTCGGATGCGGTTGCCCTTGCACTAAGGTTGAAGGCTCCCATCTTTGTTATGCCCCATCTCCTTATAAATCCCCTTGAAATAAAGCCTGATACCCTGAGAACTCCAAAAGGAATAGAAGGATGATCCCCTACGAGGAAGAATTTATAAAATACTTGGTATCTCTTGGTAAGAGCGAGAACACAATATCCGCCTATTTAAGGGACATAAAAGATTTGGTTGAATTTTCAAGGGTTATAAAAAAGGACGTCCTTGAGCTGGACAAGGGGGATTTCAGGTTTTTTGTCCCATTTTTACAGAAGAGGAACCTTAGCCCATCCACGATAAACAGGAAAATATCCGCCATAAAGAGCTATTTTAAGTTTCTGATAAGGAGGGGCTATATATCGGAGGATCCCTTAAAGGTTGTGCAAAAACCGAAGATTCCCCAAAGGATCCCGAGGCCAGTTGATATGGACAAAATTTTGAAGGTTGTGATATCATGGGATGCAAAGCATGGCGAGGAAATCCTTGCGAAGGATATTATAACCGTCCTTTACTCAACGGGTTTGAGGATAAGCGAACTTTTGAGCCTTAAGGGGAAAGATGTGGATCTTTCAAATATGGTGATAACCGTTAAGGGTAAGGGTGGGAAATACAGAAGAATCCCTATGGTGAAAATTTGCGCGGAGGTATTGGGGAAGTACATAAAGGGTCCGGAGGATAGGCTTTTCAACATAAGCAGGTTCAAGGCTT
>LBFQ01000019.1:0-1517 GCA_000980735.1 Candidatus Caldipriscus sp. T1.2
ATGGGATATAGCGATCTGGGCTATTCTCCAAAGGTTGTAGGAGATAAGAGGGTATTAAAGGTCATTCAAGTGGAGGCTCTGAAATTTGATTGAAAGGGAGATTGATCTTAAGGGACTTGAGTACAACCTTGGGAAGGTGTTTGAACTTTCAAAGGGGCAGGATATAATGGCGGTTGTAAAGGCGAATGCTTACGGGCATGGAATAAGGGAAATATCTATGAAACTGTACGGGATGGGAATAAGGGAGTTTTTAATATCTTCAACGAAGGATTACAGCGCAGTTTCCGATTTCCCCGCAAAATTCCTCCTTTTGTATTACGACCCCTTTGACGAAAGCATAAAGGAGCTCTCCGAGAGAAAGAATTTAATTTTCAATCTTTACGGCTGGGAAGCCCTCGAAGTTTTGCCAAAAGGAACTAAGGTACATATAGAGATAGATACCGGGATGAATAGGACGGGTGTAAAACCCGAAGAATTTTTGGATTTCTATAAGAAGGCGAGGGAGAGGTTTAGGGTTGAGGGTGTCTTCACCCACTTCCCCAAAGCTTACGACCCCGAGTTTTCAAGGAAACAGATAGAAATATTTGAGGATCTTACCCGAGATCTGCCTCTAAGGAGGCACGTGAATAATTCTTTAGGGCTCATAAACTTTGGACCAATTTACGACCTATCAAGGGTGGGAATCTTGCTTTACGGTTATGGACTTGAGGGGCTTAAACCCGTAAAAAAGTTGTACTCAAAAATTATACAAGTTAAGAGGGTAAAAAAGGGAGAGAGGGTTAGCTATGATGGAAAGTTCGTATGTGATGATGGATTCTTGGGGGTAGTTCCCGTGGGTTATGCTCACGGATTGAGGAGGGTTGAGAATTTTGAGGTTTTTATCAACGGGAAGTTTTATAAAGTGGCAGGCTGGATCACCATGGATGCATTTATGGTATTTTCTAAGGAAGAAAGCTTTAAGTTTGGGGATAGGGTTGAGATCTTGGGGGAGAATAATCCGGCGGATAAAATAGCAAAAATTTGGGGCACCATCCCTTATGAAGTTCTAACATCCTTAATTTAGACGCCTCTTTGATATCCTTCGCTATTGCCTCCCTAAGTTCATCCTCACTTTCAAATTTCTTAACATCCCTTATCCTCCTTATGAATTCCACCTTTAAGGTCTCCCCTACATTCCCATCGAAGTCCAATATATGCACTTCAAGGGATTTCCCCAAAGAAAATGTGGGCCTTTCCCCTATATGCATAACCCCAAATTTATCCAATTCTGGAAGATAAACCGCATAAACCCCATCCTTCGGAATAAGCTTCTCCCTATCAACTTCCAAATTCACCGTAGGAAACCCCAAAATCCTCCCAAAACCCCTACCCCTCACCTTTCTACCCTTAATGGAGTACCTCCTGCCTGAAAGTGGTATTACATCCTCCACCTTCCCATCAAGTAGTAGCTTCCTAATGTTGGATGAGCTTACGGTTATCCCGTTTATCTTTATTGGGGGAAAGACCAAAACCTCTAT
>LBFQ01000019.1:2169-7751 GCA_000980735.1 Candidatus Caldipriscus sp. T1.2
TCTATACCGGATTTTCCCTTAATCACCATTTCCGCAAGGGCGGAAAATAATCCCCCTTCGGAAATATCGTGGGCGCTTTCCACAAGGTTCATCCTTATAGCTTCAAGAACAACTTTCAGAATACCCTTAACATAATCAAGGTCCTTGTAGTAAGCGTTTGGAAGGTTGGCGAACTTTAATATTTCCCTTTTATTTTCCACACCCAAAATCTCCGCTATTTCCAACAGAAATTCGCTACCCCCAAGATCAAACCTTGATGCCGGATGCCCAACCAAATATACGTAAGAACCCTCACCCTTTGTACCCATACTAGGTATCCTTTCGAGGTTTCTTATTATTCCCACAGCCCCTATTATCAGAGTCGGCAAAACCTTCTGCCTTTCGCTCTCATTGTACAAGCTTACATTTCCGGAAACCACGGGTATTCCCATATATGAAGAAAAGTCCGCAAGGCCCCTTATTGCTTCCTGAAGTTTCCAATACTCAATCGGATCCGCGGGTGATGGGAAATTCACACCATCGGTAAATCCTATCACCTCTCCCCCAACGCAAGCTATGTTTGCGCAAGCTTCCGCGGCTACCCTCTGGGCCCCCCAATAAGGATCCATCTCCAAAAACTTCCCGTTCCCATCCACAGTAAGAGCCAAGGCGTAATCCTCCCCCTTTATCCTCAAAACCGCCGCATCCGCTTCACCCGGAGCGACAACGGTGTCCGTCCCAACCATATAGTCGTACTGCCTGTATATCCACCTTTTTGAAGCGACGGAAGGCCTTCTTAAAACCCTCAAGGAGAGCTCCTTAACGAGCTTTATTGGTAGGCTCTTCTCCGCTTCCTCTTTAATCTCGGAAAGTTTATCAAGTAAAAAGTTGTAGTCCTCCAAAGCCTTTGCCACATCCCTAACCTTAAAGATATCAAAGTTTCCCCTTATTGCCCCTATCTTAACCTTTACCGCCTCCCTTTTTATCTCATCCTCCCCCTCGCTTAATCCCCTGGATGTTCCCGTGTACTTCAACCCCAAAGCCAATATATCCCAGAGCATCAGAGAATACCTCCTCTTCTTCCCCCTCAACCTCTTGAAATTCTCCTTTATCCCCCCAAATATCCCATAAAACTCCCAAAAATTGTCCCTCCTTGGAATTGCTATCCAATCGGGTTTAGGTTGAGCCTTAAAGATAAACGCCAAGGGGATCTCCGCCAAGATTTTGTCCCCATGTATGACCCTGAAAACCCTCTCCCCTATAACCCTCCCTATCACCTCCGCGCTTAAACCCCACTTCCTAAATATCCCCAGTATCTCTTCCTCTTTACCCCTTTCCACGCACAAAACCATCCTCTCTTGGGATTCCGATAAGACTATCTCAAAAGGGCTTAAAGGTTCCCTTAAGGGAACCCTATCCGTGTAAAGTTCCACCCCAACCCCTCCCCTATTCGCCATCTCGGGTAATGCGGTTGATAATCCCCCAGCACCAAGATCCTGCATACCCAAAACGTATGGGGTTTTTACCGCCTCAAGGACCGCCTCAATTAAAAGCTTTTCCATAAAGGGATCTCCTATCTGAACCGCGGGCCTCTTTTCCGAAATATCTCCCTCAAGGGTTTGGGATGCGAAGGATGCGCCCAATATCCCATCCCTTCCCGTTGGAGCACCAACAAGAATAACCGAATTCCCAACTCCCCTTAAAACCCCCTCCTTCAGGTTTTCCAACTCTCCAATACCCACGCACATCACGTTCACCAAAGGGTTATCCTCGTAACTTTCGTCCGTAAAAACCTCCCCTCCTATAACCGGCACCCCTATGGAGTTCCCGTAAGTTGATATCCCCTCAACCACCCCCTTCAAAATGTTCAAAGATTTCTTTGATTTCCTAAAATCCCCAAACCTTAAACTATCAAGCAGGGCCACGGGCCTCACCCCCATACTCAGAACGTCCCTAACTATCCCCCCCACCCCGGTTGCGGCTCCGTTCTTAGGTTCAACCGCCGAAGGGTGGTTATGGCTCTCTATCTTAAAAGCCACCACCTTGTTCCCTTCAAGCCTCAAAACCCCCGCCCCTCCCCCAGGACCTACAACCGTCCTTTCGGATGATGAAGGCAAGAGCTTTAGGAATTTTTTGGAAGACTTATAACTGCAGTGCTCGGACCAATTTAGGGAGAAGATCCCTAGCTCCAAATCGTTCGGTTCCCTACCCAAAAGAGATTCAATTACCTCGTACTCCTCCGCACTTAAACCCATCAAGAAAGCCTTCTCAAGGGCCTTTAGCTCCATTGATTTAGCCATTCTAAGGTGGTGAAATATCCACTTTAAAATCCCCAATATGCTTCTCCTTTTGTCATCTTACCCCGCAAATATACTCCTTGATCCGGAAAGCGCGCAGAAAATTAGGTTTAGGGTAATAGTGGATGTAAGGGAGCCGGAGGAATATGAAAAGGAGCATATACTCGGAGCGGTGAATTTGCCGGTAAATGCTTTCCTTGAAGCTAAAGATGGGATCCCCTTCCAAATGAAACCCCTTGAGGAGCTCATAGAGGTAATCTCTTCCCTGGGTGTAAGGCAGGATGAACCCATTTTGATATACTCCTCATCTAAGCTTCCTATTTTTTACGCAAATGTCGCAAGGCTCTTTTTTGTCCTCGAGTACCTCGGATACAACAAGGTTTTTGTTCTAAACGGGGGCTTTGAGGAGTGGGTTAAAAGAAAACTACCAACGAGCAACAAGAGGGGTTTATCCCCCAGGATAAGGCTAAAGGCATATCCCGACACTTCACTTATTGTGGATAAAGCCTTTGTCTTAAAAATTTTGGGAAACCCGGAATATCAGGTTTTTGATGTGAGACCTTCGGAGTATTATTTTGGGGTTCTTGCCCAGCCTTTCTATCCAAGACCCGGCCATATTCCCACCGCCTTTTCCTTACCTTACGAATTCTTCTTCAAAAGAACCCAAGATGGGCATTTCGTATTTAAAACCGCGGAGGAGATTGATACTATACTTAAAGCGGTCGTAAGCCCAACCGCAAAAACCTTTGTTTTATATTGCAATACCGGTAGGGAGGCATCCTTGGGATATTTCATATTTAGGCTTATGGGTTATCCGAAGGAGAAATTAAAGGTTTTTGAAGGTTCCTTTGCGGTTTGGTCAAGGGACACCACCTTACCCGTTGTAAGGTTCAGGTGGTATTAAAATACCGCCCTTATAATACCCGAGATGAGAACGCAAATGTTTCAGCCTTTTACATATGAACCCATAAGATTTATTGGACCCGATGGGGAACCGCTTATGGACTTTTCCCTTGAGGATCTTGGGCTTACGGTTGAAGACCTAAAGCAGATGTATTACTATATGGTTTTGACAAGGAGGTTTGACGATAAGGGTTTAATACTTACCCGCTCCGGAAAGGCTTTATTCTACGTTGAGGCGAAGGGGCAGGAGGCGGCGCAAGTTGCTTCCGCTTGGGCTTTTGATAAGGAGGATTGGATAATACCCGCACATAGGGAACATGGGGTTTATATGGTGAGGGGTTATCCCTTGGAGGAGATGTTCGCCCAGCTCATGGGTAGGGCACTGGATCCCAACAAGGGAAGGCAGATGCCCGCACACTGGGGCAAGAGGGAATTAAAGATCCTTACCATATCTTCGCCCGTGGGAAACCAAATTCCCCAGGCGGTGGGGATAGGTATGGCGATAAATTATAGGAAAACAAAGGAAGTCGTTGGGGTTTATTTTGGTGATGGGGCGGTTTCCCAGGGGGATTTCCATGTTGGTTTAAATTTCGCGGTGGTTTTCAATACACCTGTGGTGTTTATGTGCCAAAACAACCATTGGGCAATATCTGTACCCAGGTACAAACAGACCGCGGAGCTTCCGATAGCGCATAGGGCGAAGGGTTATGGGATAGAGGGGTTCTACGTGGATGGGAACGACCCGTTGGCGGTTTATGCGGTAACCAAATACGCGGTTGAGAAGGCGAGAAGTGGGGGAGGTCCAACCCTAATAGAGTTCTTAACTTACAGGTATGGGGCGCATTCAACCGCGGATGACCCGAAGAGGTACAGGAACGAGGAGGAAGTTGAGGTTTGGAAGAAGGTTTGGGATCCCCTAAAGAGAACAAGGCTATTTATGGAAAGGAACGGGTGGTGGAACGAGATGGCGGAGGAACTCCTTTGGAAGAGGGTAGAGGAAGAACTTAATAGGGCTATAGAGATAGCGGAAAAGAGCCCTATACCAGGACCCGAGACAACATTTGAGGATGTATTCAGCTATATGCCCGACTTTTTGAAGGATGAGATGGAGGAACTCTTGGAAGAGTGGAGGGAGAGGGAAAGGTTAGGGCTTGTCAAGAAACACTAAAATTTTAGTAATAAACTGGCAGGATTGGAAACATCCCCTTTCGGGAGGGGCGGAGGTACATCTGAGGGAAATTTTTAAAAGGCTCTCAAAATTCTGGGAAATACATCTCCTCGTTTGCTCCTTTAGGGGGGCAAAGGATTACGAATTCCTAGAAGGGCTTCACATACACAGGGTGGGAGAGAGAAATACGTTTAACTATTTTGTGCCCTTTGCATACTCAAGGCTTGAAAGGGAAATAGGCTTTGACCTAGTTATAGAGGACCTAAACAAGATCCCGTTTTATACTAGGTTTTACTCAAGGAGAAAAAAACTGGCGATTTTGCATCACCTTTTTGGCAATTCCATATTTGAGGAAACGAACCCATTTTTTGCCCTTTACGTTCTCCTTCATGAGAAAATGATCCCAAAACTCTATAGGGGGATCCCTTTTATCGCTGTATCCGAAAGCACCAAGGAGGAGCTAGTAAGGGGTGGGATCCCGGAAGAAGATATTAGAGTGATATACAACGGGATAGATACGGAATTTTTCAAGCCCTCAAAAAAATCCGAAAGGCCCCTAATAGTTTATCTCAACAGGATGAGGAGATACAAAAGGCCGGACATAGCCCTAAAGGTTTTTAAAAAAATATCCGAGAATTGCAAGGATTGCGAATACCTTATGGTGGGTACAGGTCCATATTTGGGAAAGGTTAAAAGTTTAGCAGGGAAGTTGGATATTGATGTAAATTTTGCAGGTTTCGTGGATGAAGAAAAAAAGAGGGAAATTTTGTCTTCCGCCTGGGTAGTTATAAACACTTCCGCAAAAGAGGGTTGGGGGTTGGTGAATATGGAATCCTTTGCGTGTGGAACTCCCGTTGTAGGTTTTAAGGTTCCGGGAATTAAAGATTCCGTCAAAGATGGATACAATGGATTCTTGGTTGATGATGGGGACATTGAAGGTATGGCAAAAAGGGTTTTGGAGATAATAAGGGATGAAAAGTTAAGATTGGAACTTTCTAAAAATGCCAGGTCCTTTGCTGAGAAATTCACATGGGATAAAACCGCGGAGGAATTCAGGGGGGTAATAGAGGGGATGTTGTGATCCGGCCATATAATGTTTGCTATGGTCTGGTTGATAGCCATAGGCAAGGGTGTAGGCATAACGGTGCCGGTTTCCCCGGTTCCGGCGGAAAAACCGGGTACCTGGAGGGTGTATAATGCCCAGGTATCACCCGAAAAAGCGAACGTATCCTTAC
>LBFQ01000019.1:8125-15161 GCA_000980735.1 Candidatus Caldipriscus sp. T1.2
AGATAATTTCAACTCTTGGCCCACCATAGCAATAAGGGTCTTAAAATCTACGGATAATGGCGCAACATGGACATCCCTTGGGAATGCGGTTAGCTTTAATCCAGGTTCTTCCACCGCTTGCCCGAACTTTAACAGGCCCGCTAAAATTCACAACCATATAACCGCCCAAGGGAACAACATAGCGGTATCCTTCATAAAACCGAATGGGTCTTACTGCAACGTTGGTATAGCATATTCAACGAACGGAGGTTCCACCTGGAGCAACAAGTATGTGGCTCAAGCTTCAACGGATCAGATATTACCTATGGTTGAAAGCTCTTCACCTTCAAATCTTTATGTGATGTGGCAAGAGAAAGTGGGAAGTCAATGGGCAACAAAATGGGCATCTTCAACGAACTGGGCAACCAGAACCCCGCGGTGCACGATTAAAACGGATTTATTTATGATGGTGGAAATCTATTCGCAATATGGGCAAACGATTATTACGGGGACGACGCGGGAGCGGTATATTTCACCAGAACATCTTACACATCCATAGATGAGATGGCAAAGGTGGAAGATTTAAAGGATTACAGGATATATACCGTTGATGGCAAGCTTGTTAAGGGTAATTTGAACGAGCTTCCGAGGGGGGTATATTTCCTGAAGGGGGGTATGCGGGTAGTAAAGGTCGTAAGGTAAAACAAACACCCTTATAATATCCACTCGGAATAGGCCCGTAGCTCAACTTGGCAGAGCGGCGGATTCCAAATCCGCAGGTTGGGGGTTCAAGTCCCTCCGGGCCTGTTTATGGCTAAAAAATCTCAGGGTAGTCATACGGTGGGTTTGAAGTGTTCAGTTTGCGGACGTTTTAATTACGCCATAAGGAAAAACAGAAGCAACAGGAAAAAGATTGAACTGAGAAAGTACTGCAAATGGTGCAGGAAGCATACACACCACACGGAGGGTAAGTTATGAAGGAAACATTTCGGAAGGCAATAAAAATTTTAACGAATTTGCCTGAATTCTTTGAGGGTGTAAAGGAGGAAATAAACCGCCTTAGCTGGCCCGATTGGAACAGTATCGTTGTGGGAACCGCGGGCGTAATAGCAATATCTATATTTGTCACACTCTTTGTTTGGATTTCCGATCTCATAATTTCCCGGATATTCCTCTTGTTGGCGGGAGGGTAATATGACATCCAACAAAACATGGCTTATATTTTGGACTAGGGGTGGCACGGAGTTAAAGACGAAGGAGAAGATTGAAAAATTGGTTAAGGACAAGGGTTGGCAAAATAAGGTGGAAAGGATATTTGTTCCCACCCAGAAAATAACCAAGCAGGTAAAGAGGAGGGTTGCGGAGGAAATTTACGATATTGTTATAAAATCTGTGCCCCCAAAGTTTCCTCTTGAGTTTACGCGCTTGATATCAAACCTCCAGATTGGTTTTAAGGGCAAAATGTCTGGCGGAATCTCATACGATTATGAGGAGGTAGGGAAAAATACTTATAAGCTAAAAAAACCTGATAGGGGCAAAATCCAAGAGGTTTTCCTTGAGCTTTTAAACAAGGGGCTTTATCCTTCCATCCTTGGAGTTGAGGGGGAGGAGAGCGAGAATTTGGTAGAGAAGTTAAAAGCCCTTGGTTTTGAAATAGAAAGGGTAAAAAGCGCCCTCAAGGTAAAGCACTACAAATACAAGACCGAGACGAAAATTATTGAGAAGCCCATTTACGGTGGTTATATCTTCATCCTTATGGAGGAAGATCAAAGGATCATAGATGAAATAACAAGGGCAATATCCGGAACCAGACCCATAAGGGCTACGGATCCAAACACGGGTTTGCCCACTTACATACACGCCTCGGAGGAGGACATAAAGAAAATAGAAGAACTCCTTCAAAGGCAGGAGCAGGAAGAAAAGAGGAAAGCCCCCTTTGAGAAGGGTGATGTTGTTAAGATAGTGGAAGGTACGTTAAAGGGTAGGGAGGGGAAAGTGGTGGATGTGGATCTTGAGAGGGGAGTTCTGACGGTTGAGATCGTATTCTTCGGGAAGCCCCAAAATATAGAGGTTGAATTTACACAAGCGGAAAGGGTAAACGTTTAAAGGAGGGGAAAATGGCAAAGAAGGTTAAGAAGGAGGTTGTTGCCAAAGTCAAATTGCAGCTTCCCGCGGGGCAAGCTACACCCGCGCCGCCGGTGGGTCCAACTCTGAGCCCTTACGGCATAAACCTTATGCAGTTTGTTAAAGCTTTTAATGATGCAACGAGGGATAAGATGGGCTTAATAATTCCCGTCGTCATAACGATTTACAAAGATAAAACCTTTGACCTTGAGTTCAAGACTCCCCCAGCATCCGTTCTACTAAAGAAAGCCGCGGGTATAGAAACCGCCGCCCATAATCCCGGAAAGGAAATAGTCGCCAAAGTTCCCAGATCAAAGGTAATTGAGATCGCCAAGTTGAAGATGCCCGACCTTAACACCACCGACCTTGAAGCCGCAGTGAGGATGATAGAGGGAACCGCAAGGAGTGCCGGGATACAAATAGTGGAGGGATAAAATGGCAAAGGTTGGGAAAAGGTATAAAAAGCTCTTGCAAATTTACGACCTCACCAAGAAATATCCCCTAAGGGAAGCGGTTAAAATGGTGAGGGATTTCCAGAGCGCAAAGTTCATAGAAACCGTTGAACTTCATATGAGACTTAATATAGACACCACAAAACCCGAGCAAAACATCCGAATACCCGTTGTTTTACCTCATGGGACGGGGAAAACCGTGAGAGTTTTGGTTCTAACCACAAACCCCGAGAAGGAGAAGGAGGCAAAGGAGGCGGGGGCGGATTACGTGGGATTTAAAGAGTATATTGAGCAGATACAGAACGGTTGGCTTGAGTTTGATGCGGTGGTAGCAACACCGGAAACCATGAGGGAGGTGGGTAAGCTGGGTAGGATTTTGGGTCCAAGGGGACTTATGCCCAACCCGAAGACGGGAACCGTAACCGAGGATGTGGGGCAGGTGGTAAGGGAACTCAAGAAAGGTAGGGTTGAGATAAGGAACGACAAATCCGGAAATATACATGTCCCCATAGGCAAAACCAACTTTACACCCGAACAACTTTACGAAAACGCCCTCGCGGTATTTGAGGAGGTTGTAAAAAACAGGCCCAAAGGGGTAAAGGGACAGTTTATAAAAAGCGCTTACCTTACCACCACCATGGGACCTTCAATAGCCCTGGATCTTGCGGAAATTATGGAAACCCTTAGAAAGAGGGGGGTTATGGCATGAAGACCAGAAAGGAAAAAGAAAAGATGCTAAACGAGCTTAAGGATATCGCCCAGAGGGCATCAATAATAGCCCTATTTGACTTTAAGGGTATGACCGTTATGGAGATGAACGATCTAAGGAAGAGGATGAAGGAAAAGGGGTATGGGGTAAAGGTCGTCAAGAACAACCTTCTCAGGATATCCTTGGAAAAACAAGCTCCCGAGATAAAGGATGTCCTCGTTGGAAACACCGCAATAATATTCTCCTTTTCGGATGAGGTTGAACCCCTAAAGATATTCGTGGAGTTTGTAGATGAGGTAAATAAGGGGGAGCTGAAGGGTGGGGTTTTACACGGAAAATTTATTTCCAAGGAAGAGTTAAAAAAGCTTTCAAACCTTCCACCCGTTCAGGAGCTGAGGGCAAAGGTGGTCGGGGGTATAAGTGCCCCGCTTTATGGGCTGGTTTGGAGCCTGGGAGGAATTTTGAGGGGATTGGTTTATGTATTAAATGCGCTTAAGGAAAAGAAAGAAAAGGAGGTATAATTATGACGGAGAAAAAGCTTACAGTTGAGGAAATAGTGGCGGCGATAGGAAACCTTACGGTTTTAGAGCTTGCGGAGCTGGTTAAGGCTTTGGAGGAGAAGTTTGGGGTAAGCGCTTCCGCACCCGTCATGGCTGTGGCACCCGTCGCGGCCGCGCCCGCCGCGGAGGAAGTTGAAGAAAAGACGACTTTTGATGTGATATTGGTTGAGGCTTCAAACAAAATACAGGCTCTGAAGGTCGTCCGTGAGGTAACGGGCCTGGGACTTAAGGAGGCGAAGGATCTCTTGGATTCCCTTCCCAAACCTATAAAGGAGGGTGTGTCAAAGGAGGAGGCGGAAGATGGGGAAGAAGAAGTTTGAAGCCGTGGGGGGGCAAGGTTGAGATCAAATAGGGGAAAGGGGAGGGAGGGTATTCCCTCCCCCAAACTTTAAAATGCGGGAGGTGAAAGATAATGAGAATACCAAGGGTTGGACAATTTAATGAAAAGTTTTTGCCAAATCTTTTGGAAATACAGCTTGCTTCTTATGATGATTTTTTGGGTAGGAGGTTCAATATATTTTGGTCTCTTGTTGGTGAAACCGAAACTTTACATAATTTCCTTTATACCCTCGCCAAGAATTATACGCTTGGCATAAGGGTATCAAAGGGAACCACCAAAGAAAGGGCCGAAACCGCCAACAGGATATTGGCGGAAGTTAGGGATAGGATAAATCCCGATGCCATAAAAGACGAAATACCCAGACCGAACTATTACTACATTATCCTTCCGAAGGGAAAATACACCCACAAGGACATAGAAGCCCTTCTTGAAATTACAAACGAAAACAACGCGAACGTTGGAGTTATTGGAATTTCCACTAAAACCAAGGATGAATTGATAAACGAATCAAATTTGAGGGGATTGGTTTATTCCGTTGAGAACTCCTTCTTTGACCACTCCGAACCCCGTTCATCAATGAGTTTAAAGAGGATCTTTGAGGAGATATTCCCCTTGCAAAGTACCGACGGGAGGGTGGATATAGAGTATTTGGATTACAGGGTTGGGGATCCCGACATATCTCCGGAGGATGCCAAAAAGAGGGACCTAACCTATTCCGTACCCATACACATCAGAACGTCCGAGAGGTTTTTCGACGAAAACGGAAAGATAGAAAGGGAAATTTTGGATGTCGTCTACTTTATGGATGTCCCATATATGACATCAAGGGGGACATTCGTAATAAAGGGAGTTGAGAGGGTGGTAATAAACCAGATCCACAGGTCCCCGGGGGTGTATTTCTTAATAGAGGAAGAGGGGTTGAATCAGATTTTCTCATCCATGATCATCCCATATCGTGGTCCCTGGATGGAGCTGAGGATAGAGGGCGAAAAGGGGATGTACTTCCTGTTGAGGAAGAAGAAGTTTTACCTTACGAGGTTTTTGAGGTTTTTGGGATTTTCCGAATTCAGGGATATAATAAAGGTTGCGGTTGGGCACATAGCACAAGAAAAATTCCTGAGCGAAGCGGAGGGATACTATCTTGCGGAAGACATAACGAACGAGGATGGGGAAGTGATCATCCCTATGGTGGATGACAAGGGGCAGATAACGGTAATAGATGGAAGCATAACGGAGAAACTAAAGAGAAGGAAAATACACAGGGTTAAGGTTTTTGATCCCAAGGATCCAGCGGTAAATATTGTTTTAAAGACGCTACGTGAGGACAAGATAAGGAGGAGGGAGGAGGCAATCAGGTACATTTATAGGGTAATAAGGTTCTCCTCGGCAACCGTTGAGAACGCCGAAGACTTTTTGAGGGATTACTTCTTCTCGCCCGATAAAACCTTTATAGGTAAGGTGGGAAGGTACAAGATAAACACCCGACTTTATAATAAAAGCGAAAATATCGAAAAATACCTCAAGGACCTTGAAGGGTTTTCACCCCCAAAGGACGATATTGAAAACCTTACGGAAACGGATTTCGTGGTAGCCCTCAGGATGTTGATGGACCTATATAGGGGTGAGGTCGAAGAGACGATATAGATGATCTCGCCCATAGAGATTAAGAGGGTTGGGGAGCAGCTATTTGAATGACAGATGACTTATAATGACGCAAAGGTATAGGAGAAGCTCATAAGCGAAGGAACCTCTAAGGAACATAGTCCACCCCAAGATAGTCTCCAGATCAATAAACACTCTCACGCAAACAGCTTTCACAGCTTTGGATCAGACAAACCCCCTGTCTGAACTGACGATAAAGAGGAGGATCTCCGCCATGGGTAAGGGTGGCCTCACGAAGGAAACCGCGACCTTGGAGGTTAGAGATGTTCACCCATCGCACTACGGTAGGATATGCCCCATAGAGACCCCCGAGGGTCAAAACATAGGTTTGATACTCTCGCCAACTGTATATGCGAGGATAAACGAGCTTGGTTTCATAGAGACACCCGTCGTAAAGGTGGAGAAGGGAAAGGTTACCAACGAAGTAGTTTACTTAACACCCCAGGAGGATATAAATCTTAAAATAGCGCCCGCGGATATAGAGATAGACCCTAAAACCAAGAGGATCAAGCAAAGTTCAAATATAATAGTCAGGCACAAGAGGAGTTATATGTTCGCAAACAGGGAAGAGATAGACTACATGGACTTATCTCCGAGACAGATAATCTCCCCATCCACATCCCTGATCCCATTCTTAGAGTACGACGATGCGAACAGGGCCCTTATGGGTTCAAACATGCAGAGGCAGGCGGTTCCCCTACTTAATCCAGAATCTCCAAACGTTGGGACGGGTATGGAAGCGAAAATAGCGGAAGATAGCGGTTCCGTTATTTTAGCGCAGGAAGATGGCGAGGTGGTTTATGTTGATTACTCAAAAATAATGGTGCGTCCTGAAGGTAGCATGTTTAACGTAAAAACCTACAACCTCAGGGTTTTTGAAAGGTCGGGCCAAAACACGATAGTGCATTATGTTCCGAAAGTTAAGAAAGGACAGAAGGTCAAGAAGGGAGATATACTTGCGGAGAACCTTGCGAGCGTTGGTGGGGAAATCTCCCTGGGTAGGAACCTTACCGTAGCCTTTATGCCCTGGTACGGATATAACTTTGAGGATGCAATTGTGATATCCGACAGGCTGGTAAAGGAGGATAAGCTAACATCCATACATATATTGGAGTTTGCCGCGGAGGTTAACGAGACGAGGTTGGGACCCGAAGTGGTAACCCGTGAGCCTTATAAGGAGAGCGAGAGGAATATAGCCCACCTTGACGAG
>LBFQ01000019.1:15685-17819 GCA_000980735.1 Candidatus Caldipriscus sp. T1.2
ATTGAATGTATTTAGAAAAATAAACCAAATAGGGGTTCCCGCCCACATTTCCCGAAAAGTGCCACTTGACGTCTAAGAAACCATTATTATCATGACATTAACCCTATAAAAATAGGCGTATCACGAGGCCCCTTTCGTCTCGCGCGTTTCCGGTGATGACGGTGAAAACCTCTGACACATGCAGCTCCCCGGAGACGGTCACAGCTTGTCTGTAAGCGGATGCCGGGAGCAGACAAGCCCGTCAGGGCGCGTCAGCGGGTGTTGGCGGGTGTCGGGGCTGGCTTAACTATGCGGCATCAGAGCAGATTGTACTGAGAGTGCACCATATGCGGTGTGAAATACCGCACAGATGCGTAAGGAGAAAATACCGCATCAGGCGCCATTCGCCATTCAGGCTGCGCAACTGTTGGGAAGGGCGATCGGTGCGGGCCTCTTCGCTATTACGCCAGCTGGCGAAAGGGGGATGTGCTGCAAGGCGATTAAGTTGGGTAACGCCAGGGTTTTCCCAGTCACGACGTTGTAAAACGACGGCCAGTGCCAAGCTTGCATGCCTGCAGGTCGACTCTAGAGGATCCCCGGATAAGCTGGCGGGTAGGCATGGAAACAAGGGTGTGGTTTCAATTATCGCCCCAGAGGCGGATATGCCATTTATGGAGGACGGAACCCCCGTTGATATAGTCCTAAATCCCTTAGGAGTGCCTTCAAGGATGAACGTGGGACAGATTTTGGAAACCCTCCTTGGGTACGCCGCGGTAAAAAACACCGAAAAACTCAGGGAGATGTTGAACAAGGGAGAACCACCATCAAAGATCAGGGAATTCCTAATAAAGCTCTATGAGCCTCACAAGGATGAGGAATTTAAGGGATGGTTGAAAGAGGCGGAAGAGGAGGATATACTACACTTTGCACGGGAACTTGCCAAGAGGGGAGTAAAATACGCTTGCCCGGCCTTCCAGAGCCTGAAGGTGGAGGAAGTAAAAGAACAGCTTAAACTTGCGGGTCTTCCGGAGGATGGTAAGATGAGGTTGAGGGATGGGAGAACGGGCGAATACTTGGACTTCCCCGTTACCGTCGGAAATATGTACATAATGAAGCTCATACATATGGTTGAGGACAAAATACACGCGAGGTCCACGGGCCCCTATTCCTTGATAACCCAACAACCCGTGGGAGGTAGATCCCATATGGGTGGCCAGAGGTTCGGGGAGATGGAGGTTTGGGCCCTTGAGGCTCACGGTGCGGCTTATGCGCTATGGGAAATGCTAACCATAAAGTCCGACGATGTAAAGGGTAGATTGAGGCTTTACAAGGCTTTGAGGGAGGGAACGGAACCACCCTTGCCTTCGACCCCTTCAACCTTCAACGTTTTGTCGAGCTTTTTGAGGGCTTTGGCCATAAATTTGGAAATTAAAAGGGGGTAAGGATTTATGAATTGGAAGACGGTTAAGAAGGTTATCGCCTCCCTTGCCTCCCCGGAGGAGATAAAACTCTGGTCGGAGGCGGAGAGGAAGGGGAGGGAGAGGGGAATAAGGGGTTTGGGTGAGGTTAAAAGCCCAGAAACCATAAACTATAAAACCCTAAAGCCCGAACCGGGTGGGCTATATTGCCAAAGGATATTTGGACCTGTAAAGGACTACACCTGCGCCTGTGGAAAGTTTTCGGACAAGAGACATGAGGGGGTAATCTGCGACGTCTGTGGGGTTGAGGTGACAAGGTCAGACGTTAGGAGGGAGAGGATGGGTTATATACAACTCAACACCCCTGTAGTCCACCCATGGTTTTACAAAATGCCCCCTTATGTTATCCCTACACTCTTAGGAATTCCGAAAAACAAGTTTGAGCCCGTAATAAACTACGAGGCTTATGTGATAATAGATGTTAAGGTGGATCAACCATTTGTTGAAATAGAGACGGAGGAGGGTAAAAAGAAGATTCCCCTGAAAAAGGGTGAGGTCGTCACTATAAGCGAGATGAGGAAGATCGTGGAGAAGCTGGGTCCGGGCAAAGTGGAATTCGGATGGGGAGCGGAGGTGATAAAGAAGCTCCTTGAGGATCTGAGCGAGGAGGTGGAGGATCCCCAAACCGGAGAGACCATAACCCGCCTTGAGGCCCTTTACAGGGAAACAAAGCTAAG
>LBFQ01000019.1:18647-21047 GCA_000980735.1 Candidatus Caldipriscus sp. T1.2
AGCTTGCATGCCTGCAGGTCGACTCTAGAGGATCCCCTGGGACTTCCCAAGGATATGGCAATAGAGCTCTTTAAACCCATGATAGAAAGGAAGCTTGAGGAGTCCGGATTGGCGTACACAAGGGCGGAAAAGTTTGAATTCATAAAGCAAAAGAAGCAGGAGGTGGTTGAGATCTTGCTTGATATAACAAGGCATCATCCCGTCCTCCTCAATAGGGCGCCCACCCTTCACAGGCCATCAATCCAAGCATTTGAACCCGTAATAAACGACACATATGCCATACAGATCCACCCATTGGTATGCGCTGCTTATAACGCGGACTTTGACGGGGATCAAATGGGTGTATTTGTCCCATTAAGCCCGGAGGCAATAGCGGAATCTTACGCCCTAATGCTTGCCCCCCACAACATCCTATCTCCCGCACATGGGAGTCCACTGGCTACCGCATCCCAAGATATGGTCATAGGTATAAATTACATAACCAAGATGAGGACCGGAAAAGTAAAGGCAGTCTTTTCTTCCTATCAGGAGGCTATATCCGCGCTTACCTTGGGTTTAATAAAGGTGAACGACCCGGTGGAAGTGCTTGTTCCCGTTGAGGGGGACCCCTTTGATCCTTCAAACACCAAAGCTAAGATAATCCAAACTACGGTGGGTAGGCTCATATTCGCTTCAATAATTCCAAAGGAGATGTGGGATGAGAAATTTACCTTTTCTTACGTCAACAGGGAGTTTAAGAAGAAGGATATATCAAACCTCGTTAAGGAGATCCACAGAAAGCTCGGAACTTGGAAGACCGCAGAATTCCTTGATAATATGAAGGATCTCGGTTTTAGGTGGGCAACTTGGTCGGGCTTAACCTTCGGAATAGACGACATTATAGTGCCCGAGGAGAAATACGAGATCATAAAGAAAGCCTTGAAGGAGATAGAAAGAGTTGAAAAGGCATTTGAGCAGGGTAGGATCACGGGGGCGGAGAGGAAGCAGAGGATCTTTGATATCTGGACAAACGTAACCCAAGAGGTGACGCAAAGGATGATATCTGCAATGGAAAAGGACAAGGAAGGATTTAATCCCATATACCTTATGGTGTTCTCGGGAGCGAGGGGTAACATAGATCAAACTAGACAGCTCGGGGCGATGAGGGGACTGATGACAAAACCCTCAAAGAAAGGTCAGGCGGGTGAAATCGTGGATACACCGGTTCTATCGGCCTTGAAGGAGGGGCTCTCATCCATAGAGTTCTTCATATCTTCCCATGGGGCAAGGAAGGGACTTTCCGACGTTGCTATGAAAACAGCGGATGCGGGATACCTCACAAGGAGGCTTGTGGATGCCGCACAGGATGTAGTGGTCACTATGGAGGATTGCGGTACCATAAAGGGTAGGGTTGTAAGGGCTCTGAAGGAAGGGGAGACGGTGATAAGGAAGCTGAGCGAAAGGATCGTCGGAAGGTACGCCCTCGATGATATATACGATCCGGAAAGCGGGGAGGTTATGGTATATGCGGGGGAGGAGATAACGGAAGAGAAGGCGGAGCTCATTGAGAAGAAAGGGATAGAAGAGGTTGAAATAAGGTCCGTCCTTTACTGCGAGGCACCACATGGAGTATGTCAGAAGTGCTACGGTAGGAACCTTGCCACGGGCAAGCTCGTTGAACTCGGCGAGGCGGTGGGAATAATAGCCGCACAATCCATAGGTGAGCCCGGAACCCAGCTCACTTTAAGGACCAAGCATACCGGTGGGGCGGCCGAGAGGATAGCGGTTGAGCCCGTACATAAGGCGGACTTTGATGGGATAGTTGAGTGGGAGAACGTAAACGCAGTAAAAAACGCCGATGGTAGCTGGACGGTTATATCAAGGAGATCTGCGGTGATCCTTAGGGGCAAGGATGGAAGAAGGAAGAGGTATAACCTTGAGTATGGGTATATCCTATACGTCGGGGATGGTGATAAGGTGAAACAGGGGGAAAAGATAGCGGAGTGGGATGCTTACGATCTGCCGATCCTAGTAACAAAGGAAGGGGTTCTCAGATTTGAGGGGCTAATTGAAGGTGTATCCCTTAAGGAGGATACGCAGGCAGGCGTCCTTGAATACGTCGTTGAGGTCGTAAGGCACAGGAGACTTTACCCCAAGGCTATAGTTGAGGATCCCAAGACAGGCGAAATTCTTGAGGAAATACCCCTTGCCAACGGCTCAAGGCTTACAAAGAAGGCATACAACATCTTCAAAGGCGAAGACGGGTCTGTGAAACCTGGCGAGATAATAGCAAAGCTCCCCAGGATGATATACAAGACGAGGGATATAACGGGTGGATTACCAAAGGTGGAGGAGCTATTTGAGGCGAGGGTTCCAAAGGACGCCGCGGTGGTGGTTGAAAGGGACGGGGATCCTCTAGAG
>LBFQ01000019.1:21314-22334 GCA_000980735.1 Candidatus Caldipriscus sp. T1.2
GGTGGTTGAAAGGGACGGTATAGTTGAGGACATCTTAATAGACGATAAGAGGGGGATGATCGTTGTAACGATAAGGCACAACGACGGAACTCAGAAAAGGTACGACATAAAGTACGGAGATTACCTCCTCGTATCAAAAGGGGATAGGGTGCAAGCTATGGACAAGCTCGTTGAAGGAGATATATCTCCCTTAGACATACTGAAGATCAAAGGTCCCAACGAGGCAACGGAGTACTTACTTGAGCAGATACAGAAGGTTTATAGCGTTTCCGGTGTGGTAATAGATGACAAACACATAGAAATAATCCTTAGGCAGATGATGAGGAGGGTGAAGGTTATAGATGGGGGAACAACGAGGTTCTTACCCGAACAGATTGTAGATAGGGTAAAGCTTGAGGAAGAGAACGCAAAGGTTATGAGGGAAGGTGGGAAACCCGCAAAGTGGGAGCCCATAATAGTCGGTGTAAGCAAGGTGGCATCAACTACGGATAGCTTCCTTGCATCCGCATCCTTTGAGGAGGCGCCCAGGATCCTTGCGGAAGCTGCGATAAGGAAACAGGAAGATGAGCTGAGGGGATTGAAGGAGAGGGTGATAATAGGGGATCTTATACCTGCGGGTACTGGCTTCCATCTTTGGAGGATGGATAGGATAGTGCTGAACGTGGAGGAAGCAGAGGAAATGGGAAAGGTAGCTGGAGCATAATTCAACTTTAGAATAGCAAACTATGGCTACGAAGGCGCAACTTGAGAAGATGAAGAAGAAACCCAAGTACAAGACCAGAAAGAGAAATAGGTGTTTGATATGCGGTAGGGACCATGGATTTTTCAGGCAATTCGGCATCTGTAGGATTTGTTTTCGTGAGCTCGCGCTTGAGGGAAAACTACCCGGAGTCATAAAGGCATCCTGGTAAGGGGGGAGATATGCTTACGGATCCCATAGGAGATATGCTGACAAGAATTAGGAACGCTGTTATGGCGAAAAAGAAAGAGGTGGTTGTAGAACCCGCCTCAAAGCTCAAA
>LBFQ01000020.1:0-2952 GCA_000980735.1 Candidatus Caldipriscus sp. T1.2
TTTTAAGGCTTATTCAGAACGCAAATTACGATATTGAAAAGGCTGAGAAGGGAATAGTATTTTTGGATGAGGTGGATAAGCTGGCAAGGAAGTCCGAAGGACCCTCAATAACAAGGGATGTGTCGGGGGAGGGGGTACAGCAAGCTTTATTGAAGATTATCGAGGGTACGATAGCAAACGTTCCTCCCCAAGGTGGTAGGAAATATCCGGAGCAGACGTATATAAGGATAGATACGTCGGATATTCTTTTCATTTTTGGGGGAGCCTTTGAGGGGCTTGAAAAGATAATAAAGCAAAGGCTTGGGAAAAAGAGCATAGGGTTTAAGCTTTCGGAGGAAGAGGAGGGGAAGATAGATGACGAGAATTACGAGATATTAAGGCATGTTACCCCCGAGGATCTAATAAAGTTCGGTTTAATACCGGAGTTTGTGGGCAGGATCCCAATAATTGTTCCCCTTCATAGCCTAAACGAGGACCACCTTGTGGATATCTTAACCAAACCAAAGAATGCCCTAATAAATCAGTTCCGCATAATGTTTGAGGCGGAAAACGTAAGCCTTGAGTTTGCACCCGAGGCTTATAGGGCAATAGCGAGGAAAGCCTTACAGAGGGGTACGGGAGCGAGGGGTCTTAGGGCTATTTTGGAAGAACTTCTAATGGATGTTATGTTTGAGCTTCCAAGTATTAAGGATAAAGTTGAGGGTGTTTATATTGACGAAAACCTAAAGGTTATCCTTATCCCAAGGAGGAAAAAGAAGAGCGCTTAGGGCATTCCCTCCACCCTAACGAAGTGGTTCAAAGGTCCGTGTCCCTTACCTATTCCAAAGGACTGCCTTATCGCTTCTGTGACGTACCTTTTTGCAACATCTACGGATGTTATAAGGTCCTTTCCCCAAGCTAGCATTGAGGTTATAGCCGATGAATATGTACATCCCGTCCCATGCGTATTCTTCGTCTCTATCTTATCCGCCCCAAACTCGTAAAACTCAGAACCGTTGTATAGGATGTCTATTGCAAACTTTTCGTCCAAATGACCCCCCTTTACCAAGACGTTCTTAGGACCGTAATCCATAAGGTATTTTGCAACTTCCCGCATATCCTTTATGGATTTTATCCTTTTTCCCGATAAAGCTTCCGCTTCGGGGATGTTTGGTGTTATAAGTAGGGCGAGGGGAAGGATCTTTTCGATTAAGGCCTTCTCAGCGGTGGGTTTTAGCAAGGGATCACCGCTTTTTGCCCTCATAACTGGATCCACCACAAGATTTTCTATTTTGTTTTTTACAATACTTTCCGCAACGGCGGATATTATGTTCTCGTTGGAAAGCATCCCAGTTTTGGCAGCGGAAACTCCAATATCCTCGCAAATTACGTCTATTTGCCTTTGCACGGTTTCGGGCGGAAGGTCAAAAACTTCAAAAACCCCTAAGGTATTCTGGGCGGTTATTGATGTGATGGCGCTCATACCGAAAACCTTAAAAGCGGTAAAAGTTTTTAGATCCGCCTGTATCCCCGCCCCTCCCCCACTATCCGAACCCGCGATGGTTAGAGCCCTCGGTATCAATTCCATAGTAAAATATTCTAAAGCTAAGTTTTAAAAACAAAAGCGTCCTCTATCCCTTCCGCCAATACATGCAAGATAAACCTGTGGATCTCCTGAATTCTCTGGGTGGATCTTGAAGGAACCTTTATTAGAACATCTATTATTCCAAGGTCGTTTAAAGTCGGGTTTTCCGCACCCGTTAGATATATGATAAAAAGTCCCTTCCTGTGGGCAATCTCTACCGCCTTATTTACGCTTCTTGACCTTCCGGATGTTGAAATTGCCATAAGCACATCCATAGGTCCCCCTAAGGCTTCTATTTGTCTTGAGAAAACGTTTTCATAGCCGTAATCGTTGGATATAGCGGTTATAAGTATTCCGTCGGAGGTTAGAGCTATTGCGGGCAACCCAACCCTCTCCCCCTTAAATCTACCAACTACTTCCGCTACAAAGTGTTGAGCATCCGAGGCGCTACCCCCGTTTCCGCATACCAATATCTTCCCACCCTTCCCTAACCTCTCAATTATTCCATTTATAGCCCTATAAACCAAAGGCTCAAGGTGCTTTATGGATTTCACAACCTCCAAAAGCTCATTGTATGAGTTCTCCCAAAGGTTTCCCATCTCTAAATTTTAAATTGGAAATATTTACAAGCGTTCGTCGATGTGGGGGGTGTTGATGGGGGAAAGGGATAGGTTGAAAGGGTAGGGTTCAAAAAATTCAATACTGATGGGCGAAAGAAGGGTGTGTTTTCTTTGCCTTGATTTTATTGAAGGTTTTGGAGGTTAGGTTCAAGAAACTTAATACTGACGGGCGTTCGTCGATCCCCCAGGGTTTTACCCCCAACCAGCGATCGACGGGTTTATAATATTAACTTCGGTATGTTAGGTGAGTGCGGGTGAGGTCAAGGAAATCATTATGGGTATTGGGAATTTTGGGGGTAAAAAGAAAAAGGGACAAGGGCAGGGTTTATTACGTTCCTATAAGGGATTGAAACTCTTTTGCAAGGAATATTCCGTTTATGTATTTCCGTATGTGTTTATTACGTTCCTATAAGGGATTGAAACTGACCCCGAATATATTGTTAGAGGATGGCTGAAAAAGTTTATTACGTTCCTATAAGGGATTGAAACCTTTCCTCTTCCGAACCTCGTGCCGGGTCTGATTATGCCGGTTTATTACGTTCCTATAAGGGATTGAAACACCGAGCTGGTATATATAGAAACAAAGAACGAAATTGGTTTATTACGTTCCTATAAGGGATTGAAACACAAGCGAGAGCAAGAAATAAAGAGTGCGGAGGAAAGTTTATTACGTTCCTATAAGGGATTGAAAACCATAATCTCTGTTTTGGTTGCATTTGTTAGTGGCTTGTTGGGGATCCTCTAGAGTCGACCTGCAGGCATGCAAGC
>LBFQ01000020.1:2972-4470 GCA_000980735.1 Candidatus Caldipriscus sp. T1.2
TTTGCGGTTTTGCAAGTATTGGAATTATCGTTTATTACGTTCCTAAAGGGATTGAAACATAATACCAAAAAACGCGTTTATTACGTCCCTATAAGGGATTTAAACAAACAAGCAAACGAGCACAAATAAACCTCACACTCTCAAGACCACCTTTCCGAAAGGTGAGAAGCTCTCAAGGATCCTATGCCCTTCCTTCGCATCCTTCAGCTCTAAAACTTTATAAATTACGGGTTTTAGTTTCTTTTGCTCGATCAAACGGATTACCCTAAACAAAATCCCCTTACTTCCCATCGTTGAACCTATCAGGGAAACCTGCCTATAAAATATATGTCTAAGGTCTATTTGGGCGTTGTAGCCGGATGTTGCGCCATAAATTACCACCTTCCCACCCCACTTGGTTATGTTTATCAACTTTTGTATGTTTTCCTTTCCCGAATGATCTACGACCAAATCAACCCTCCCAAATTTCTCCAAAACCACTTTCTCAAAGTCCTCCTTTTTTCTGTTTATGACAAAATCCGCCCCCAATTCGTAAGCCTTTTCAACCTTTTCGTCGGATCCCACCGTCGTTATCACAAAGGCGTTAAAAAGCTTCGCTATTTGAATCGCAGAGCTTCCCACTCCCCCACCCGCTGATGTGATGAAAACAACATCCCCAGCTTTTACCTCGCCTTTCTCAACCACCGCTTGCCAAGCGGTCAGAAAAACTAAGGGTATGGCGCTTGCCTCTTCAAAGGTAAGGTCCTCAGGGAAGGGTAATATATTTTGCACCGGAACCTTTACAAATTCCGCGTACCCTCCCCATATGTGTTCTCCCAAAATTTTATAATCCTTACAAAGGTTATCCTTTCCCGAAAGGCACATCTCACACTTTCCACAGCTTACCCCCGGTGAAACCAAAACCTTCCTACCCACCTCTAAATTTACACCCTCCCCAACCTCCTCTATCACCCCCGCTATGTCGCTTCCAAGAACATGGGGCATACTTAACTTTGGGTATATACCCCTCCTAACCCAAATATCAAGGTGATTTAGGGAGACCGCCTTAACCCTTACCAAAACCTCACCCGGACCCACCTTGGGCTCGGGAAGTTCTCCAAATTTTAAAACATCAACATCCCCAAACTCCTCTATATAGACCGCCCTCATCCCTCACCCTCGGTTATAACCACATCCACCAATCTGTCCCCTTCAGAAAGATTTATCAACCTAACACCCTTCGCGGTCCTCGAAAGTAAGGGTACATCTTTAAGAGTTATCCTATTTACCGTTCCTTTCTCGGTAAGTACTATGCATTCGTTGTTGTTTGTTGGTGGGAACCTCAGTATTGTGAAGATTTTACCAGTGGTAATATAAACTCCCGTCTTCTTTCCCCTCGCCATAATTGGGATCTCCTGCACCTTCATCCTCTTTATATAACCGTCTTCGGTAAGTACCAAAACCTCATCCTCAAGCTTAACAGGTAGGGCTATTAAGGGTTCGCCCTTTATGGCAACCA
>LBFQ01000021.1:0-1284 GCA_000980735.1 Candidatus Caldipriscus sp. T1.2
CCCTTGAAAGTAGGGATAGCGCAGATAAAACCTAAACTTTTGAATATCCAAGAAAATTTGAAAAAGCACCTTGATTACCTTGAAATGGCAAAGGGGAAAGGCTTGGACCTCCTCGTTTTCCCAGAGCTTAGCCTTACGGGATACCTTACGAATTGGATAACCCCCATCGTTTCATTAAGCGAAGGTTCAAAGGAGATGAATGAAATCCTTGAAAAGGCAAAGGGTATATCCTTGATATTCGGTGCGATAATTGAGGATAGGGGGCAATTTTACAACTCTGCGATTTTCGTTGAGGATGGGAAGATATTGGGGATCCACAGGAAGGTTTATCTTCCCACTTACGGTATGTTCGACGAGGGTAGGTACTTTACGAGGGGAAAATCTTTCTCACCCATAGAAAGTAAGCTTGGAAGGTTCGGAATTTTGATATGCGAGGATGCATGGCACCTCGATGCGTACTTAGAATACTCAAATTGCGATTACATTGTAATAATATCAAACAATCCACTTAGGGGGGTGGGGGAAAGGAGCTCCATTGAGGTTTGGCACACCTTAGCGGGAATCCCGCCCCTATTTTTCGGAACACCCACAATTTACGCAAATAGGGTAGGGGTCGAAGATGGGATAATATTTTTCGGTAGGTCAAGGATCGTAGATGGGGACGGTAGGGTATTGGCGGAGGGTAAGGAATTTGAGGAGGAGCTCGTTATTGCGGAGATAAACCCATATACCTCCCGAGCTATGAGGTTTAGATCTGCGACCTTAAGGGAGCATTTGAATGCCCTCGGGAAGGACGCACGATAGGATAAACTTAGTTTCTACAGCTATAGCGGGATATTTGGGTTACAAGTGGGGCTTTAGTTGGGATGAGATCCTTGCATTCTCCTTGGGAAGTATAATTGCAACTTTTTGGTTTTCTCCGGATTTGGATCTTAGAACCTCAAAGCCCGTAAAGAGGTGGGGAAAGCTATCATTTATATGGTGGCCTTATGCAGCAATGGTGCCACACAGGGGGATTTCTCATATTCCGATTATCGGAATATTGACCCGTTTTGGTTATTTCTTCGGGATAGTTTTTTTAATTTGGCTGGTTGTAAGGAATTTTCTGCCAATTTCAATAAAGATAAGCGCGATATTTGATAACCCCTATTTTCTCCCCTTTATTTTGGGGTGTCCTTTTTGCTGACACCCTCCACATCCTCGCGGATTTCGTTTATTCCTCTATAAAGTCCAGATCCTTCCCGTAAGTCTCCTCAAGGAGATACCAGGATAGGAAGGCTATGG
>LBFQ01000021.1:2443-6528 GCA_000980735.1 Candidatus Caldipriscus sp. T1.2
GAAAAATAGAAGGATAAGCCCCAATATCCCACCCAAAAAATACATTGCCCTCCAGGGTAAAAACTCCGCAAGGATCCCGGCAAATATTGCGCCGGATACCCCAAAGGAGGCGACCACCGTAGCACCCCAACCCCTATTCTCCTTATCCAACACCTCGTTTACCAAGGTTATTGCCCCTCCAAGCTCCCCCGCAAGTCCCATCCCCGCAAAGAACCTAATGATCATATAGGACCATGGGTCAAAGACGAAAGCGTTTAGAATGTTTGCTACGGAATAAAGGAATATGGAACCGAACAGAGCTTGCTTTCTCCCTATCTTGTCCCCGATTATACCGAAAAAAACTCCCCCCACCATAAACCCCGCCATCTGAGAATTTAAGATCCATACCCCCTTGGTTAATATCTCCTCGGGTGTAAGCCCCAGATCCTTTAAACTTGGAACCCTCAAAATGGAAAACAGTACAAGGTCAAATATATCAACGAAATAACCAAGGGCGGAAACGACCACGGTGGGAGTTAGGATCCTCTTTATCCTCTCCATACTTTCAATTTTACGGAAGTAAGGATAACCTCAAGCATAAGGAGGAAAATCAAGAAAATCTTTACGAAGTTTTCCAAGGGCTTGGGCGGTTCCGGAATCCTTATTTCGTAATTTAAATTTGATACTATCACCCCCGCAAGTTTATCCCCCTTATACGCCTTATATATACCGGGACTTTCCGCCTTGAAAACCGATGGACAACACAAAGTTGTCTTCCCCCTTATCTCATAATTTTCCCCCAGATCCACCTTATCACCCACATTTAAATACACCTTCCAAACTTCCTTTGAGCTGAGGGACAAAAGCCTTAAAAATCTTGGGGTAAAACCCAAACCGGTATATGATGGCGAAAACCCAAAGATTTTTAAATTCCCAAACTCAACCCCTACCAAATTTCCCCTCTCATCGTACAATATGGGTTTCCCCCCTTGGAATACACAACCGCTATCTGAAAATATAAACTCCACCATCTCCCTCCGATAATTGATCCCCAAAATTTTAAGAATTTCACACTTTCTAACAAACACCATATCCAAAGTTGGGAAAACGGTATCTATCCCCACTCTAAGATCCGCACCCGTCACCTTTAATGCGTTAATTATCACCTCCCTGTCTATACCCTTTCCGAAAACCTCCCCCCCTTTCCCCCCTTCAAGGACATAATCGTAAAACTTCCTCCCTCCCAGGGTTATCAAAACTTCGCCCGAAAACTTCCCCCTTAACGTATAAATTTTTTCCCCCTCAAACTCTATTTCATCGCTTATGGAAGTTTCCTTTGAGATAACCCTTATTTTCAACTTTACGGGTTTTTCGGAATACAGGGAGATCTTTATCTCATCCGTTCCTGCCTCAATTTCTAAAACCTTCCAGCTTTCCCTTTCCCCCCAAATTTCATACTCCGCGTTTGGGATAATATCCCAATTTCCCACAAGGGCAACCTTACCCTTTGGTTTTTCGCTCGGCGAGAACCTGATCTCCGAAAATTTCCCCCATCTTCCCAATATCTCCGCCGTCTTTTCCGGAGGAACATCCTTTATCCAAATCTCCTTTGGCGGTTTTCCCTTGTAAAAGAAAGGCTTTGCCAAGATCAAAAATAGGGAAAATACTATGAGGCTCCTTATTATAACAACCAGATAATCTCTCAACCTCAAAAATAACGAGGATCTGCTCAAGCCCAAATTAAAAAAACCTACCCAAGGGAATAGAACCTTTGGGGCGAACCTGTTGGCTACCGTATGCAACATTATCACAACAAAAACACCCAATATTGCCCAATAAAACCAAATGGGGTTTAATGTCCAGAACATTATAGGGAAATTAGTTTAACGAAAATAGGGTGGGGTTTTAGGGGTTTTGAGGAGTACTCCGGGTGGAACTGTACACCCAAGAAAAATGGGTGATCTCTGAATTCAAGAGCCTCAACCAAACCCTTATGCTCCGCCGATACGACAAGCCCGCTTTTTTCAAATTCCTCCCTAAACTCGTTATTAAATTCGTACCTATGCCTGTGCCTTTCAAATATCCGATTTGTCCCATATATTGAATGTATCAAACTCCCCTCCTTAAGCTCTATCTCCTGGGCTCCCAACCTCATACTTCCACCCATAGGTTTATCCTTTTGATCTGGAAGTAAATGGATTATCGGGTACGGTGTGTTTTTGTCAAATTCCTCGCTGTTTGCCCCTTTCAGGTTTAAAACGTTCCTCGCCCATTCAACCGCCATAAGTTGCATACCCAAGCATATTCCCAAAATCGGTTTCTTTGAAAGCCTGGCAAACTTTATTGCCTCAATCTTCCCCTCTATCCCCCTTTTACCAAATCCGCCAGCTATTATCAGAGCATCAAAATCCCCCAAGATCTCGGCCCCCTTCTCCTCTATCTCCAAAGCATCCACGAGGGTTATCTCGGGTTTTACGCCTGTATGAGCCCCCGCGTGTATTAAAGCTTCTATGAGGCTCTTGTACGCGTCCCTAACCTCAACGTATTTGCCTATTATGGCTACCCTCTTTTTTCTCTTTAGGATTTTCAAGCTTCCTTACGAAATCCTCCCAATCCTCCAATTTCTTCTTTAGATATGTCCTTATTCCAAGCTTTTCCAAAATTATGTCGTCCAAACCTTGATCCGCCAATATGAAGGGTATCCTATATACGTTTTCAACATCATGGGCGCTTATCACCGCCCTAACGGGAACGTTTGAGAACATCGCTATCTTTGACCTTGCCTCCTCGGTTAAGGGATATTCACCCCTACATACCACCGCGTCAGGCTGTATCCCAATTTCCCTTAGCTTCTGTATTGAGTGTTGGGTGGGTTTTGTTTTTTGCTCCCCCACAGACCTTATGAAGGGAACATAAGATACATGGATGTAAAAACAGCTTTCCTCCAATCCCATCTGCCTCGCTGCCTCAAGGAAAGGTAATCCCTCAATATCCCCAACCGTCCCCCCTATCTCAACTAGACAAATATCGTACTCCTTTGCTATTGCCTTAAGCTTATCCTTTATCAGGTTTGTGAGGTGTGGCACAACCTGAACGGTGGCGCCCAAATAATACCCCATTCTCTCCCTGTGTATCACCTCGTGGTATATCCTTCCCGCGGTTATATTATTTTCCTTTGATAGGTTCTCCCCCAAAAACCTCTCGTAATGCCCTATGTCAAGATCCGTTTCCCCTCCATCTTCGGTTACGAAAACCTCGCCGTGTTGGTAAGGGTTCATGGTTCCAGCGTCGGAGTTCAAATAAGGGTCTATCTTCACTATGGTTACCTTAAGCCCCCTACTTTTTAAGAGTAATCCAAGGGATGCGGTGGTTATACCCTTACCCAAAGAGGATAAAACCCCACCGGTTATAAATACGAACTTCATCAGTCCCTGTAATCCTTATATGGAGCATCTATAGGGAAGGACTTCAGGAGGGGATGTCCCTCGTAATCCTCCGGGAGCAGGATCCTCTTTAAATTTGGATGGTTTGAAAACTTGACACCAAAGAGGTCATAGCATTCCCTCTCGTGCCAATCCGCCCCCTCAAATATATCGTAAAGGGATGGAACCTCCGCCCCGTAAGGTACATTCTCAACCACGAGCCAAACCTCCGAGTTGTTCTCCAAATTCGCAAGCCTGTAATACAGGGTTAAATTGCTCCCGTTATCAACCGCTGTCATAAAGGAAAAGTAAGTATATCCGCTTTCCTTAACTTCCAGAGCCTTCTTTCTAAGCTCATCCATCCCGATCCTAAGCTCGTTCATATTCGGATATTATAACGGGGTTATAACCCCTTTACCTTCTCTACGTACTTTTTAATATCAAACTTTGCTTCAAGACCCGATGCGCTCATATATCTAACCTTCCCGAAGATTTTTCTTTCTTTCCAAGGTCTGTCGTGGGTTCCAAAACACCAAGATATTCCCGCATATCCGTTGGGATCCCTCCCATCAAGCTCATATTTATCGTTCAAATAACAGGCTATATCAAAGGCTTGCTTTGGGTCATCCGTCCATTCTATAAGCTTTTTGCACCAATACATTCTCATGTAGTTGTGCATCTTCC
>LBFQ01000021.1:6548-8061 GCA_000980735.1 Candidatus Caldipriscus sp. T1.2
TCCCTCCAAACTATCAGCTCGTTAAAAAAGCTATCCACGTTTTCATCCTTACCGTACTTTGATAAAACCTCAAGGACAACTTCTATAGGCGAGATCTGTCCAAAGTGCAAATAGGGGCTAAGGTTTGATTGGTAGTCAAGCTCCGGATGGGATCTAAAATCTTTGTATTTGTGAAGTTTCCTCTCAATGAACTCTTCTAAGTATCTTCTTGCTTGACTATAACCACCTACGAAGGGAGATAAGCTAACGCTTTTATCTATGTTGAGGATATCTAAAATCTCCAGAGGATCCCTTAAGGTGAGCTCCCCTATTCCAAAATCAAGGCTAACCGATTTGATCTTTACCTCTCTCGGCTTCAATTCAACAATAAATGCATCCATTATGCTATAAATTTTTTTTCTAAAACCGAAAGCGTAGGGCTCAAGTCTATCGGATGCTATCTCAACGGGAACGCAAACGTCGGATTCCACCTCATAGACCGGTATATCCAATTTGTCCGCCACATATTGGTTAAGCCTTCTATAAAACTTTAAGTATGCTTTATCCGTAATTAAGGCGAAAGCATCCCTTGAAATTTCCACGACCCTCCGTTTGATATCATCCACCTTTTCTATGACAAACTTAATTCCCCTTTCCTCTATGGAGTTTTTGGCTTCCAAAATCCCATCCAACATAAATTTGTAATATCGTGCGTTTGAATACTTATACCTGTCCGTGATAGGGAAATAGACCAATAGGGGTTTTCTGTAAGCGTTTGATAGATCTATCGCAAATTCAAGGCTATGGTTGAAGTTTGCCCTGTGACTTTGGGACATCCAATATATTACGAATTTACCGTTTTTGTTAAACTTCCCATCATTTAAAGCTTTAACCCTTCCTTTAAATTCAGGACTTACGCTAAAATCCATTTCGGAATTGTAATTCTAATGTAGATTTATGAATGCGGACCGTATTGTCCGAAAGGATTGCACTGCGGCTATATAATACTCACTATGTTTGAGCTAAAGTTTAGATTAAGGGAACACCCTTTCTATAAGGCATGGGAAAATGGCGAAGTTTCTATCCAAAAGCTTTCCGAATATGCCTATTCCTATCTTGATCTAATAGAAAATATACCACGCTATTGGCAGAGGGTTTTGGACGGGTTTTCAATTTCAGATAATTGGGTCGTTCAAGAAGAGGAAGAACATGTATTACTTTGGAGAAGATGGATTGAAAACCTTGAAAAACCCGAAAAGTATCCAACTTTGGATGATTTAATCTCGCATCTGAACGGTATGAATCCTTCCCAATTGCTCGGCGCTCTTCATTCCTTTGAGGTCCAGCAGCCCGAAATTGCAAAATTTAAGAAAGAGTGCCTGATAAAATTCTACAACTTTAAAGAAAGCGATCTGACTTACTTTGATGAGCACATGAAAGAAGAAAAGCATATTAACTTCGGGCTTTACATATACGAGAACTTTGCCGACAAGGGAGATTTTTATTACGGCTTTGAAAGGGGGCAAGAGTTATG
>LBFQ01000021.1:8081-9032 GCA_000980735.1 Candidatus Caldipriscus sp. T1.2
ACTTTGCGGTTAGGAGGGAATATTTTTATAAGGTGGGTAGATTTAGGACGGATTTGGGAACTGGGGAAGACATGGATCTGGGAAACAGGTTAAAAAAACTTGGAAAGGTTAAAACAATAAACAACCCGGTCATCACATCAAGCAGGAGGTTTAGGGAAGGTTTCTTTAAATCCGTTTTCCTTTACATACTCCTAAATTACTTCTACCTGAACATTTTCAAAAAGCCCTTCCTTAAAGGTTTGAAACCTATAAGGGAAGTTGGGAGGTTTTCTCCCCATCCTATCTTCGGTTTTTCAATAATTTTTCTTGTCTTTCTCCTGTTCCTTTACGAAGCCTTAGCGTACAAAATTCCCAAAAGGGATTATATAATATTTGAAAGGGAAAGGGATGTTCTTATCACCTTTGACGATGGTCCCGGAAAATATACTTTGCAGATCCTTGATACGCTTGATAAGTACGGGGTGAAGGCGATATTCTTTTTGGTGGGGAGAAATGTTGAAATCTACCCGGATCTTGTAAGGGAGATCCACAGGAGGGGGCACATAATAGGAAACCATTCGTATTCCCACTCTCCATTTATGCTCCTTTGGGGTTTTGATAGGGTTTATAAGGAGATAGACAGCACAAACAAGCTTATAGAGAGGTTCACGGGAGAAAAGGTGATCTTTTTTAGGCCACCTTACGGGAGATACTCAAGGGCTATGGATTCCGTAATTAGGGTTTTGGGAATGAAGGTGATCCTTTGGAACGATGATTCGGAGGATTGGAAAAATCTTTCAAAACCCCTGTTAATTTCCAACATTTTAAGGCAGGTTAAGCCCGGTTCAATAATCCTTTTGCACGAGAGGAAAAATACCTTAAAAGCCCTTGGACCCCTAATAGACTCCTTAAGGGGTAGGGGTTATATGGTTAAAGGTTGGGAATAAGATCCGATAGCTCGGGTAGGAAATT
>LBFQ01000021.1:9052-13635 GCA_000980735.1 Candidatus Caldipriscus sp. T1.2
TGTAGGGTTGAAAGCTTTGATTCATTGGCTTTCATCATACCACCCGGAAGTCCTATTTCCCCCGCATGCTGGGATAAAGCCCTTGACCTTCTTACAAGTATAACAGAAGAATCCCTTATAATTATCCCAACCACCGCCTTTTTAAACTTTGACATATTCCTCCCCAGAAAATGTTTTTATTTTATCGGTTATCTGGGAGATCAAAACGCAGAGTACCTTCTTTGGTCCAACTTCCCAAGCCTCATCCACCCCAAGCTCAATCGCAGTATTTATCATATCAACAAATAAAACTGGGGATCTAAGCTGGACCTTAAGGGCATTATAAACCTCTTTTGAATTTTTTGCTAACTTTCCCGTTGAATTCATTATTATGGGTACCTTCGGTTCCATAAACTCCACATTTTCCAATATTTCTGAGAATTCCCTCGCCGCTTCATCCATAAGGGGTGAATGAAAAGCGGTGGAGACTTTTAAGGGTATCAACCTAAGATCCTTTGCCATACTTTTTATTCTTTCAACAATTTCATCCACCTCCCTTTCATCACCAGATATTACAACCTGCAATGGGGAATTTATGTTAGCTATTACGGTTTTTTGTGGGTTTAACTCCTTCATAACTTCCTCTGCCCTTTTGTATGCATCCTTTCCTATCACCGCAACCATCTTACCGCCCTTCGCCCTCCCCATAAGCTCCCCCCTCTTTACGACTAGCTTAAGGGTTGTCTCAAAGGAAAAGACGCCCGCGCTGTAAAGGGCGGAAAATTCCCCGAGGCTGTGCCCAAAAACCACATCCGCTTCTATCCCTTTCCTTTTCAAAACCTCAAGCAAGGCGACGGAATATACAAATATAGCAGGTTGCGTGTTCTCGGTTTTTGTAAGATCCTCCTCGGGTCCCTCGAAGGAGAGCTTCTTTATAGGCTTTCCCGAAATTCTTTCCGCCTCCTCGTAAATTTCCCTAACGAAATCGTACCTTTCGTATATCCCTAAACCCATACCCACGTATTGACTACCTTGCCCGGGAAAAGCAAAAGCCCTCATATCCCCTCCAGGACCTTAAACATATCTTCCAGATCCTGAGCGTTCTGTAAGGTTTGTATGAGCTTTTTGGAAAAGCCGTTAGGTTCCTTCTTAAGCCTTTCAAATATACTTATTATACTTGGATAAAACCTCTCATCCTCTATTTCATCAAGGTACTTGATTTTTTCGTAGATTTTTGAGTATGCTTCAAGGACAGCTGGGTTCCTAAGCATATGCCTGTAATCGTAAAGAGGTTTTGCCTCCTCGAGGTAATACAAGGTCCTACTTCTTTTTGCGAAAATCTCAAAAACCCCAAAAAGGTAAAGTCCTTTACCAACCACCTTTATTAAACCGAATTTTTCCGAGGCGCATAAGTAAAGGCGCATTTTCCCCTTATAAACCCTCTCATCCAAAACCAAAACCTTCGTCTTTCCCTCAAAGTGATATACCATAGAACCTAACCTCCCTTTCCTTACCCTTAACCGCGATATAAACCGAGGGCATATATGGTGTGTTATGCGCCACCCCCACCCTTCCGGACCTATCAAGCCCTATTATACCAACAGGGTAATCCGTAAGGTCCAAAACGGCCCTTGCTGCGGTATCGGGTTTCATACCCATAATCACGAGGTCGCAAAACCTCTTTGTTAATAGGCTCCTTATGATCCCTTCCCCTATACCCGTCGCGGAAGCACCTACCCCCCTTTCCGCCCAAGTTCCCGCCCCCGGTATCGGAGTATCCCCGACCCTACCGGGAAGCTTTAGGGTTGTTCCCCCCGTTGAGGTACCTGCGCATACCGCATTTCCATCCGTTGCGACCGCCCCCACGGTTCCCATAAACATCTCCGGATGTTCCTTTATAAGTTTTACAGTCTTCTCCAAAAATTTGGAAAACTCAGCTTCTCCATCAAAAATCTCCCTTTTTACCTTCTCAAGCCTTTTCCTTGAACTTTCGGTTATCACATCCGCAAAGGGTAAGTTAAAAATTTCCGCCAACTTTTCCGCCCCATCACCGTACATTATATGGTGAGAAGTTTTTTCCGCAACTAACCTCGCGAGGGAGATAGGGTTTTTCACCCTCCTTACTCCTATTACTGCCCCCAAAACAAAAGGTTCATCGTTTATTATGCACGCATCCATTTCCACATTACCGTCTATACTGAGCACGCTTCCCGTTCCCGCGTTAAAGATCGGGTCATCCTCAAGGATCTTTATTGCCTCCTCCACCGCATCCAATGGGCTTCCCCCGCCGGTTAGAACCTCAATTCCCCTTTCCGCAGATTGGATTAGAACATCCTTGGCATATTTAAGTTTCTCCCCATCCCACCTCCCCGCGCCCCCATGCACCACCATCGCAAACATCGGTAAATATTATACGGAAGATTTTTCACCCTTATAATATCCGCTCAACCTTTCTGCGGGGTGGTGTAATTGGCAACACGCCTGACTCTGGATCAGGAGATCGGGGTTCGAGTCCCTGCCCCGCAGTTTAAAGGAGGTAAAGGGATGGCTAAGGAGAAGTTTTTAAGAACAAAACCGCATAAGAACGTGGGAACCATAGGGCACATAGACCACGGAAAAACGACCTTAACTGCGGCTATCACGCATGTTTTGGCCGCAAAGGGTATGGCACAGGCTAAAAGTTATGATGAGGTTGCCAAGGCGGACGCGAAGATAGCTAGGAAGGATGAGACGAAGATCCTCACCATAAACATCGCCCACGTAGAGTACGAGTCGGATAAGTATCACTACGCCCACATAGACTGTCCGGGCCACGCGGATTATGTTAAGAATATGATAACCGGCGCCGCGCAGATGGACGGCGCCATTTTGGTGGTGTCAGCGGTGGATTCTGTAATGCCCCAGACGAGGGAGCACGTTCTCCTCGCCCGTCAGGTAAACGTACCCGCCATAGTTGTATTCATCAACAAGGTGGATTTGGTGGATGACCCAGAGCTCCTTGATCTCGTGGAGCTTGAGGTTAGGGACCTTTTGAACCAGTACGGCTATCCCGGTGATGAGGTTCCCGTAATAAGGGGTTCAGCCCTCAGGGCCCTTCAGAACCCCTCAAACTTCGATGACCCCATAGGCGCAGGAGCTATCCTGAAGCTCGTTGAAGCCTTGGACGAGTACATACCCGAACCGGTTAGGGAGATCGATAAACCCTTCCTTATGGCGGTTGAGGATGTATTCAGCATAACTGGGCGTGGAACGGTGGTAACAGGTAGGGTGGAAAGGGGAATACTCAAGCCCGGCGAAGAGGTTGAGATAGTCGGATTTAGGGATGAGCCGATGAAGACGGTGGTTACCTCCATAGAGATGTTCCGCAAGATTCTGGATGAGGCTATTCCGGGTGATAACATAGGAGCCCTCCTGAGGGGTGTGAACAAAGACGATGTGGAGAGGGGTATGGTTTTGGCGAAGCCCGGATCCATAAAGCCCCACAGGAAATTCAAGGCAGAAGTCTATATACTCAAGAAGGAAGAGGGAGGAAGGAGCACGCCCTTCTTCAACGGTTATAGGCCCCAGTTCTACTTCAGGACAACCGACGTCACGGGAACCATAAAGTTGGCGGACGGGAGGGAGATGGCGATGCCTGGAGATAACGTCCAAATGGAGGTGGAGCTCATATATCCCGTCGCCATAGAGAAGGGGTTGAGGTTCGCGATACGCGAGGGCGGTAGGACGGTTGGAGCCGGAATAATAACCGAAATCCTTGACTGATGGAAAAAATTAGGCTAAAAATAAAGTCCTTTGATCCCGCCATCCTTGATAGGTTTGCTAAGCAAATCGCGGTGACCGCAAGGAGTACGGGGGCAACGGTATCCGGGCCGATCCCCCTTCCCACCAAGAGGACCCTATTTGCGGTAATAAGGGGTCCACACATAGACAAGAGAGGACAGGAGCACTTCATCCTAAAGAGGCATGCCAGATTAATAGAGATCTCAAACGCTACTCCCGAAACCATGGATAAGATCTCCCAAATAGATGTTCCTCCCGGCGTGGATGTTAAGGTATCAATAATATAGGGGTTAAAAATGAGGGTTTTGGCAAAGAAAATAGGGATGACGCAGGTCTTCGTTAAGGGAGAGGATGGAATCCTTGAGGTGCCCGTAGGGGTGTCCGTCCTGCAGGTGGTTGAAAACGTTGTGGTTTCGCATAGAATTAAGGAGAAAGATGGTTATAATGCCCTTGTGGTTGGGTACTTCTTTAAACCCGTTCATAAGATTTCAAAGCCCATCTTGGGTTTTGTAAAAAAACACCTTGGGGAGAGGGAACTTTACCCAACCAAATTTTACGAAGTTAAAACGGATGATTTAGAAAAATTCCCCGTAGGTTCAAGCTTAAAGGCTGAGCTCTTTAACGGTATAGATCTGGTGGATGTTCAGGGGAAAACTAAAGGTAGGGGATTTGCGGGTGTGGTGAAGAGGTGGGACTTCTCGGGTGGACCCGCCGCCCACGGTTCAAAGTTTCATAGGAGGCCCGGTTCAATAGGTCAGCACACCTTTCCCGCGAAGGTTTGGAAGGGTAAAAAGATGGCTGGACACTACGGGAACGAGACGGGG
>LBFQ01000022.1 GCA_000980735.1 Candidatus Caldipriscus sp. T1.2
ACCGAAGTTTGAAGGATATATCCCGTCGGATATCGCAAAAACCAAAGCCCTAGTGTGATCCGCTATAACCCTATGCGGTGCCCCGGTCTCGTAAGTGTATTTTACCCCGCTTATATCCTCTATAAAGTTTATTATGGGAAGGAAGAGATCGGTCTCAAAGTTGGAGTATGTCCCCTGTAAAACCGACGCGATCCTCTCCAAACCCATACCCGTGTCTATGTTCTTTTTTGGAAGAGCCTCAAGCGAACCGTCCGCCCTCCTGTTATACTGCATAAAAACCAGATTCCAGAGTTCCAAGAACCTATCTTCCCCTTCCCCACCCAAGTCGTATAAAATCTCCGAGGATGGACCGCATGGACCCACATCCCCCATCTCCCAAAAGTTATCCTTTGCTCCCATCCTCATTATCCTACTCTCATCAATGCCTATCTCGTCCTTCCATATGTAAAAAGCCTCATCGTCCTCCTCATAAACGGTAACCCAAAGTTTTTCCTTTGGAATTTTAAAAACCTCCGTTAAAAGCTCCCAAGCCCACCTTATAGCTTCCCTCTTAAAGTAATCTCCAAAGCTAAAGTTTCCCAACATCTCAAAGAAAGTATGGTGTCTTCTCGTAAATCCAACATTATCTAAGTCGTTATGCTTTCCCCCCGCCCTCAGGCACTTTTGAACGGAAACAGCCCTCTTAAATGGAGGTTCAATTTCCCCCAAGAAGTAAGGTTTAAATTGGTTCATACCAGCGTTCGTAAAAAGTAATGTGGGATCGGGGGGAAGGAGGGAGGATGAGGGCACAACCGTATGCCCCCTCTCCTTAAAAAACTCCAAAAAAACCTTCCTAATTTCCGCAGATTTCACAGGTGGAAATTATAAAGTTGATGCCCAACCTTAAAATAATGGTTATGCTGATTTTCCTATCCTATACCCACGAGTTCGTTATGGTTCCGATGAGGGATGGTGTGCGCTTAGCTACGGATGTTTATAAACCCACGTTTTACGCGGGGAGGCTCCACACCATCTTGGTTAGGACACCTTACGGTAGAACAGATGTTGGATTAAACTTTCTGATACCTTACATAACCGATGTAAAAGGTTATGCCCTAGTTATACAAAGCCTAAGGGGGTTTCAGGGTAGCGAAGGGGAACCTTCGGTGTTTAGGACGGATGGATGGGGAGCCCTTCAGGATGGTTATGATGCTATAAATTGGATAATTTCCCAGAGTTGGTCCTCGGGTTCGGTTTGCGGTGCTTGGTTCTCCGCCATGGGGATCAATACCTCCTTTCGGGTACCCTCCATCCCGCATATAAATGCGCGTTTCCTATAGTCGGAGCTCACAGCATTTACCATTACGCGGCTTTCTATGGAGGGGAGTTTAGGAAAAATCTCGTAGAAAACTGGTTGGGGGGTTTGGGAGTTCCCCACCTGATAGACAGCGTTGCAAACCATCCTTCCTATGATAGCACGTGGGCCATAATGAACCTTGAAGAGAGGTCAAGCTTGGTAAATACCCCAATGCTTCACCTTGCGGGTTGGTTTGATATTTTCAGCGAGAGCCAGATAAAAGCCTTTTTAGACTTGCAGTTTAACGGCGGACCTTACGCGCGCGGAAACCAAAAGATAATAATAGGACCCTGGGGACATTTAACCTTCGGGCAAAACGTTCAAGGGGATCTAACATTTCCAACTAACGCCATATTCTCATTTACCGACCTCTTAAATCTCATAGGTAGATGGTACGACTATTGGCTTAAGGGTATAAACAACGGCATTATGGACGAACCCCCAGTTAAGTTTTATATAATCGGTATAAACGAATGGGCTTACTCCGATACCTTCCCACCCAGGGGGGTTTATCCGAGGAAATGGTACCTTCACGGTGATGGGAGCCTTAGACTCTATCCCCCAACCTCTGTAGGCTTCTCTTCTTACATCTACGACCCAAACGATCCAACCCCAACCATAGGGGGGAACGAGATGAGCTTAGCGGGCGGGACAGGACCAAAGGATCAAAGGCCCCTACTTTCAAGATCCGATGTCCTCGTATTTCAGAGCGATGTATTGACCGACACGGTTGTTGTTATAGGGAACATTATAGCAAAGCTTTACATAGAGAGCGATAGATACGATACGGATTTTGCGGTTAGGATAGCGGATGTATTCCCGGACGGTAGGGCAATATTAGTCTCGGATGGGATAATAAAGGCTAGGTACAGATACGGCTTTGATAGGGAAGTGTTGTTAAATCCCGGGGTTATAGATTCCGTTGAGGTTAAGGTTTGGGCTACCGCATGGGCCTTTATGCCCGGGCACAGGATAATGGTTATAATCTCATCCGCAAATTACCCGCGCTTTGAGGCAAACCCGAACAATGGGGGCCCCTTTGTAAGGGACGACCCTATCAAGCTCCCCGCAAACAACAAAATATACCACTCTTCCACCTATCCTTCCCACATAATTTTGCCGATGTACCCCTCCACATCCGTAAGGGAGATTATATCACAATCGGATAAAAATATAATAATTTCGGCAAACAGGGTATGTTGGGAGGGAGAGATCAAAGTTTATGATGTTTCGGGAAGGGTTTTATTTGAAGGTATGGGTTGCACACAACCCTTAAAGAGGGGGGTGTACTTTGTAAGGACCGGTAATAGAATAAGGTCCATCATCATAAGATGACATTACCTGACCTTTTCAACCCCTATGCATGGGCGGTAAAACTTTTAAGGTCCTCATCAAAACCGAAAACCCCCGACATATTCTCAATAAACGTTGGGAACTTGCGCATGGGAGGAACCGGAAAAACCCCCTTGGTCATAGAGCTTGCAAGGAGGATTGAAAGTTCGGCGATTATAACCTTGGGGTACGGAAGGAAGTTTAAGGGGTTATACACATCAAGGGAACATCCGGATCCGTACCACCTTGGGGATGAGGGCTATATGATCTTTAAGAAGACGGGGAGGGATGTTATAGCATCAAAGGATAGGTTTAAGGCGGTGGAAATTGCGAAAAACTATGGGGCAAAGGTTCTGATATTTGACGACGCTTTCCAGTACTTTAAATTACGTGCTCATTTAAATTTGCTCATCCTTCGCCCCGCCGATCTCAAGTCCAACGTTTTTCCCTTTGGTCCCCTTAGGGAACCCTTCGAAAGTTTCAAGTTCTCCGACGCCATAATTTTCAACCTAAAAACCTCCAAAGAAACCCCCAAATTTCCCGATCTTGGAAAACCAACATTTATTATGAGATACCAGATTGAGGGTATTGAGTATATGGGAAAGGTTTTGGATCTTAAAGGCTTGAAAATTTTCGCCTTCTGCGGGATCGCGGATCCCTTCAGCTTCATAAATTCCCTAAAAAATGGGGGCGCTGAAGTTGTTGGGTACAGGATATTCCCAGACCATTGGTGGATAGGGGAAAGGACCTTGGAAGGGATCTTAAAGGCTTCCAAAAGATTAAACGCAATACCCGTTTGCACGGAGAAGGATTTTTATAGGTTGGGGAGGGAAGATGTTGGGTTCCTTAAGATATCTACGGTTTTGGAGGGTGGGTTTTGGGAATTCTTAAAATCAAAACTACCCCTTTAAAATTTTTTCTATGGCTTTTCTAATAACTGAGGAGCAAATTCAAAGGAGGGTTGCCGAGCTTGCGGAGGAAATATCCAGAGATTACGAGGGTAGGG